>JAQICX010000141.1 GCA_027858345.1 Kiritimatiellia bacterium | reverse complement strand
CGCAAATGAGAAATTGTTTTTGAAGTTTTGGGTTATAACCATTGAAATTGTTGTCAACGGACGCCGAGGACGTATTAGCTCCTCCCCGGCTGGCTTTGCTAGTCCCGCTCTGCGGGAGGAGGTGTTCGAGGAACGAGAACGGAGGGGGTGGGCTCCCATTTCTACAAGATAATATTAAACTGCACAATGGGAGGGTCAGCGTCCCCGCTGACAGAAAAGCTATCCAACCGAAAAATTGAGGGGACGTAGGAAGTTAGAAGATAGCAGTTGATTCCTAAAATCAGCTTTGTTAGTTTTAGTCGAGAGTCCTTAGTCCTTGGTCCTGATTAGATGGAAAAGTAAAAAGGTTAGAATGTGAAATGGCAATTAAAACGTTGTCAAAAAAAAAGGAACATTATGAAAAAAATAGTTACAGCAGGAATGTTACTGACTTTGACAGCTCTAATGTTTAGTTGCTCGTCAAAACCTTATACATTGAAGGATACCGGACAAATTGAGCGACTAGCAATTGACTCTGTTTTCTCTGTTTCTTTGGAAGGCAATCCGACTACTGGATATGTCTGGACAAATGTTACAACTGAAAACACATGCCTTGAGCAACTTAACAAAGGTAAAGAATACACACCTGCAGAGAGCTCAAACAACAAAGTTGGTTCCGGCGGAACATACCTGTTCACATACAAGGTTAAAAACACTGGCGAGGCAAAACTGAAAATAGTCTACTCTCGTCCTTGGGAGACAAATACACCACCAGCAAAAATTTTCTACATGAAAATATTTGCCGGTATAATGGGAACAATTGAGGGAAACTAAAATCAAGTTAGACTGTTAGAAAGTTAGTGAGTTAGACTGTGAGACCGTTAGTTCACAGTTGACTGCAAAAAGGACATTCCGTGAGGAGTAATAAATTTTATCTAAGAAAGCATCCAATATCCAATAATGAAAAATAAAATAATATACATAATAATCTTTGGAATCCTTTCTGTGGCAAAAGCCGAGACAAATATTCTAAATGTCACGTTTAATAGTAACAAGCCTGGTGCATATACAAAAGAGATGCTTAAAAAGGATTTTCCAACTCTTAAGTGGCAATCCCTTTTTGACAGAGCAACAATAGTCAAAGACATTGAAAAAGAACGTGGCAACGTTCTGAAAGTTGAATATCCTCGCAGTTCTGTTGGCCCAAAAGAGGGTGGAATCCAGTTCTTGGTTTCACTCCCAAAATCAGAAGACCTTTGGTTATCCTATTATGTAAAGTTTGAAAAAGGCTTTGATTTTAGAATGGGCGGAAAACTTCCAGGTCTGACCAGTGGAGAGGGCAAATATACAGGAGGAAACAGACCCAAACACGGTGAAGGTTGGAGTGCTCGCTATATGTGGAGAAAAGGCGGAGAAGGTGTAATATATCTTTACTATGTTGATATGCCCGGGAAATGGGGCGAAAACCTTAAATTGCGGGGAGTAAACTTTGAACCAGGCAAGTGGTACAAACTTGTACAGCATGTCAAATTAAACACTGACAGCAAAGCTAACGGAGTCGTTGAGGTTTGGGTTAATGGTATAAAGAAACTTTCTCGTGATGATCTTAGGCTAAGACTTAAAGACAAAGGGCTGATTGACTCTTTCTATTTTTCAACATTTCACGGCGGACAAGGCAAAGAGTGGGCTCCTTACGTTAAAAGCACTGCCTTATATGATGATATTGTCATCTGCACAACACCAATCAAATAATTTTTAATGGTCAACTATTAATGATTAATAGCACAGCTAGCTTTGTTGCAGTACTAAGTGATACGTGGTACGTGAGAAGCATATAATAATTGTAAATGATGACGGATAAACACCAAAATGATGGTACTGTCAAAAATTATATGAAAAACATATTTCCGCTCATAAAGCGGACGCTACAATCCCGCAAACCGGGACTAGCAAACTAGCTATCAAGAACAAGCCTATGTTGGTTATTACAGCTTAAAATACATTTACCAGTTGTAGTGTCGGTTCTGCCTGCCTGTGCGTAGCACGCAGACAGGTGAACCGAAAAAAAAGAGGATAAGGCAAAATAGTCTATATCCCGACTTGCCAGGTGTAGCTCGAAGAGCGAAAACTGGTTGATTTATAAGAAAATAGGGCTGGGAAAGAGTGAAAACTTTTGACAGAACCTAAACAAAAAAAAGAAGTAAAAATGATAATACACGATAGTTTTCCAAAATACTTAGAGTTTGATCCTAAGGTTCCTGTATGGTGCGTCACACCTGATCGTCCGAGCTGTATCCACAGATTTTTCGATACATCGCCCATTAGCCCATCTGGGCGATATCTGGCTGTGTTTCAACTGCCGTTCGAAGATCGGCCACCAGAACCTGGAGAAGCTGGGAACATTTGTCTAGTCGACCTAGAAACAGGAAAAAATCGCATTGTGGCTCAAACCTGTGGTTGGGAACCTCAAATGGGGGCCAATATAAACTGGGGTGGATCCGACCACGAGCTATTTTTCAATGATGTGGATACAGAAAGTTGGAAACCTTTTGCATGGAAACTAGACCCTTTGGCAGGCAAGCGTAAACGTATGGATGGAACTGTTTACCACGCATCGCCAGATGGACGGTGGCTAATATCTGCGAACATGACAACTATGCGTAAAACTCAAGGAGGATACGGAGTCTGCATTCCCATGGATAAAATGCAACGAAACATTGGACCATCCGAGAATGATGGATTCTATATAACTGATACCTCTACTGGCAAAACACGTTTGCTTGCATCCATTGCTGATTTATTGAGCCAATCTGATCCAGCAGTGCTAATGGATAATCCTAAACAGTACGAAATTTACGGTTTTCACAGCAAATTCAATCCTCAAGGTAACCGGCTTATGCTTAGCCTGAGATGGTTTCCGGCAACAGATGAGCCTCGCTGCAATATGTTCAAGATAGATGCTTCCGCTGTAAGGTTTGCCTGGGTTACAACAAACCTTGATGGAAAATCGCCACAATGTACAGTAGGTCCAGAGCAATGGGAAAAACACGGTCACCATGCAACATGGTTTCCTGACGGTGAGCACATATCAATGAATCTCAATATAGATCGTGATGTAATGCGATTCGTACAAGTTAATTCCGACGGCACTGAATTGAAAAAAATATTAAACGATGTCGTCGGCTCAGGTCACCCTACCATCCACCCTGATGGTCGGCATTTACTAACAGATACATACACATTGGAAAACATGGCATTTGGTGATGGAACAATACCAATACGATGGATTGACCTGAGAACAGGCAAGGAAGAGACTATCATCAGAATAAACACCCTGCAGACATGCAACGATAGCGTTATGAGAATTGATCCTCACCCTGCATGGGATCGTACTTGGAGATATATTACATTCAACGCATTTGTAGGAGGCACCAGACGTGTTTTCGTTGCAGATATGAAAGAGCTCATATCTTATTGCAACTCGGGCAGTTTATACGAGCTTGCTTGAATTCAATAAAACATGTTTTACCCCAAACAGGTATATCCTCAATACACCGTTCAGGATACTGGTCATAAGCAAACATGATATATTCTCCACAACAAGAATATTCATAGGGACTACCGCTATTCTATCAATTTGTATGGTTATACTTTCATCCTTATCATTAATTTCTATATTTTCTGTTTTCTAGTCTTGAATATCTAATAATTCTGTGATATTCTGATATCTATTCATTTAAGGAACTCCTTATTGTTGGTTTTGGTAAATAGGGAGTTTCCTTTTTACTATAAATTCTGTGAAAATTCAAGTATTACCCTCTAAAATACAGAAAGAGCCTAATATCTTTATTAATGATCTTCATGCATATGCACTCTTAGGATTACCCAAAATACAAAGAGCAAAAGATGATGTGCACTTCAGCGCAGATGGATACGCATACTTGGCGCAAAAGGTTGCCGAGGAAATAGCCGCGGCTCTGCCAAAAGGGTCCAATAAAAAAGATTAGTTTTAATGCAAAAAGGCAAAGAAACGGAATAAAAATGCTCAAACAACCAAATATTTTATTTATAACAGCCGACGACATGAACTGGGATGCGGTAGGAGCATTTGGCTGCCCTACTCCAGAAACTACACCAAACATTGACAAACTTGCATCAGAAGGTATTCGTTTTAATCATGGACACATCACAATAGCGGTATGTCAACCAAGCAGATCATGTATGCTTACAGGTTTATATCCACATAATAGCGGAGGAGAAGGCTTTTTTCATTTGCGCTACGAGAATATATCTTTACTTCCCTGCGAACTACAAGAAGCAGGATACACTGCTGGAATCCTTGGCAAACTGGATCATTCATCTCCTTACATCGATTTGGGCTGGGATATGAGTTATGACATGGACGATTTGGGACATGGACGCAACCCAAGTTTGTATCGCAAGTACGCAGCTGATTTTATGAAAGATGCCGTTAAAGCAGGAAAGCCGTTTTTTCTGATGGCTAATTCTCATGATCCGCATAGACCTTTTTACGGTAATGATGATCCTAAATGGTACAATAATGAAAACCAATCTAAGGCCGCAATACCATCCAAAGTGTTTACTCCAGAGGAGGTTACAGTTCCTGGCTTTCTTGAAGATTTGCCGGAAGTACGTCTGGAAATATCCGAAGACTATAGCTCTGTTCGCAGATGCGACGACACCGTTGGTGAAATTCTTGATGAACTGGGCAAGCAGGGACTAAAAGATAATACATTGGTAGTTTTTCTATCAGACAACGGAATGGCATTCCCATTCGCAAAAACCAACTGCTACCTAAACAGCACTCGCACACCAATGATTGCAAGATGGCCAAAAGTTATTCAAAACAACATTATTGATGAAGAACATTTTCTGGCAGGAGTAGATTTGATGCCGACATTTCTTGAAGCTGCGGGCATTACAACCGATATTGCATTCGATGGCACATCATTTTTACCTGTATTGCAGGGAAAAGAACAGAATAGAGAATTTGTTTTTACACAATTCAATCAGACTGCTGCGAAGAGAAATTATCCAATGCGCTGCATTCAAAACAGTCAATTCGGCTACATATTCAATCCATGGTCAGATGGAAAAAAAATCTTTAAGAATGAATCAATGGCAGGGAGAACTTTTCATGCCATGGAACATGCAGCTGAAACAGACCTGCAAATTGCTGAACGAGTGGAGCTTTTTCTCCATCGAGTTCCTGAGGAGTTTTATGATTTCAAAAATGATCCAGATGCTCGAAACAACCTGATTGATAGTCCGGATTACGCTGAACAAATAGCAACACTACAGAACAAACTGGAGCAGAAAATGATGGAGACCGGTGACCCGATGCTCACCGCCTTTCAGAACAGAAAATGCAGAAAAAACATTGACTCATTCATGGAAAATTTTGCAAATGAAATCGGTGGAAGCTAAAGCTAAGATTTATTGTATTAGTTTTTTTGATTTAAAGATGTTCTATATTTTTGCGGAGATAGCCCATTTCTCTCTCTAAAGTGTCGAACAAAATGCACATAGTTATTATAACCTGATTGATATGCAATCTGGTTCCCATTTAAATTTGTTGTTTCCAACAACTCTCTTGCATGATCCATCCTGCATAGCGTTAAAAAATCTTGAAAACTTTGACCGCTATATCTCTTAAATAACTGTGAAACATATCCGGAACTTACACCGAAAACCTTTGCAATAACATCTCTACTAATGTTTTCCTGAAAACTGTTTGCAATCCAGTTTCTCATTCTGTCATAAAGTATTTGTGATTGTCCTTGTGGATTGAAAATCTTTCTTCCACATTCATATATTGAAATGGAAATTAATGATTTAATAAGTAATTCTGTAGTGTTCTTATCTTTTGTGTTCCAGGATGAATTTAATGCTCCAAGTACATGACGCATGGCTTCGGGATACGGTAAACCTGTGTGATGAAAAATCGGAGCAGGTCTATCTATATTGTCAAAACGATTGTTAATATATAAGGAAACTCTTAAATAATCTTTTCTGGGCACAATGCAAAGCATCTCATATTTACCTTTCCACTCATGTAACTCCCAGGATTTTGGCAGACAATAAAGCATATCACCCGATGATAAATGTATGTTTTCTCGCCCTGAATCTAAAGGTAAAAATGCATTTTTCTCTCCTGATAAAACAACTATCAAACGTGAATGTATAAGATATTCCGCATCTATAGGATATTTTTCGTCCGGCATAACATGCCACAACTTCCCTATTACCAAATCTAGAGCATCACCCAGTTTTTTTAAAATAATATCTCTACTTTTCATCTTTTATTTTCCTTTCAGTTAGCATCCACCACTACTATGAAGTAATCTCAGATCCCGTAATTCAGCATAGTCTGAAAGACGATGCATGATTATCTTAAAGGCCAAGGAAGAAGATAAACAACACCTAACACTTCCCACTTATCATTTTTAACTGCACAGTAGTTAATAATACGCATACAAATGTTAACCTAAGCATATTGAAAAATCAACTGATATTTCGTATAATCACAGACAAATATATAATTTTTGAATGTTAGCTCAATTTATTGAAAGAAAAAATAAAATGGAAAAAGATAAAATATTAGGATTTGGAGAAGTCATGCTAAGACTTTGTCCTTCGGAATTCAAAAGAATTAGACAATGCCTGCCGGGGAGCTTAGATGCAACGTTTGGCGGCGGTGAAGCAAATGTCTGCGCCTCTGTATCAATGTTTGGATCAAATGCAAAATACTTAACTGCATTGCCAAATAACCCTGTTACTGAAAGCTTTTTTGCACAGATGCGTGGGGTTGGTGTCGATGTGTCATCTGTTTTGCTCAAGGAAAATAGTCGAATGGGAATCTACTATGTTGAAACAGGAGCAAACCAGCGAGCATCATCTGTTATATACGATAGGGAATTTTCTGCAATTTCAATGACTGGTCCTGAAGAATATGATTTTCAGAATGCACTTGAAGGAGTTAAGCATGTGCACATAACAGGCATCACACCATCGCTAAGTGAAAAAGCATTTAATGCCACTCTCGAGCTTGTGAAACATGCACAAAACAGTGGTGCAAAAGTTTCGTGCGACCTGAATTACCGAAAAAAACTGTGGAACTGGCACCCTGAAATGAAAAAACAAAAACTTGCCGATTACTGCATGAGTCAGATTGTTCCATACGTGGATATTGTAATTGCAAATGAAGAAGATGCAACCGATGTCTTTGGAATTGTGGCAGAGAATTCATCTATTACAAGTGGGCATATAGATACTGAGGGTTATAAATCTGTGGCAAAACAAATTATTGAACGCTTTGAAAATGTTTCACAAGTTGCAATTACATTGCGTGAAAGCAAATCTGCAACTCATAACAATTGGGGAGCAATGTTGTTCGACAAAGCAAGTGACAAGGCATTCTTTGCTCCTATTGATGGCAATGGGAACTATACACCATATCAAATCAAGAACATTGTTGATCGTGTTGGCGGAGGCGACTCGTTTGGGGCAGGACTCATTCACGCTCTCTACAGCGATGATTTACCTGAAAAGCAGGATGTAATCAGTTTTGCTGTTGCAGCAAGCTGTCTCAAGCATTCAATAAAAGGTGACTTTAATTATGTAACACGTAGCGAAGTCTTGTCCCTTATGGGGGGCGACGCCTCGGGACGAGTTAAAAGATAGCCGGGTAAGGTCAAGATTAAGGTTGAGATTAAGGTTAAGGTTGGAATAGCTCCGCAGGTATTTATTATAGGTGAGAACGTCCAACATAGAACGTCCAACATCCAATTTTGAATGAATACCCCTCCCACCTCGCAGGCGAGGTGACCTCCCCTAAAAGCGGGAGGAGCTTTGGCGGACTAAGGCTGGTTAACATACACCACACCTGCCTGTCGCGCCGTAGGAACGAAGGCGGATAGCCTCGGGCGGTGACCGACTGTAGTAGAGTTCAGTAGCCCTCTGGAAAGCAGTGGCAGAGGGTGAACAAAATGCAGGATAAGCCTTGTGGGTTTAAGTCCTTAGTCGAGAGTCCTTGGTCTATCTGGTTAGTCGCGTAGCGACAATTAAAAAAGAGAGGAAAATAATGAACAAAAATGATATGTCTTTAAAGTTAAAGAGTTGTCCAATAGTGGCAATCCTGCGTGGAATCACCCCGAGTGAATCAATTAACATTTGTCAGGCATTGGCCGATGGAGGAATCAAACTAATTGAAATTACAATGAATTCTCCAAGTGCTCTTGAGTCTATTGAACTTGTTGCAAAACACTTTGAAAATGCCGATGTTGAAATTGGTGCAGGAACTGTGTTAACTCCAGAAGAAGTCAAAGCTGTTCAAAAAGCTGGTGGCAAATATATAATATCACCAAACTGCAATCCTGCGGTTATTCAAAAAACAAAAGAGCTTGGACTTTTATCTTTACCTGGTGTATTTACAGTATCTGAAGCATTTACAGCACTTGAAAGCGGTGCAGATTTCTTAAAGTTGTTTCCAGCAGGTAGATTAGCACCTGAGTATATAAAAGATATGAAAGCTGTTGTACCAGCAGATTTTCTTGCAGTAGGAGGCGTTTCACCAAGCAATCTAAATGCCTACCTGCAATATACAGTTGGAGCTGGTATCGGTTCTGCTCTATACAAAACAGATTTATCAATGCAGGAAATAAAAAGCAATGCAGAAAATCTTTTAAAACTAATAAAATAAAATTAATAAGCATAGTGCGGTCGAGCCGCAACCAAAAGAGTATTAACCACGAATCAAACGAATCTAACTAATAAAAAAAGAAGAGTTTTAGTCAGCTAATTTCGCTAATTAGCATCCGCCTACGCCGTTCCGGACTACGGCGCGACAGGCGAATTAAGAGAAGATTTTTTACCACGAAAGGCACGAAAAAACACGAAAGTCGCTTTGCTCTAAAATATGCATCGCCATTAAAACTTTTGTTCTATTGCTTTTTCTATGAAAATAAGCAATAGTGTGCTAGCTCTGCTAGTCCCGCTCGGCGGGATTATGGAACAATGCATGTTAGCAATTCTGATTACAGATGGCTAGCTCTGCTAGTCCCGTATGCGGGAAGCGATAGCATGTAGCCACGGGGGTAAACCCGTGGAGATAAAATACAAGCAACGCTTGTACCTGCTCTCAGCAGAGTGTGCCGTAATGAAATGAAGGCAAAATATAGCTGGCTTGCCAGTCCCGCAAAGCGGAGATCGGGCACCTATTTCGCCTTGTATAAAGCATTTAAAACAAAGATGCTATAAAGTCATTCAAAAATAAACGATCAAAAAAAACAAACCACGAAGTGAGGCTTTAGCATGCCTAAAGCAACGTAGCAAAGCGGAGTGGCAACATGAGGGATTTAATACAGTAAAATGAATTAAGATTCGCTCTAGAGAGCAGTCCTGTAGTCCCTCAATAGTAAAAAAATAACATGAAAATTGAACAAATATATAATGAATTTGCTAAAACCTACGATGATAATCGCAAACTTTTTGATATGACAGATGTGTTTAGCTCTTTTTATAACAGGCTGAATGTTAAGCAAGGCAGATTGCTTGATTTGGGCTGTGGAGCCGGTGAACCTTTTGATCGACTTTTCGTTGACCATGGCTGGAATATTACCGGAGTGGATGTGGCTAAAAACATGCTTGAATTAGCATCAAGATATGTACCGGAAATGAAAACCATTCAGTCCGATATGCGGGATATTGAATTTGTGAATAATCAGTTTGATGCAATTACCTCAATTTATAGTCTATTTCATATTCCAACTGAAAATCACCTGTCTTTGTTTAAGAAATTTTATAGATGGCTAAAACCGGGGGGAAAGGTATTATTCACTTATGCAACAAAAGAGTATACTGGTCATAACAGATTTAACGGCTACAAAGAATTTATGGGACAAGAGCTTTTCTACAGCCATAAAAACCCGCAAGAATTGTATGCCGACCTTCATCAGGTCGGTTTCGCCATAGAATCTAAAGATTATAGAAAAATCGGTGGTGAAACTTTCCTGTGGGTCACTGTAAGCAAAGAGTAGTTTTTCGGGCATCCTGTTTAATTCATAACCTGTTTTTTAACAAGGTATTATGCTATACTAACAACGCTTAAAGTGCAAGGGTTTTAGGCTTTTTTGACTAAAAAGCTTGCAGATGACTTTATATTAAAATTTTATGAATTTATAATGCAATATTACGCATTCCCGCTTTGCGGGACTAGCCTATGGCTAGCTAAGAATGGTTTGGTTAGCTTGCTAATCCCGCTCTGCGGGACGAAATCATCTTAGCACAAAAATATAGGAACCGGCTTGCCGAGACTGGAGCCTGCGACAGTAGCGAAGCGTCCTATCTTGCATTAAACAGTAAGCCCTGTTTAGCTTCAGACTTCCTTACTCCACGGATTTAACCTGACACCAATTCGTATAGCAGACGCAAATTTGTTCCAGGATAGATTGTTTCTGTTTCATTAAGATTCTTTGCAAGTTCCTTTGCTGAGTTATCTGACATGCGGTTTGTCAGGTGATGCAATCGGATCGTTAAGTGTTACCAACCATATTACTATCGTATGATTCTATTGTTTTCTTCAAAATTAAATGTGTTTTTAATACAGCCTTATTGTGGCAGAAATGAGTTTGCTTGTAAAGGCGTTATTTTGTAATCAGGTATTTTTTTGTAGTTGATATTTCAGAACCTTCCATGCCCTGAAAATCCTTTTCCGTGGGGCAAAGCTTCGCTCTACCTGTATTTTTCCATTTTCCCTTTTAAGTTTTAACTTTTTTAATCAACCTTATCGTATCAGAAACACATCAATATGATATCCTTGGCAGTTTTCAATCACTTTTTTTACAGACCTGCGGAAGCTTTTCCACCCTTTTCCCTTTTCCCTTTTCAATTTTCCCTTTCTTTTCTACGACAACTACGCTAATAAAAATACGATCCCGGTTTGTGGGATGGAAATCACCCCTTTTCTGTACCGTTTTAATTTGGCAGTCCTATACCGTTTTTATTGGGTAACAATCAGAAGAAATAATCAATTAAGTTTTGCATTTTCGATGTTTTAAAATCACTGAATGGAGTGTTTGCAGCTTCCTCTAGAATAAGATCAGCCTGTTTATGAATAATATACGAAGGATATAATTCATTAGGTTCTGCTTTTGGTATTGTTCCTCTATACTTCTTAATGCTATTTAATGTAGTAATAGCACTATATTGCTCTGATTTAGGTAAAGTATCCTTAGAAAACCAATATTCAACAATAGCATAATCCAACATCAATTCGTCTGATTTCATACCATATAATTCAATGATAGCTAAGCAACGATTGATCCTTTCCCGCGCTAAGAATGCTTTATGCCTTCTGTCCAAAATAATTATATTTCCAGCTACTAGAAGCAATACAAATAAAACATTAATACTAATAATTATATATGTCTTTTTTAGTTTTTTCATATTTTTTATCCCAATTTTTAATCAAGTTCACGAAATATTTTATCAGCATCTTGATACCAAAAGCTATTTGTAGTTGAAATGTCAAAATAATTATCTCTATACAATTTAATCATTTTGAGAAATCTTATATTATCATTTTGTTCTTCTTTTGAAAGATACTTCCTGTTCTCCCAATACTTCACTACAAAACATAACAACAACGATTCATCACGCTCTAATGTAGAAACAAACAGTACATTTAACCTTGCGAACTTAACTCTAGCCATCAATCTTTCACTTTGGAGACAAGTAAAATTTATGTTAAAACAAATGATCAAAAAAATGACAATTAAATTTATAATAACCAACCAACGTTTCATAACTATCTACTCCTAATCTCAACTGCCGAACGATAATACATTTGGTTATAAACATAAACTCTCGTTACGTATGTAGTTGTTTCATTAATAATTATCACCAGCAAAGTTTTGTTTTTGGTGCTACGATATTACCATATTCATAATCTTTTGGTGCATTCTGCATTGCCCTATTTCTTACTTGGTCTTGAGTATGTAGATCCGTTTTCAAAGGAGCAAAACTTGTTGCGTTTCCAATTTGAGTTACTAGTTGACTATATAATGCGGTTGGTACTATAGATACTCCCATGGGATTACTCATACCATAATACGGATAACCTGTATCGTTATCTGCTGTTAGTTCTATTTTTTTATCAGAATATCCTGTCCTCCATACCTCTTTACCACAACAACAATACTTTCTTTTATATTCTCTAATCCAATATACATCAAATTCCTGTATAAAATAAGTACCGTTATTAACTAATTGTTGTTCTATAACAGGCTCTACATGTACGAATTGCCAGTCTTCAAATACATCATCTTCTCCTAGATCCTCACAAACACCTGGCCATAAACCGTTTATATCTACTTTATTAATCAAGTCATTACCACAAATGGCATACAAATTGAGGCCACCTTTTTCCTCTATTGGATCCCTTGAGAGGAATTTGCCGAGGTATGGATTGTATTTGCGGTACTTGTATTCAACAAGACCTGTTGTTGAGTCAAAATATTCACTGGAAAAACCAAAGGGATTTAACGAAACTGTGAAAGGCGAACTGTAAACGTTTGAACTTTGAACCCCGAAAGGCGAATAATCATAGTGCACTAAGTGTGTACCTGAATCATCCACTAAATCAGTCACATTCTTATTTGCATCGTGGCAATAGAAAACTGTTTCACCACCCAAACTGGCGGTCAATGTTTCGCCATTTGCCCAAGTGTAAAAATTGGTAAATGAATCTGTCATTTCACTAATAATATGATTTCTGTTCCAATAATACAACGTCTGCTCCCCATCAACAACTTTCTTAATCATCCGACCATCATAGTCATATGAGTATGTGATGTATGTGCCATCAGCAGTGTTCGTCGCGGAGGTCATGCGGTTTTCAGCATTCCACGTATAAGTCATTCCTAGATAGTTAGTCATGTTGCCATCAGCATCATATGTTGGTTGTTCTGTCGTTCCGCTGATGATGTTTGTATATTGGTTGAGGGCGTTGCACAGATAATCCATCTCTGAGGTTACCGAATCCACGGTGGATAATGCAGTTATCCGGTTGCCGATGTCATCAAATATATAGTTGTAATTGTCTGTATTCATAACTGCGTTGGTTAGTTCCCTGTCGAGCCGTAGCCTATATGATACATAATAGCAAAGGCTGATGAGTACTCATTGTAGATAAAACTATTTGTTATTGCAATCAAATTCTCATCAAAATCCAGTCTTTTCGTACGTCTACCCAGAGCGTCGTTTTCATAATGAAGCGTTGCCTAATTTATTATTCAGAACTTGTTTACCTTTTTCAGTCAATCGATATTTTTGAGTAGGACTTCTAGGTGAGTCTGGTTGTGTCATTGCAATCAAACCATTTTCAAGAGCAGGTTGTAAATAATCATAAAGAAATGTAGGTCTATGGCTTAATTTCAAAACTTCCATTAGTTCCCGAGTCCCTTTTGCCTGATTTTCTACTACGGAAACCAACCGAATTACTTGTTCGGTTACTTGTTCGGTTACTTGTTCGGTTACTTGTGCATTTTCTTGATTTAAAGATTTCACATGAACAGGAAAACGCACCAAAAAATAGTTACGCTCCTCATCTGTCTCAAAAATAGGTTTAGGAGAACCATTCAGAGCTATAGCTCTATTAATTTTCATAATCCCGGTAGAACGCCCTTCTGTCAATTCAAGCTCTTTCAAAAACTCACCTATTCTGCGATTTCGATACCGTCGGCTAACAGCTCTACCAGAAGCTATATCCTCAATTTTGACAGAGCGGTCTGGACCTGGAAAGCTAAGTATAACAAGTTCATCTGACGTAATACGCACTTCTACAGGCTCACGGATTTCGTAAGAGCGATGATACACCGCATTTACCAAAGCTTCTTCGATGGCGGCATAAGGATAATTCCAAACACGATCTGCCTCGGCACGGTTAGGATATTTGATAATTGTCTGCTTTAAATAATTACGCTGAATATGGCTAAGTACATCTCGAATAATGCGATACAACGGACCTTTGAATTCTTTTTCTTCGAAAATATCCCCTCCTGGACCATCAGGAAAATAAACCACATCTATCTGGGTTACAGGAAAAAAACGCTCTGGTTGTTCACTAAACATCATCAAACCTATGTTTTTCAGAAATGGTGCCTCAATAGAACCACCAATGATATTCATTTGTCGACCAATAGTTTCTATTGATAGTTTAGTAATTTGATTTGCAAGCTCACTATTTACTTCGATTAAAAACTCCTCAATTAGACGTTGCGACAAATCATCAAGTGTTGCTTGCTGATTAAATCGATCATCAAAAGGCACTGTAGCTGCTAGTCCTAGCAACTCTTGTCTATCCTGTTTAACTGCACGCACAGAGCTGGATTGCTTACGAATGTAGTAGTCCCATTGATCTTTTTTCGGCGACAGAGAAACTTTGCACTGATAAGGTCTTGTTTCTCCACCGGGAACCCAAACAACAAGTATGTGCTTCTTATTAATAACATAGGGAACGGAAATAGGGTGATACATAGGCTGGATTGCTGAGTGACCTAAATTGAGAAGTTCTTTCTGTATCTTATCCAGTTGATTCTGATGCAAACCTTTTGGTGGTAGCACTGGCACTCCATTCTTTTCTGAAACACCAACAACAATATATCCACCCCCAAGATTATGAAAATCATTAGCAAACGCACATATACTATGAAGTATATCTGCAGGATTCCAGCCCTCCTTAAATTCAATACGCTCCCACTCCACCGCATGACCGTGAACAAGCTCATTTATTGAAATTGGTAGAGCCAAATATTTCATAAAATTTTCCTTTCCATCACAATGCGATCCTTATGCGATTCCTTGGCGGTTGTTAAATCAGTCCTTAAAAATTATTTTTTATACTCCTAAAGTTTTGCGAGGCTACTATCAAACTAAAGGATTGAGATATTTCAATAGTATACTGTTAACAAATCTTTTAATCAAACTAAAAATACTAATAGGCTGTAATATACAAAAAAATTCAATAATGAATACCATGAAGAACATGAAGTTGAGTACACCGTTTAAACACCGTGTATTCTTCATGATTTTCGTGTGCTTCATGGTGTATTTCATTGTCAAACATCACCTGCATGCTCAGCGTTCCGAGACACCGACAGCCTCGACCAAACTCTAAACGGTTTATTATTAGTGATTTACAAATTGTTTTATCCGGACAGTCCTTATAAAAGATTTTTCTTGCAAAATTATAAAAAATTGTCATATTTGAATTAACTTAGAAAACGGGGCTCTTATTTAAACCATAAACTGCCAAAGCCATCATATCAAAAACACATCAATATGATATCCTTGGCAGTTTTCAACCACTTTTTTTTTACAGACCTGCGGAAGCTTTTCCACCCTTTTCCATTTTCCCTTTTAAGTTTTAACTTTTATTATTCCCTGTGTACGCTTACTCTATATTGTTCAATATATAATACATATCTATCTCCGCAATAGAGCCAACACTCGGTATGAGTTGATGGCTAATCTTTACTCAAAGGGGACTTTAACCCCATAAGATGTCCAAGGCTTCCCCAACAGATCTGACAATCATCATAGTCATCCGAGTTCTTAAAAAATCTCAACTCATCTATTATCGATTCTTCACATTTACAACGGAACCACTTCTTCGCCCAACGGTACATCATCAACATTATTTTCTGCTATAACCTCTTCTATAAATTGACGCTCACGCTTAATTTCTTGCCGCAATAGTTCTTCACTCGGCAAATTAGGAAGATATTTAGAAGCAAAAATCTGCTTGCTTTCATTAAGAATTGAGTATTTTGCAACAGCTTCTGATTTATCAGAACAAAGAAGCAAGCCAACAGTTGGATTGTCGCCTGGCAATTTAAAGTTATCTTCATAAAACCTAACATATCCATCTATTTGTCCAATATCCGAATGAGTCAACTTTCCCATCTTTAAATCAATAAGCAGAAAACATTTTAAAACATAATTGTAAAAAACAAGGTCAATATAAAAATCATCATCATCATAACGAATATGTTTTTGCCGTGCAACAAACGAAAAGCCTTTGCCAAGTTCTAACAAGAAATTCTGTAAATTTTCAATAATTGCTTGTTCCAACTTAGATTCATGCAAATTTAATGAATCAGGCAAGCCAAGAAACTCCAACACCATAGGAGATTTTAATACTTGATCAGGCGACAAATTTTCGCCAGGCAAACGTTCCCTACCTTCAGACAACAATCCTTGTTTTCCATGATTAGCAATAATTCTATCATAATAGAAACTATGAATCTGACGCTCTAATTGAGTTTTGTTCCAACCACACTCTATAGCTTCTTGTTCGTAAAATTCGCGAGCCTCAACATTCTTAACACGCATAAGAGCGCGATAATGAGACCATGTAAGATGCGGAGAAAAACTACTATTTAATTCTGTATTCTTAAAATTTATTACATTACATTCTCTTCCCAACAGGGAGACTTTTTGTTGACCAGAAAATTCTCTCCCCGGCTGGGAGATAATTTCAATTCGTTGTGAATAAGCAAGATAAAAAGATCTATAGTTCCATAAAGTTTGAACCGAAAAACCTTTTCCATAAAATCCTGTCAATTGTTTTGACAAGCCCTTTATAATTTGTTTTCCATACTCTGCACGTTCCTCCCCATCCTGCAACTCATGTATAATTTCCCGACCAATTAACCAGTAAGCAATAACCATATTACAGTTAACAACACGAACAACATTACCTCGTGCCTGTTCAAGAATAAAGACAACACGGTCAAATAAATTAACCATATCTTTCTTGAGTTTATTCTCTTGTTGTAATTTTTGGTCTTGCATACAAACTGCTCCTAAAGCAAACGTTCTTTACTAAATATTATTAATTAGTATAATATACTACCTTAAAAAAGTCAAACAAAGGTTACCAATAACTCTCCTTTTCGGAGTCCCAGACACTAACTAAACCAGAAGAAAATAGATTAAACAGCAACACAAACTCAAAAGTCCCTGCCACCGCCTCTTTTTTAAAGCATAAACTGCCAAAGCTGTCACAACAAGCCTCAAATCTTACGACCTTACGGGAAATTTTTAGTCAGGAAATGCCAAACTTATCGTATCTAAAACACCTCGATATGACATCCTTGGAAGTTTTTAAGCACTTTTAGAATGAAAAACTGCCAAAACCATCGTATCCATGCTCAAACTATACGACACCCTTGCTAATAAAAATATGATCCCGGTTTGCGGGATGGAAATCAGCCCTTTTCCGTACAGGTTTAATGTGGTCGTCCTATACGCTTTCAATTTGGTCCGTAACAGCTATTTGTTCCTTCCTGCACTATTGCCGGCTTATTGAGAGCATCTTCGTAAAAGTATCGGCGAAGGAGATCACCACCATCAAAGTTGCGTTCTTCTATATTATAATCTCCATTCATCTCCAAGGTCCTCCAGGTTTCCATTCAGAGAAATCATCACTATTACTTATTACGGGCATTAGAAAGTTTTTAATATCATCAATAATATTTTCAAATGATGCAGGAATAGACTCTGTTCTAACTCGCTTGCAAAAAGATACCCACATTTTCTGATGAGCTAAAACAAAATCACTAGAGAATGCTTCAATTGGCTCTTGTATTATTGTACCACGCTGGTTGAAAGTTAACTTAACAGCTTTGGATAGACTTGAAAAATCAAACTCAAACTGTCTAGACAATACCCATATATCATGAAAATCTTTTATCCGACTATTTAACTGACCATGACGAATCATGGCATCAAATTTTTCAGCAATAACACTTTCTTTGCTATAACACAGTAAAAATGGGGTAGGATATTTAAGAATTCCAGGTAATTCCTGTTTGCTAGGCTTTGGATAAACAATATCACCAAAACCAATATCAATCTGCATATTCACTCGTGCTGCTCCTAACAAAACTTGAAATTTAACCTTAATTCCCTTATATTCCAAATCTTCTGTTATACGTTCTGTTTGAATTGTATCCAAATCAAAAAGTAGTCCATCAGGCTCTATTTCAATGGAGAGAATATCTTTAATCTGCGAAACAATGTTCTGTATATCATTACTGGTTTTTCCTAGCATATCTATGTCCATTGTTGAACGAGCTTCCGAAAAGTTCCATACTTTTAGCATAAGAGCTCCTTTCAAAATATAATTCTCAGCATATACAGATTGTGAAAGGCGATACAGAAAACGTTCCATAGTATAGTATTGAAGAATTTCCATAAAAGGTCTTTCACCTTTTCGTGATATATTTAAAAGACGTTGCTTAACTGATGCAGATATATTTTCATTTTCTTTCATAGATTTGCCTCAATATAAGGTTTAACAAGCTTATAAACTCTACAGGTTTTTGCATACTTCATGATTTTTGCATGATTAAACTTCCTGCTACTCTTGTAAATTTTAAGTGCATCCAGAAACACATCCATACCTATTTTATTTCTAAACTTAAAGCAATCTACAAGAGTTTTTTCGGGATCATAAATTTTGACATCAACGCCGTCTATTCTGTGAGTCTCAATTCCCGCATTAAAAGACTGTTCCGAGAACCTATGACATTGTATTGGAGTAAAATCAATTATAGGTGGTTTTGCATTTCTAGGAATTGCAACATAAATCATGTGAGGTATTTCTGTTGTCATCTCATGAAAAGACAGTGCAGATATAAGACAAATCACAGAATTCGGAACTCTTGTTGCAACAACTATAAGATCAGGATTTGTGGTCATCCCAATATCAGTCAGTCGGTAAACACCTCTTGAAAGTTGTTCTGTTTTTCCTTCATTTCGCATTTGATACAGCGTTCTTGGATGTATCCCTGCTCGTATAGCTTCTGCTGTCTTAATTATTCCACCATTCTTTAGAATAATCCGTCTCGCTTCATTATATGTATTATCTTTTGTTTTCACGGATAGAACCTTCCCTAGTTTTCAATAAGTGGTGTAATTATTATCCATTTTAAATAAAATTGCAAGCAAAATCTCAAATTTTTTTTAGTAGTTGCCTTCACCACACTTGCGAAACCTGTCACGCCATCTATGTCAGGTCAGTAGAACCGACGGAGGAAAACTTAAAAAGCAAAGGAGGATATGAGTGGATGACTATTCCTTGCTCAACGGGGACTTACACCCCGACAGACGCACTAAGCTTTTCTTGGCGCACCTAAGATTCATTGGCTGCCCCCTTCTTTGCGAGGGCTGACACCTTTAAATATCATTCCTGCATTGGCTCAAAACTTGGTATTACGTTTAATTCTTTGCGTGGCTCAAGAGGAACATTTATACCAAGTTCATCAGCACACCATTGTTCAATCTTATCTAAATCATCCGCATTAAAGATATAATTTTCGTCCTTTACGGGAAAATTATCATTATCTCTATTCATCTTAACCAAGGCGAGCGCAAAACAATTCCGCTTAGGAATCTGCCCTCCTCCAAGCAATGAAACGTACAATTCTGATCGCAGCTCGACAGCCAGATACTTCTGAACACGATCTTCAGAAACAAAGGATAAAGCATCCACAAGTTCGTACAGATAGATATTGCTGATTTCTGATAATTCACTTGCTTCAGCCAATAGCCATTCAGTTGCAGAGTTATCGCCACACCTTGCGAGAATACTATTCAATTTATAGCTACTCCGCTTGCTGTCGGGTTTGATCTTTCGTGCTATGTGCACAAGGCTCTGTTTATTACACGATGGTAACGAAGCATAAAGAAGAAGTGTATCAATATCTTTATGCCTTTCGACTGCTCGAAGGACTGACGCATTATGGCGATCTACAAGCTTTGGCACCCCGCCCTCTAGCAAACCCTTTGCCGCTGCCGATCGCACTCGACCGCAAGGATCTTTGTCGAGTAACGCTATCATAGCTATAACAAAAGCGTCTTGATCACGAACTTTCTGTTGTCCCTTTGTTCTCCTCGATTTTAGAGCCAAAGCGGAAGAAAACTGAACTACCTTCAACCGACTTTTGTCGTCTTGCAAGGAGTCCATTTCCCGCAAGAAAGCGACTGCACTTTCAGTGTCATTTGTGTAATCCTGAAGCACCAAAGAAACGGGTTCGCCTTTCTTCATA
This sequence comes from Kiritimatiellia bacterium, assembly GCA_027858345.1. Taxonomy (GTDB): domain Bacteria; phylum Verrucomicrobiota; class Kiritimatiellia; order JAQICX01; family JAQICX01; genus JAQICX01. The sequence goes on along the minus strand of JAQICX010000141.1, from coordinate 7,541 downwards.
TGCTTCATTACTTTCACCACTTTATCAGACTGAGCATTAGCAGTTATCACACAAGCCAAACACAACAAGCAATACTGACCAAATATTTTCATTTACAAACTCCTTATCTAGCAATGGTTTCCCACTGCAATTCGTACTGTTTAGGACTATATGACTTACCTTTACCAGTCACAACACGTTCTACCTTGAAGTACCCTGAAAAATACTTCGTACTACTACCGGCATAGTACATAATATTGGCTGTATTGTTTCCTGGCGGTCCAGAGTCTTGGAGTCCCGCGAAATGAAGCAGCTCATGCGCTGCAGTTCTGTTCTTACTAGGCGAAGTGTCAGTAAAAAACACAAAATCACCAAATTTCATACCGTTTATATCTTTCCAAGTGTCATCGTCATAAGGGTTGTTTATGTTATCTGCTGCACCACCACCCACGGTCATTGTATTCAGCCAAATGTCCCTGTGATGTGTAGGAGTAGTTGTAAGTTCTTCCCTGAACTAATTACTTTTATATCCTCTACTCATTCTTCAAAATGGGGCTATCAAGGCTTCCTCATGTATAGGACAGTAATAACTTTTCCCTACTGGGTAGTGAGGATCTTTATTGACATCCATTTCAAGATCTTCCCCAAAGTCAGCCTCATTTTCGTATAGTCTTGAGAAACGAGTTCTTAAGACAACCATTGTCTGACACCTCTGCCACGTTGCATTTGAAGTATGTTTCACTGTATTGTTTTCTAAAAGTTCCTGATCGAGAATTCTTTTCAATTGACCGCATCGTAAAGGTGTCAGTCCTATTATTTTAGAATTTTCTTGAATTTGCATAACAGTCTTTCTTTAGATTTTTTTACTTCTACAACATATTTGACATACAACCCACGTAAACTTACCACCCAACGTATCTAAAAACATCTGACAGTCTTGATCATCTTCAAATACAGTCTCTTGTCGATTGCCTCTGCACATCACATGATATACAGCGCCCTCATATTCAATTCTCGGTTTTCTTCCCATGCCCAGAATCATTACACATTATGTTCATACACGTCAACACTAATGCTAAAAGAATAGAACTGACACCTTTCTCGTTCTGTCAAACCTATACTGAAGTCACTTAGCAAGTTCTATATTCTTTTTGGGATCATCTTCAAGATTACGAGTACCATTAGGATTAAACCAGTACTTCCAGCGGATTTTCTCAGTCCACCCCAACCCGATAGAACCCATCCGAGCATAACAAGCCGATTTAATATTACCATTTTCATCCTTCACTGTTCTAACCCTAAACAAATAATTTAATTTATCAGTATCGAAATTTGTTGTTCTGGCACCTTCAGATGCATGCTGTTCTAGCATCACCTCTTTAATATAACCATTCGTAGGAGCCATATAAGGCCACTTGAACTCACTTAGATCGTACTCATCAAACAAATATTCCTGCAAACCATCACCATCATTAGAAAATGAGATTGCAAGCGTAATGTCATAATCCTTTGACGAAACAAATCGCCGAGTAAGTCTCAAGATGAGATCTGATCTTTGCCCCTTCCCATATGGTGACACCCAATCTCCTTCTTCCAAATCAAACCCTATGTCTTTTTCATATGCGGGCACAGAAAAAGGCATCACTCTTCTAAAATAGTACATAGGCTCAGGATTAAGTTTCTTTTTTAGCCTTAACTCTACCTCGCTATTCCATGGCTCCCATCGATTTAGAACCTTGTTTTTATTCTTAAAAGACACTTTCTTACTCGTCTTGTAATAACCATCTTTTTCGGCATTAACAAAAAGAAAAGGAAGGCCTTTTTCTTGCGCAGTAAAACAACCATTAGAATCAGTATTTCCTGTAAAAGATGCTGGATCAATATCCCAGTTATTCCCTCTAGATTTATGAAAAACAACCATGGCCTTTGCATCTTCTATTGGTAGCGAATCGGCATCAAGAACTTTAAGTGTAACCTTGGCACTTGAGTCGCCAAGCACAACACTTGCGAAAGACAAACACAACAAACTAAACAATATTCTCATAAGTAAACTCCATTAATTAGAAAGACTCGTTAACGATTGATAAAGCTCAAAAACATAAAGATAAGCCACATCCTTAAAATCACTATGCCACCACTCCCCGCCACGTGTTGCTGGCCATCCGTTACCATTGAACAAATCTGGCATATTAAAGTTTTGAGTAATAAAATCCCATTCAGTATTATTATTCGCACCCATAGGTCTCGATACAGAAGGAAACGCTTTCGCCAAAAGCCAATCACGCACGGGGATATCCTCAACACCAGAAGGCGTATAATCATAAAGTTTTGACTTATAATCACGCACAATACCACCTGCAAATGTAGAACCATTTGCGGTATACAAAATGGCAGGATTATGCCTAAAAAGAGGATCCGTCTTTAAGCCCTCTCTATATGCCGCTATCTCTTCTGGCGTACCTGTTGTAAGTTTGTTTATCACGTGTTCTGGACTAACTGGATGTAAATCGACACCTAAGAACTCCACAATATGCATCTCACTCTCCGTAGCAAATTCCCAACCTGCATGCTTACTTGCGGCGCCAGCAATGCTACCAGGTATATAATCTCTACCCTTAAAAAATTCCTGTATCTGCCAAGAATACTTTTTGGTTATACCACTTATAAAAGTGATATAACCACTATTTACTCTCAAGACGTCTTCGCTTGAAGAATATAAATTGTAGGCACTGGTATTGGTCTGGACATTACCAAATCTATTACGCCAAGTTAGATTCTTCCGATTATCATCATCGGCAAGAAATAGTCTGTACCATTCTGCAGAATACATATCACTTGGATACTCGTGCCAGCCCCAGCCATGTATAGAGAAAATACCTTCATCATTTTGATCAAGGAAGTTGTCAGATATCATGGCCGCATCGGGGGTGACGGCTCCATATGCTTCGAGAGCTACCGCTGCATCTAAAGCATAGTAATTACGAACATTCGCACTATGATCATTAATAGCTGAACTTGTTACAACATTACCCGCACTATGCGCCAAAACATCAACAGGGCCATTTAGTCCGTTCAAAAATGTTGCGTAACTTGAAGCAACAGCAAAAGCTTCTAATATTGAGTTATGGTAGTGATGGGGTAATTTTAGTGTTCCAAATGCTGGAGGTGTTCCATTCCAGGAAACCCCCCAGAACTTGCCATCGTAGCCACTAGACCAGAGACGCTTAAACACTTCCGCTTGCGAAGCCTTTGCAGCTTCTTCAGTTACATTATATCCATGCATAAATATAAAATTCTTTTCTTCGCACAACGTGTCTGGGTAATTCAAAGGAACTCCAAGTCTGTCCCCCCCTGTACCGCGCAAATTGCGATAGCGAAACAGATCTGCAACGGCACTGACGGAGATCGGCATTTCTTTCTCAAAGACACTCTGCCCGTCAGATTTTTTCTTTATCTCCAAAACCAATGGAACCGATGTAGCTGCCTTAGATTCCAAAAGTATAATCCGTTCACTACCTGCGGCAATTGCGGAAAGAACACTATCAGGTATCGTAGAGACGGTGTTCCCTGGATCTGTATATCCATTTACCGTCACCTGCTTCAGTGATGCATTCTTGTTCGCAGTACAGAAAGCCTCGTCAACCAAGTGATGATTTGCCTGCGACGGTAAGCACTGAGTGTCGGCAAAAATGTTGAATGCACCAGCAGAATGTTTGAGCAGATATTCATATTCAGCAGCAGGCAAAACATCCAAAGCATCCTTGATATCAAGCCACACGGGGAAGAAATCTATCATATCACGAAGGCCATCAATCTTATCGTCTGAATAGTCAGGGCTGGATGCTCCGGATGCATCGTCACCGCTTACCTCAGACTGAGGATCATCATTATCATCATTAATCCAAAAGCGATATGGATTGCTAGCCGACTGCTCGGTCTTGTCATCCTGATTAATAGTTCCATCACGATTATAATCAGGTATCAAGTCGACTTTAATGATGGTAGCCCTAACCACATCGCCGGGGATGAAGTCTGGTGATTCGCTGCTACTGTTTGGATCGACTTCCACTGTAATTTTCTGATCGCCACAGGTTGCCGAATTGGATATGCCTTCCATGTAGATTGTGACGACATTCTGGGTAGCACTGAAACCGAGGTCGCTTACGTCATATACAACATTGGAAGCGATGAAGTCTCCCCCTGTCTGCCCTACCTGTGCGACTTTGCGGTCTTCTGAGCCATTCTTGAGCCAGAGGCGAAGGTGCCCATCAGCAGGGGTATACACGTAAGGGCTTGCTGATGTGCCATCACCACTTTGCAGGACATTGTCGGGATCAGAACCGGAGTACTTGAACCGCACGCGTGCTGTGGTGACGTCGGTTGATTTTGGCAATTGAAGCATGAGTCTGGCGAAGTCATGACTCCGCCCTGCACCGCTGTTGCCGTAAATATTCATGCCATCAGCGAAGTCGGGTATTCCGTTCGCGGTAAGGTCGCCATTGTTTACGCCTATGAACTTACCAGAACGATTGCCGTAATAATATAGACCAGTTTCGGTGTCTAGGTATTTGGTTGAGAAACGGAAATTGAAGTCGTCCTTCTTATCGCCGGTTGCCAAGGTGATTCCACCGAATGGATTGTATTCGTAGTGGGCGACGATGTCGCCTGAATCGTCAACGTATTCTGTGACGTTTCCGTTGGCATCGAAGCAACTGAAATAGATATCTCCATCCTGAACAGTGGATAGTAAGCCTCCAACTCCACCTGCGCCTTGGAGGCTACCGGAGAGGTCAAGTCCCCAAGTAAAGTAATTTGTTGATGGGGAGTCGCCCGTACTGAATTCTGCAATCGAATTCCAGCCATCATAGGAAAAAGAAATTGAAAAGGGTGAAGGGAAAAGGGAAAAATCTTTTGAAGAATTATCTATGTCTTTAACTTTTAAGTTTTGACTTTTAACTTTCATCACAATATTTTCTTCCCGTATTTTTAACTTTTCCCTTTTAACTTTTCCCTTTCCTAACGTCTATCCGTTGAGTTCTGCGTCCAATTTCATCATTTGTGTAATTGTACTGCGATATGGTCGTGTTGTCAAATTGATTTTTGACTTCGGTGATTAGATTTTTATAGCCACAAAAAGGCACAAAATTCACAAAAGAACGAGTTCCGTTCTACCTGTATTTTTAACCTTTCCCTTTTAAGTTTTAACTTTCTTCTAGAGCTTTCCTTGGCGCACCTGGTTTTATTTGGCAGTGCTATGCAGTTTTAATGTTGTCGGTAACACATATTTACTTTACCTTTTTTAATTTATTCAACTGCCCACCTATCTGTATATTTTCTCATAGTGCATCATATTATAAACCACATTATCTCAACTATATACAAAGAGCTTCAAAGGACGATTACTTTAAATCCTATGGTCTTAAGAAACAAAAAAGTCACTGAATTTACTCTGTCAACAACAACTAAAATATTTGTTTTAGGATCATATGCAATTGAAGTACCTGTTTTTCTTAATTGAGAAGAAAGCTTTGAAAATTGAATTTTAAATGATTCAGGAACTCTATATGCCTTTCGTTCAAAATCTTCTGAATATACAAATTCAGGAGCACCAATAACATAGCTAATGACATTACTTGCCGTCTGAACGTTTTTTATGATTTCATAAGGCCAAAACTCATCTTTTAAATTATACGATACCTTAACCGTATTAGAACTTATTGATATTGTCTTACTCCAAATTAGACCTGTCATATGATTAAGACTATGTAAACTCATATCAATTGGAGAAAAATCGATCGGATATTCTTTATATTTATCAATAACACCAGAGAATTCACCACTCTTTGCTATCTCAAGCAAAGACGAATTATTCCATATCTTCGTATCTGGATTTGTTACCGGACGACAATCCCTCTCATATAAAGTAAAATTCACAATATTTGTCAAGTGACTTGTTTGACTAGCTAAATCACTAAGAACTAAAAACTCATTTGTATGACGATATTGTATATATTCAACATTTACATTTTTAACAAAACCTTCGTCATTATAAATAACTACTGCTTGCTTAGAATAACATAAGACGGTACAAAAACAACAAACCAAGATATATATTCTTAATATATTACTCATTTTTATCTATCCCTTTATTCAACAGTTTAAACTCTAATATATCTAATATTGTAAAGATATTGCTATCCTTCTCATCAATAACGACCAACACATCTTCTTTAGAGTTATATGCAACACTATTCCCGTCAGAATTTAATTTATTTGGAAGATTTTCAATCTTATTTTTTAGAGGACCATCGATGTGATAGGCGTATCGTCTAGTTTCATCTGGAAACATATATTCAGGAGGTCCAACCAAATAATTTATTTGGTTAGGGTAAAAAGGTCCTTTTATAATAAATTCTACGGGCATATACCTTTCCATAAGTTCCGCTATATCATAATAAACATTAGTTAGTGTCAGATATTTACTAATATTTATATCACCAAAAGCCAAAGAACTATATGGAGACTCTGCAATTTCAAGTAACTGAGCAGGTTGAAGTTTAGAATAAATGGGCGATATAACAGGACGACAGTTACGTTCCACAAGAGTTATGTTTACATTAACATTAGTAAGTAAAGTATTAGTTCTTTTAATAAAATCCCCGAGTATATATGATGAACTCTTATCAACATAGTTTGAGTAGAACAACTGGATTCCATGAACGTTCCCACTCACAGTTAAAGGAACATAAGCGTCATCCGCAAAAATTAAACATGAAAACTTTAACAACAATATCAGACATATATAATACTTGTTTTTCATCTTAAATATTATCCTCTTTCTTTTCCTCTTCAGATATAAGACTTCCTTCACTTGTTACCTCGTATTCCACTCCATTAATTACTACCTTAACTTTTGCAGCACCCATTCCCCTTAGCAACAGAGGTTTTCCAAAACCTTTCTGATATTTAATATCATTGGGAGAAAACACTGATAAATTAAGGTCGACATGAGAATGCACAAGTGCCACGAGTTCATCTCCTTTTTCACACTTAATAAATTTGCTTAAATTGTCTGTTATATTACCCGTTGTTGGCGTACCTCCGTCTGGATTATCATTATATTCCCAATCTTCTACACCTGGTATTATATCAGGGAGTTTATGTCGCCAAGCACCTTTAAAGGTACTAGATGAATAAGGTTGCTTATTTTTTTTAGAGCAGCATATCCCAGTAATGTATTCATAGAAATAACGATGCCCGTTTTTATAAAAGCTTGATCCAACAGAGAGACTTACAAGATTTTCAGCCATTTCATAAGCATACGAATATATGTCTTTATCTTTGCAACATTTACTTAACTTTAACCCCCAATTATCCCAATTATTAATCAAGTCATTACCCCCAATACCATACAAGTTCAATCCACCTTGAACCCCAATCGGGTCAAGACTCAAGAACTTAGCTAACGATGGATAATATTTCCGGTATTTGTACTCGACTAGGCTTGTTGTTTCATCAAAGTACTCGTTGGAGAAACCAAACGGATTTAACGAAACTGTGAA
>JAQICX010000042.1 GCA_027858345.1 Kiritimatiellia bacterium | reverse complement strand
GTTTATAGTTGATAGTAAATAGTAAATGGTTCTCTACGAGGTTAGGAAGTCGCTTCGCTCTATTATGATTTATGCCAGCTTTGCTATGCAGGACACAGTAGCGGGGTAGAAAGGGCACTTCCGCCTTCGCAGCAAGCTGACTACGGTGCGACAAAGCCGTGGGCATGAGGATCCTATGATCTTTTATTTCTGATAGCTTTTACAACACTCTTGTTTTAAACACGTTGCAAAACAATCTTTGGCCCAGCCATTAACTTAATAAAACCTATTTGGTCGGGTAAAACACTTTTGCTATCGTTAGTGGCTGGGCAGAATGAGATGTATACTTATACTATCTTACTGTTTTCAAAGCAAAATCTGTACTAATCTTGAAGGTCAGTTTTCGTTTTTTATTGCATAAAAATCTGAATGGCTTCCCAAGGTGAAATTCGCAAAGCGTAATCTTGCGTTAATTTTTAAAATATCACTTAACTATTTGCTGTTGATATGCTTGTGAGTTTGACGATGTTATCACAAAAAACGTAGTGTAATGGCCTACCTCCAGCCTCTCCAAGGCGTTTATCGAAAAGCAGTTTTATTCACTCAACCGAAAAAATGAGGAAATATTTTTAGGATAAATAAATAGTATGGAAATGGCAGACGTTTTTTGATAGACTTTAATAAAAATTAGGAGTTATAATGAAAACACATAAATTGATATTACCTGAACATTTGAATAATTATGGATTTTTGTTTGGTGGTTATCTGATGCAATGGATTGACGAACACGCTTATATTGTTGCAACAATACAGTATCCGGGAAATAAATTTGTAACAATTGCCCTGGATAATGTTGTTTTTAAGAAATCAATAACTGATGGTTCAATTTTGATTTTTGATATTAATGAGGTTTCGAAAGGTAATACATCAATCACATATAATGCTAAGGTTTTGGGTCGTCATATTGAAAGCAATAAAGAGACTTTTGTTTTTGAAACAAATATAACCTTTGTTAATGTGGATGAAAATGGCAATAAAAGTCCTATTAAGACATTGAATTCAGATTTTGAAGATGGGCTGTTTTAAATAAGTACTAAGTAATACGTACTAAGTGATAAGTTCCTTTCAGCTTTCACTGTTCCGGGTTTCCTGCGTTGTCTTTGCAAAGACTATTCTGGACATGGACGGCGGACAGGTCGCTTACATTATGAGTAAGCCAAGTGTTTCCTTTAAGCTTGGCATTTTGCCAGTAGGTGCTTTGGTTGACTAAGGTTAGTTTGCTGATACAACACCTGTAGCGTCGGGCGTTGACCGACGAAAAATTTTAGAGATAAGGCAAAGTTGTCTGTATCCCGTTATTATAACAATAGTAGGACTAAAAAGAGTGGAAAACTTTTGATAGAAAAAACTGAAGAAATGATAGTAAGTTAATAATGAATCTTGAGAATATGACAAAAAATGATTTGATAAACCTTTGTTTGAAACAGAGCAAGGTTTTGCAAGAAAATGACATTGATTGTGAGGGGGGCTCTTGTCAAAATATACAGCCATATCAAGATGAACTTAAAAGTTTAGTAGAGTTGACTGATAAAGGTTTCTTTCCTGTAGTACGAATCAACTTTGATGGTAATGTTTTGTATTCAAATCAGGCAGCACATTTTTTTGTATATTCAGATTCTACGGGTGAAAAGTTTTTAAACAGTCGTTTATATAAATATGTAAAACGTGTGATAGATGGTGATGGTGTTGATAAGTTCAAATATATTGATGAAAAAAATCATAGTTTTATTGTTAAGGTAGAAGTTTGTTTTGAGCAGGAATTTATAAACATATATTTTATTGCTCTTGATGAATTGCGTCTTGATAGCGATGTTCTACGTGCGGTTGTTGGACATGAATTTACACGATATACAGAAGATATTGAACATGTTGGAACTATTGAAATCGATTTGACAACAGGGTTAGCAAGACGTAACAGGCTTTTCTGCGACTTAAATGGTGTTAACTATGATGGTGCCGTTTCGGTATATAATGTTTTAAATGAAACAAAATCATTTTACCCAGATGATCTCGTTGCTTATCGCGAAAATATAGAAGATGTCTTTTCGGGGGATCTTCTTGGTTTTGAGAGTATTTATAGGGTAAAGACGGGGGAGTCATACTATTGGCGTAAAGCAAATTTTCATATAAGATCAAATCCTAATATACTTATCGGTACCGTTGAGGATATTGATCGAGAACAGCGTCAAGGTGCAGAAGTTGCATTTCTTAATTCGGTTATAAAAGAGGCATCTTTTAACAGCGATTTTTTTTATTGGTCTGCGGCTTTGGATGGAACATTTCAAGTGAGTGATAGTTTTGAATCAATGACGGGGCTACCTATGACTTGTTCTTATCGAGATTTCACAAGGCATATTCATCCTGATGATCAAAAAAAATATCAGGAATTTGTCAATTATGACCAAGATAGGAGAGGTGAAGTTCATTTCGAGTATCGTTTTGTTAAACCTGATGGGAATGTTCTGTATTTTAGATCAAGAGGGTTTGACAGGTTGGATGATGTTGGTCAAATAATAGGTCGAGTGGGGATAGTAATTGATGTGACAAGTCATGTCATTGCAACTGAACGCCTTCGTGTTAATGAACATCTTCTTAGTAATGCTGTTCAAAGTTCAGGAATGGGATATTGGATTTATCGAATAAACACAGAGGAGTGTTTCTTTTCAGATGTATTTGCTGAACTTTTTGAAATTAATAATTGGCGGGAATTCAGTTTTGAGGATAACATAAAAAGAATTGGTAATATGATTCATCCTGATGATAGAGAACTGCTTTTTGGAGATCGTTCTGAGTTTTTTGAGAGCGGTGAATTAGAACGAACTTTTAACATGAGAGTTATCAATAGTAATAAAGAAGTTCGTTGGGTTAGGTTGACCATGTGTGTTCAACTTGATGATGAACTTGGCGTCCTTTATAGATTTGGAACTGTGATTGATATTACAGAGCAACATCGCTATGAAAAGACTCTGGAGAAAGAACGTGCGGCTGCTATTAATGCTAACCGTGCGAAAAGTACTTTTCTGGCAACCATGAGTCATGAAATCAGAACACCTCTAAATGCCATTATAGGCTTTAGTTCTTTGCTGAAATCTAGGGATCTTGTGGGCGACAATCTGGAATATGTACAAGCTATAAATAAATCTGCAGAGAGTCTTTTGTCAATCCTAAATAATGTTTTGGATTTTTCAAAAATTGAGGCAAAGAAGATCACTTTATCGCCCAGCTTGCTCAATTTAGATGATTTTATCGATGAAGTTAATACTATTTTTACAGCTCAGGCAAAGGAAAAGGGGCTGCAGCTTTTGACTGTTATTTCCCAGCCTGGCATTAATGTATATTTAGATGTTGTGCGTTTAAGGCAGATTATGTTTAATATTATCTCTAATGCATTCAAATTCACAGAAGAGGGATTTGTATCTATAGATTTTGAAGTTGTTACAAATTATACAGATGGTGATAATGTTACGTTGATTATAAAGGTTCGAGATAGTGGTATAGGTATTTCATCTAAAGATTTGGAAAACATTTTTAATGTTTTTGAGCAGGCTTCAGACCAGGATATTCGAAAATTTGGCGGTACAGGACTGGGTCTGTCAATATCAAAAAATCTTGTAGAATTAATGGGGGGGGGGATTTCGGTTGAAAGCACTCAAGGCATAGGAACAAAGTTTGAAATTGTGATTCCTAAAGTTCCTCTCAAAGATGTTGGACAAAAAGGTGATACTGTTGATTCTGCTTACAAGTTCATTAAGGTGAAGAGTAGAGCTGTTGTGGTTGAGAAGCAACTTGAAAAGTTGGATGACATTTGCTATTATCTAAGCGCCTTGGGATACAAGGTAGAACGATTTGTTGCGATAGGAGATGTACTTGATTATTTGAAGGTTACTGAAGTTAGTTTAATTGTTGTAGACCTTATGGATGGCGGCTTGTGGAATGACCTTATTATTGGTCTTCAGAAGCTTGATAGACATATAAAAACGCCCGTTATTGCTGTGTCATCCGACTTAAATGCAAAGATGAAATATGATTTGTCATTTTTCAAAGAAGTATTATATAAGCCCGTTGTGTTCAGCAAATTTGCTTATGCAATTGATTATATGAATGATAAAAAGTTTTTGTCTTGCGGAAGTGATTTTCATGTTAAGACTCTGCAAACTATACGTGAGAAATTTATTGAACGTTTTATTGAAAGACATAAAATATTTAACCTTGATTATGATATAATCTTGAGTAAAGAGTTGTTGGATTATGCAATGGAGAGTTCTGATCTTGAAATTTTAAAGTTTGCCAATCTATTTGGTCAGGCGGTTAATGATGCAAATTTGGATTTGCTTAATGAATTATCAATGCAGGTGTTAGATCATGCTTAATGAAGACATAGTAGTTCTTAGAAATCTTGAACCAAAGATTGTTGAAAAAGATGTCTACAGATATTTGAGGTTTAACACTGAGAAAACAAGTCTAAGTGTTGATGTCGCCAATAATGTGTCAACGTTAGTTGAATATACCAAATCATTACTGGAGATAAGTGCAGTTGGCTGCTTGAAGGAGATTAAGGCAAATACAGGAAGTGTATTGTCAATCAGTGGTGGTTATGATTTTGAAAGTGAATATCTGTGCAGGTGGCTTCAAGGTTGTTCGCATGTTGTGTTAATGGGGGCAACCACTGGTCGAGAGGTTATGAATGAGGTTAATAGGTTAACGGCGAATAATTTATCTGATGCTGTAATTATTAACGCAATAGCATCATCGGCCGCTGATGAAGCATTAACATATGTTGAACAATACTTTAGCCGTCTGCTTTTGAGAAACAGGATGGTGTTGACAGACAAAAGATGGTCTGCAGGTTATGGTGATCTTGATATTAGATATCAACATTCTTTCTATGAACTTTTGAAACTGGATGCTGTTGATGTAGATATTCTTCATACAGGAATGCTGATCCCCGAAAAATCAGTAACTGGATTTTGTGGAGTAAGATAGTTGGCTACGCCAACAGATTAAGATTGAGATAAAGATTAAGATGCTGGCTTACGCCAGCAAAGAGAAGTTCTCCGAGCCATGAGGTTGTCAACTACAGAAGATTATGATGTTGCAGTTTGGCCGTTGCTTGTTATTCTACGTATTGTCGCCGAGGTCTGCTGACCTCGGTAAAGTGAGATACAATTTGCTAGTGCGAAAGTCGAGAACGGACGTTGTCCTGAGTCACGTGGTCACTTAGTCATTGAGTCAAACGAACAACTAGAAAAGAAAAATGCTTATCAGACGACGTAATCGTTAGATCCGTCCGATCCGTCTGATCTGTCCGATCAAAAAAGATAATTGAGGATATATTATGATTAAAGAAATTTTAAAAGAGCGTATTTTGGTTTTAGATGGAGCAACAGGCACTCTTCTGCAAGCAGGAGGAATGCCTAATGGAGTGTCTCCAGAGCTGTGGTGTATAGAGAATCCTGAAGTAATATCGTCCATTTATAGTGATTATATAAATGCGGGTTCAGACGTTGTTTATAGCTGCACATTTGGTGGCAATCAATATAAATTGAGCCAGTATGGTGATGCTGATGTTTATGAGACAAACAAAAAGCTTGCTCAGATTGCAAGAGATGCAGTTGGCGACAGTTTTCTCGTCGCTGGCGATATTGGTCCAACAGGTAAATTTATTGAGCCATTTGGAGATTTGAAATTTGACGATGCTGTTGATGCTTTCAAGGAGCAGGTTCGTGGTCTTGATGATGGTGGGGTTGATCTTTTTGTGATTGAGACACAGATGGATATACAGGAAGCGCGTGCAGCTCTTTTGGCAGTCAAAGAGACAACAGATAAGTTTGTAATGGTTACCATGACTTATGAACCCGATGGACGCACATTGAATGGCACAACTCCTGTTGCAGCTCTGACAACATTGCAGGCACTCGGTGCCGATGCTGTTGGCTGTAATTGTTCGGTTGGGCCAGCAGGTATGCTTGAGTATGTTAAGCAGATGGCTCCATATGCAAAAGTTCCAATTGCTGTTAAACCAAATGCAGGTATGCCAAAAATTGAAAATGGAGAAACTGTTTTTGAGATGGGTGCAGATGAGTTTGCTGCATATGCCAAAGAATTTGTTGATGCTGGAGTTAATATATATGGTGGATGCTGTGGTACAACACCTGAACACATTAATGCTTTAAAGCAAGAGTTAAATGGTTTGAAACCAAAGATAGGTCAGGCAAAAGAGCAAGGTGTCGTTCTTAGCTCAGCAAGACGAATTGCAACAATATCTTCTGCAAATAAATTTACAGTGATTGGCGAGCGAATCAATCCAACTGGTAAGAAAACTCTTCAGAAAGAGTTGGGTGAAGAGAATTTTGGTATGGTTAGAACCATGGCTCGTGATCAATATAATGCTGGTGCAGCACTGCTCGATGTGAATATCGGCATGCCAAATGTAAACGAGGCCGATTTGCTTCCCAAGGTTGTTAAAACTTTATCTGGTTTTTCACCTCTACCATTGGTGATTGATTCCTCAAATCCGGAGGCAATGGCAAATGCTTTGCGTATATATCCAGGTAGGGCATTGATTAATTCTATATCTCTTGAAAAAGAACGAATTGACAAAATGCTGCCTCTTGCCAAGAAGTATGGGGCTGCATTCATAGCTTTGCCATTAAGCGATAATAAGATTCCAAGAACAGTTGAAGAACGAATAGAGTTTGTTAAAGAGCTGATAGAAAAGGCAAAAGAGCTTAGTTTGACTGAAGAAGATATTGTTGTAGATGCATTGGCAATGGCTGTTTCTGCCGATTCCTCCGCAGGTAATGTGGCTCTTGACACAATCCAGTGGTGCAGTGAACATAACCTAGCCACAACCATAGGGCTTTCAAATATATCTTTCGGGCTGCCAAAACGTAAATGGGTTAATTCAGCATTTCTATCTCTTGGCATTGCCAGAGGATTGACATCTGCAATTTCAAATCCTTGCGATGAAGAGTTTATGAACCTGAAGTTAGCCTCTGATTTGTTGCTTGGTAAGGATCATGATGCAGAAAACTATGTGAATCATTTTGCAGATAGTGTTGCTCTGGCTCAGAGAAAAGTAGAATTTGCGGATCTAACGATTGAAGAGCAGGTTTATCAGGGAATTATTGATGGCATTCGTGGTGAGATTAATTCTCTTGTCAATTCTGCTCTTGCACAAGGAGTTGATGTTGGAGCGCTGGTTAATGATTATATGATAAAAGCAATATCAAAAACAGGCGATCTTTTTGCAAAACAGATATATTTCTTGCCACAGTTAATTGCTTCTGCGGAAACAATGAAAAGCGCATTTGCAATTGTTGAACCATTAATCAAAAGTCAAGGACTTGAAACAAAGAGTGCCGGCAGAATAATTATGGCAACTGTTGAAGGCGATATTCATGATATTGGAAAGAATATTGTTGTTTTACTTTTGCAAAATCATGGTTTTGAAGTTTTAGATCTTGGTAAAGATGTCTCTGGTGAACAGGTTGTGGATGCCATAAAAGAGTTTAAGCCTGATATTGTCGGACTGTCAGCTCTTATGACAACAACAATGGTCAAAATGCCGGAAATCATCCGGTATGTCCATGACAACATGGTGAACCACAAAATCTCATTTATGGTTGGCGGAGCTGTCATTACACCAACATTTGCCAAGTCAATTGGTGCTGATTATGCACCAGATGGTGTTGCCGCGGTTGATATGGCAAAAACCATCCTCAGTTAATTTGGGGTTATTGTTTAATACAGGATTGCTTCTATTATGAAAAATTGAAATGAGAGAAATTGATGTTGCTTAAAAATAAAATATTTTTTTGGGTTTTAACAGTTTTGCTGCTTGTTTTTAGTGTTATATATTTTGAAGGGCCTTCGAAGGATGATGGTCGTGCAGCGTTTTTTGGTGATGTTGGTGATGGATTCTTTAATATTTGGATTTTAGAACATAATTATCAGAATGTTTTACATGGTGATTTTGATTTGTTTGACGGCAGAATTTTTCAGCCAGAGGCAGGTGAAGACACGTTGATATGGTCGGACAATCTTTTTGTTCCAACCATATTCTATTCTGGGTTCAGAACATTTTTCAATCCGTTGACATCATCTTTTTATACAGGACTTCTTCTCTCTTTTTTAAGTTATATTTCATATGTTCTGTTATTCTTTCTTATTTACAGAATAGTAAATGACTACCATAAACCTTTGCCGGAGTTTTCAGTATTCTTTATCCCATTTTTTGCATTTATGACAAGTTTTTCTGTTTCAAAGCTTGAATATTATAGTCATTTTCAGATGCTGTCATCCTGTTTTGTGGTTCTGTTGATTGCCTGTATGATTGGAACATTTTTTTATGGTAAGAAGTTGTTTTTTTCAGGTATGTTGTTCTGTGAAGTTATTTTGATGTATTCAACTCCTTATTTAGCTGTTTTAGGTATGTGTTTTATTTTGAGTTGGTTTATTGTTCAGGTTACTGTTGACTGGAGGGCATTATTTGCGAATATAAAAAATAATATTTTATCTATTATTATTGCCGGAGGATTGTTTTCTTTTTTATCTTTTCACTATATGAGAGTTGAAAAGATTGACTATGGAATGTGGGTGTTCAGAATTTATAGAGCGACATTTGACGAGCTGTTTATTCCTCAACGTGGTTTGTTTTACTCATTTTTCAAGAAATTAGATATATCAAAAACAATTGAATCTTCTGTTTACCTTGGTATTGGTGTTGTTCTTGGTATAATAGTATTATTATTAACAGTATTCCTTCCTTATGTTATTAAATTTATAAAAAAGAATTATAAAAACTTTAAGTTATATATTTTTATTGCAGTGCTGATCTGCTATCGAATATTTCTTATGCCTATTAGGAATAGTAATGTTGTTGCATTAATAGGTATGTTTCTGTTGTGTGGTACACTAGTTGTCATATTTGCTAAGTTGATTGATAGAAATGTCAAGCAATCTACAAACAATATGTTTGCAATTTTAATTCTTGCTGCCATATTCTGTTATGGAATTGCATTTGGTCCAAATAAATATTTCATGGAAAACAATTTTAATCCAAGTGTATGGGGAGTGATTTATAAAATTATACCTGGTGCCAGTTCGATACGTGCAATAGGTCGAATGGGGGTTCCAGCTCAGGGACTTCTGATTTCTATTTTATTTGCATCAGTACTCATATTAATTGCAAATAGAAAGCTCTTGACTAAAAGAATAACTATTGGTGTTGTAAGTTTATGTGTTATTCTTCAGATTGTTGAGTCTACTACAGTCAGAGCTAGTATCACATATAGATTCCCTGAAATGGTTGAGTCAACAGAAGACGAAATAGTTTTTTTTCAAGCACATCCTGGTTTGTATTTGTTCACACCTACAACTCCATGGCACAAGAATAGTCGAGGTATGATATATTTTGCAAAATTTACAGAAATTAGTCTTATGAATGGTTATTCAGCAAAGAATACGGATTTATGGGATAGAATCATGAGGACAGAAGAAAAAGATGGTGTTTTGTCTCAAAGTGTTATTGATATAGCAGCTGAAAAAGGATGTGACTATATTGTGGTTGCTAAAACGAGTATTCCTAAATATTCATATCGACGCCACATAAAACCGCTGAATCTTGAGGTTGTTTTCAACAATGACCGTTTCGTTGTGCTTTCGCTTTGATTAAACTTTACATATTTTGTGGTATTTGGGATAATTCGTGAAATTAAAGAATATAAAAATATGGAGAAAAAATTATGAAGACAGGAACTATAGTTCTAATTGGAATTGCAGTGGTTATTTTATTTATAACCATGAACTGGATATCGGTATATAACAAGATTGTAACATATGATGAAAATATTGACGGCAGCTGGGCACAAGTCGAGAATGTTCTGCAGAGACGTTATGATCTGATTCCAAATTTGGTTAATACTGTGAAGGGTTATGCTGCTCATGAAAAAGGAACTTTGGAGGAAATTACAAAGTTAAGAAGTCAGTGGGGCGCTGCTAAGACTAAAGGTGAACAGGTTGCAGCTGCAAACCAAATGGAATCAGCTCTGTCTCGTCTGATGGTTGTGGTTGAGCGTTATCCTGATTTGAAAGCAAACCAAAACTTTTTGGCTCTGCAGGATGAGCTGGCTGGAACAGAAAACAGAATTGCAGTTGAACGTGGGCGTTATAACGGCTCTGTAAAGATGTATAACACATATATTCGTCGTGTGCCAGCAAGTTTCTATGCAAATATTGCCGGCTTTGAGAAGAGTGATGAATACTTTAAGGCAGATCAGGGAGCCGCTGCTGCACCCAAGGTCGAGTTTTAACAAGGTAACGCAACGATCCTCGTTGTACGTGTCTTTATTACTACATCAAAGATTGAATTTTAATATTAGGAGTAATATCCGTATTGCTTTTTGAGAATAATTTAAAATGAATAATACAACAAAAACAATCGTTATCGGTCACAAGAATCCAGATGTTGATAGTATTTCAGCTGCATATGCCTACGCTGGATTAAAGAGGAGTCTTGGTGTGCCAAATGTTATCGCAGCATCATATGGAATGCCAAACAGGAGTGCAAGATATCTTTTTAATAGATTTGAAGTTGCTTTACCCAAAAGTATGCGTGCTGTATATCCTAGAGTGGAAGATATATATTCAAAGGAATGCATCACGGTTTGTGAGAATAGCTCTGCATTGGCTGCACTTTCTAAAATGAATGAGGTAAGGCACAGAAGAATACCTGTGGTTGGAGATGATGATGAATATAAGGGCATGATTTCTATGTTTGATATGTTCGAGGGCATTTTCGGCAACGAGGAGTCGGCTTCAAGCTTTGGACGTAAAGTTGATACATCAGTTGAACAGATTGTTAAAATTCTTAGTGGTACTAATGTTACAGGTATTGGCACTGCCGAAATAAATACATTTTATGTTTACGTTGGAGCAATGAGTGCAGAAAATCTTAATAAAAGACTGGCAGATGTGGATTGCAGTACTGTTGTAATGGTCGTCGGAGATCGAAAAAATATACAGGAACTTTCTATTGAACTGAATATTTCTGTGCTTGTTGTTACTGGTGGAGCAATTGTTGATGAAGAGTTGCTTGAAGAGGCAAAAAAACGGGGGATATCTGTTATTTATACTGTTTATGACTCAGCAACTACTATCAGAAGAATAAAGTTTAGTAGTCCAATATTTTTAGAAACAAACAGGTCTATGACTTCATACAGATGCACTGATCGTATTGTGGATATTTCAACTTCTGTAAAAAAAGATCCTACGGACCTTTTTCCCGTTGTTAATAAGAACAACAAGCTGATAGGAAATTTTCTTAAATCCGACTTGGATTCAGATCAATCAATCAATCTGGTGCTTGTGGATCATAATGAACTTGAACAGGCGATTGATGGTGCTTCAGAGGTGCCGATTATTGAAATTCTTGACCACCATAGAATTGGTATTACTCCAACAGACAAGCCGCTACGTGTGTTTAATGATATTGTCGGCAGCTCATGTACACTTGTCTATGAACAGTATAAAATCAACAAGATTAATTTGAATAAGAAAACAGCAGGAGTACTTCTTGGTGGTGTGATTAGCGATACTGTACATTTGAAGTCTCCGACGACTACCCAACGTGATATTGCTGCCGTAAAAGAATTGAGTAAGATTACAGGTTGTGATCCAAAAGAGCTATATTCTGAATTATTACAGGCAGGCTCTATTATTGCAACACAGCCACCTGAGACAATACTTAATACAGACCGCAAAAATTATCACGAACATGGAGTCTCTTTTTCTGTTTGCCAAGTTGAAGAGGGAAGCTTTGTATCATTCCTTAACCGCAAGGATGACATTCAGGCCGAGATTAATAATATTGTTGATAGAGATAAATTGAATTTCTTTGGTTTGCTTGTGACAAATGTGGTTTCAGGCAACTCTTTGTTGTTGGTGGGGGGCGATGAAAAATTGATTGAAGAGCTTCCTTACATGGTAAAGGGTGAAAAAACTTTGTTTGATCTGCCTGGCATTCTAAGTCGTAAAAAACAGCTTCTACCTGAGTTGCTTGATCTATTTAAAGGTATATCCTAATGTTTAAATATGTCATTAAAAGAATTCTTTCTACTATACCAATAATTTTTGGAGTCATTTTGCTGACATTCATTTTGTTTGACTTAGTTTCAGGAAGTCCGGCTCAAATTGTTTTAGGCAAAAATGCCAAGATTGAAGATTTAGAGAGATACGATGAGCTGAACGGATATAACAAACCTGTTGTTTTTGGTCTTTGGAGTGATTCTCGTATCTTGCAGGATAGCTCTTTTAAAAGCTCTATGAGGCCATTTGTGGAAAATGATGGGATTGAACATGTGTTTGGTACCGTAGATGGATATGTGGTTATAAGTGATGGAAGTTATCCCGTTCCAATGGCTCTTGAGTTTTATCCTAAAGAAAAATATAAATTTATTATTACGTATAAGACCATTGGTGATGGAGGAGTAAAGGTCTCCATGTTCCAAAAGAATGGTACAGCTTCTCCAACTGAATTGGTTCTTAAAAGCACATCTGGAAAATATAAAACAGTGACTATTCCATTTAAAGTTGGTGATTTTACTGGTAGTGATTCAATTTCTCTAAATGTAACTGGAGGACAATTACAGATACAATCTTTGAAGTTAAGACGCAAAATCTTGCAACCATTTAATTCAAGGTTTTTACAGTATGTTGTTAATGTCCTGACATTAGATTTTGGCACATCTGTTGTAAGTAAACAAAAGGTTACTGATGTAATTCTTGAGGGGGTGGGGCCATCTTTGTGTCTTGCAATACCAATCTTCTTTGGCACACTTTTTGTTTCAGTATGTCTTGCTTTGGTTTGTGCGTGGTATAGAGATCGTTTACCTGACCGTCTGCTTGTTATTCTTTCCACCTCACTAATGAGTATCAATTATATTGTATGGGTTATTGCAGGGCAGTATCTACTTGCATATAAACTAAAGCTCTTTCCAATTTGGGGCTTTAATAGTTGGTATTATTTTGTATTGCCGGTTATTATCGGCATTGTTTGCAGTATGGGACGTGATATTAGATTCTATAGAACAATTATGCTTGATGAAATGTATATGGATTATGTCCGGACAGCACGGGCAAAAGGATTGCCAGGATATATGATTCTATTTAAGCACGTCTTGCGTAATGCTCTTGTGCCGATTCTGACTAATGTCAGTATATCTATACCATTTTTATTTACAGGAAGCTTGCTTCTAGAGACTTATTTTGGAATACCTGGGCTGGGTAATGCCAGCATTAACGCAATCAACTCCGCCGACATCTTTGTGGTTCAGGGGATTGTTCTTGTTGGTGCAATGCTATATGTGGTTGTAAATCTTGTTACAGATGTAATGTATACAGTTGTAGACCCGAGGATTCGCCTAAAATGAATGCTGCCATAAAAAAAATCTTAAGAAACCCAGTTGGTCTGTTTTCCATAATAATCATATCAATATACACTATAGTTGCTGTATATGGAGAGTGTGTATATCGTTATAATAAAATTAAGGATCAGACTCCAAGTTATCAGGAGACGAATCTTGATAACATATACCATAGTCCTTCTTATAAGCCTGGAGATAACTTCTTGGGAACCGATGGACTTGGACGCTCTGTTTTTCCTCGTATTATTCAGGGAACAAGAATTGCATTTCATGTTGGTATCATAACTTCACTCATTGCAATACCAATTGGAGTTCTGCTTGGCTGCCTGGGTGGATACTATGGTGGCAAAATGGATGCAATCATTGTCTGGCTATATTCATCCGTCTCTGCAATGCCTGGTTTACTTTTTATTCTTGCAATATCAATGGTTGTTGGCAAAGGTTTGCTTGGGATATATGTTGGTATTGGGTTTACCACGTGGGTAGGGGTGTGTCGATATATTCGAGCTGAGGTAATAAAACATAAGAATCGTCAATATGTTAAGGCTGCACGAGCTCTGGGATATAGTGATACTAGAATTTTATTTCGACATATTCTTCCAAATATTTCACATATCATTATAATTGTCTTCTCCATACGATTTCCTGCAGCAATTGCAACAGAAGTCTTTATCAGTTTTATAGGTATTGGTGTTGAAAATGAACCTTCATGGGGAGTTATGATTGCAAATGCAAGAACAAGACTTTGGGAAGGTATATGGTGGGAGATGACCTTCGTGACAATTGCAATCTTTTTGATTATTCTTGCCTTCAATCTGCTGGGCGATTTGCTTCGCGATATCTTTGATCCCCGATTGAATTAAACCAGAGATTAAGATTCAGGTTAAGATTAAGGGTCGTGAATGCGGAGAATCTCCGACGGGCTAACGTAGGGGCGAACCTATGTGTTCGCCCTGTAGCCGAGTCGCAACGGCTCGGGAAACGTAACACGGCTGTTTAAGCCACAAACATAGACCATAGACCTTAGACCATAGAACGTATATACAATGAAAAGTGAAATACAACAAAAAATTTTGGCAGTTGCAATAAACTCTAAGTTTGTTCATACAAATCCGGCATTACGCTACATAAAAAAGTATATTGAAGAGAATTCAAATCTATCTGTAACCTTAAGAGAGTACACAATCAACAATCAGGTTCGGGATATAATCAAAAATATATATCGCGAAAAGCCAACCACAATTCTTTTTTCTGTATACATTTGGAATCGTGAATATGTTTTAAAGACCGTCCGAGAAATTAAAAAAGTTTTGGATGTTGATATTATTCTTGGTGGACCAGAAGTCTCTTTCGATGCGGAATCAGTAATGGCTCAGTATCCTGAAGTCGACTATATATGCTCAAATGAGGGAGAGAAAACTCTGCTTAGTTTTTTTGCGAACGAGAACTCTCTTCCGTCAGGACTATACTATAAAGATGATGGAGTGATCTTGTTCTCAGGTTTATCTCAAAGTATATCCAACCTTGATGTCATTCCTTTTCCATATGATGTTGAAGAACTATCTCAGAAATCAAAAATATTCTACTACGAATCCTCAAGAGGTTGTCCATTCAATTGTACCTATTGCATGTCGTCACTTGATAAAAATGTTCGATATTATTCTGTTGAAAGAGTAAAAAATGATTTAAAGATTTTTCTCGATAATAGAGTTGAATTGGTAAAATTTATTGATAGAACATATAATCTTCAAAAAGAACGATATATGGAAATCTGGAAATTTCTTATAGATAATAACAACGGAGTTACATCTTTCCATTTTGAGATTAGTGCCGACCTTTTTGATGATGAAACATTAGAGTTTCTTGATACAGTTCCTCCGGGCTTGTTTCAGTTTGAGATTGGTGTTCAAAGTTCTAATGTTCAGACTTTAAATGCTGTTAATAGAAAGACAGATCTTTCTAAACTTAAAAGCAATGTTGCCAAGATTAATAAAGGTATTCATCTTCATCTTGATTTGATTGCAGGGTTGCCCTATGAAGACTATCAAACATTTAAATCATCATTTAATTTTGTATACTCTATGAAACCAGAGATGATTCAACTGGGATTTCTTAAAATACTTAAAGGAGCTCCGATCATTTTTGAAGTGGAAGCTCATGGATATAAGTATCAGTGTTTTCCCCCTTATGAAGTTCTGGAAAACAGATATATATCCTTTGAAGATATTATAAGATTGAAAAATATTGAGCAATGTCTTGATTATTTTTATAATTCGCAACGATTCGTAAATTGTACTGAATTTATAATTGATAACTGCTACGCTGGTAACGCTTTCGATTTCTTTGAAGATATTTCGGTTTATTTTGATGGTCGAGGCTTTCTTGATATATCTCATAAAGTTATTAATCTATATCAATATTTGCATGACTTTTACGTGCATAAATCATTTGAGTCAAAAGATATATTTGTTGATAAACTCAAGTTGGATTATTTGCTTCAGGGCAAGCCTGGTAGCTACCCTGATTGGTTTTTACATGATTACGATAATGATGCATATAACAAACTGTTAAGAGCAAAAGTTGTTAATGGCGAGTATGACAACCTTAAACAGGCATACAAACAAACTGAAGTTGTGGATTTCAATTACGATTTGTTCAGCTGGAACAAGTCCAATAAAACATACCTTTTTGAATATTCGAAAAACCAAACAAGTTTTATTGAATTCCCCAAACTTCAATGCTAGATTTTTCGGTTACTTTAAAAACAATTTTTAATGACGATGAGGACATATTAGCTCCTCCCCGGCTAGCTCGCTAGTCCCGCTCTGCGGGAGGAGGTGTTCGAGGAACGAGAACGGAGGGGTGGGCTCCCGTTTTTCCAAGATAACGGTTGTTTGCATGCTGGGAGCGACAATGTCCTCATTGTCATAGCTATAGCCTCCCAAAAACACATTAGCGAAGCGTCCTGTCTTGCATTAAACAGTAAGCCCTAAATATGAAAATGTTTTTAGGCGGTCAACGACCGCCGCTACAGTATGAAATGTTCAGTTTAATGGTTTGTTTTGAAATCAACGGCTGTAGCGTCGGTCGGTGACCGACGAATGCTGTGGCCAACCAAAAAATTAATGGAAGTTCCTAGTTTTTCGGTTGAAAAAGAAAACATCTGTTTGAGCCAATAAAATCAAGCATTAAAATTTTAACTTTTGCTTTTTGGGGTGAGAAAGTGAAAAATATTATTTTATGGCAATGAGGACATTGCCGCTCCCGTTTTTCCAAGACAACGGTTGTTTGCATGCTGGGAGCGACACTCGAGCCTGCGAGAGAGGCTTCTTTCTCTAATGAGAAAAGTAGAAAGGAGCAATGAGCGTAGCGAGTGGCCTACATTCGTCCTCGTTGTCATAACTACGTTCAA
>JAQICX010000032.1 GCA_027858345.1 Kiritimatiellia bacterium | reverse complement strand
TTAGACAAGCTAAAGCCTCTCTTAAGCTTCGCTACGAGTCAGCCCGTTAAACAAAGGGATAAGACAGCTAGCTTTGCTAGTCCCGCAAGGCGGGATCTGTATCCTACTGATTTATAACGGAATGGGTGCAGGCTCAGCCTGCAAACTTTTGACAGAACCATTGACAACATAAAGAGAAAATATGAAAAGAATACTACTAATAACGTTAATTACATCAAGTTTATCTGCTCAAATTGTAGATATATCAGAATGGGAAATCAGCAAACCAGCAGAGCCAAAAATTTATTCTGAAGACATATTTGGGTTAGCCGATGCTTCCAGCAAAACGCTGAAAACACTAGCGCCAACAGTTAATCGTTGGGGAGGCAACACCACAAGCAGATACAACTGGAAACTTGGCAATGCATGGAACACGGGCAAAGACTGGTTCTTCGAGAATATTGACGTTGGTCCTAGAAGGTGGCAACGATTCATAAAAAACAGCTTTGCCGCAAATGCAAAAATCATTATAACAGTTCCAATGATTGGGTATGTTGCAAAGGATGTAAAATCGTCCGGATTTTCTGTAAGCAAATATGGCAACCAACAACAAACAGATCAGTGGCGCCCCGATGCCGGCAATGGTATAAAATATAATGGTGATTTCGTAACAGGCAATTCTCCTTTCGAAACATCTATTGTCGTGGGATCACAATTTGTGGCTGAATGGGTTGAAAAAATTGCAGAAATGTACCCAGAAGAGCTTGCACAAGGCAGGATTATATTTGCAATGGATAATGAGCCGATGCTATGGCATGAGACTCATAGAGATGTTCATCCTGAACCTGTTGGATATGCAGAATACATTGGAAAATACAAAGCCACTGCAGCGGCAATCAAAAAAGTTGCACCAAAGGCACTACTTGCCGGACCTGACGTTTGGGGATGGGTTGCTTATACAAAATCAGCAAAAGATAGTTCAAGCAGGCGCCAAAGTGATAAAAGACAATTTGGAGATGATTTCATTCCATGGTTTTTGACACAAATGAGACTGCATGAAGAATCTACAGGTGAAAAGCTTTTAGATTATCTGACCATACACTATTACCCGCAGGCTGAAAATGTGTTCAGTGACAATGCCAGCTATTCAGTTAATCTCGACAGAGTTATGGCACCACGTTCGCTATATGATGCAAGTTATCAAGATCCATCTTGGATTAAAGCACGAATAATGCTTATCCCAAGAGCAAAAAAGTGGATTGAAGAATATTACCCTGGAACAAAACTTGGAATAACTGAATACAATTGGGGAGCAGAAGCAGACATGAGTGGAGCCATTGCTCTTGCAGACAGCCTTGGCATATTTGCAGAGCAAAAACTGGATTTGGCATGCTATTGGACTTGGCCACCACCAAAAACCAAGACAGAACTTGCTTTCAGATTGTTCCGAAATGTTGATGGCAAACATACAAAATTCCCAAACTCTCTTTTGGAAACTAAAATACAGAGCATGGAAAAATATCAAGCTTCATTGTACGCCGCGGAAAATGATGAGTATGTCTCTCTAATTGCAATTAACAAGTCTGAGTCAAAAACTAACTTCAAATTTTTGTTTAATAATATTGCATTCTCAAGCAACATTGTATACTATATCAACAATGGTAGTGATGATGTGCAAAAGCTTCAGGATGGTTGTGCATTTACAAATGGACAATACAACCTTACTGCAGATGCCAGTTCGATATATCATATAATCTTTAATAAAAGTATAAAGTGAACTTAATTTATGATTAAAAATTACAACCAACTAATGTGTCTATTTGCAATAGCAATCTGTTTGTTTGGCTGCAAAACAAGTGAAAAAGAAGAAAAAACAGCTATACAGATGCTTCCCGCACCGGATGAAATCTCAACATTTGATGTTGGTAACAATACATCGGTAACTCAAACTCTAGACCCTGATAACAAACTTGCTGAAATTTCTTCAGATTACAGACTTGCTCCAGGTGATATAATTGAGCTCTACAGCCTCGACACCCCTGAAGTTGCAAGAAAATATGTGCTGGGACCTGATGGAAAAATAACAGTTCCAGGCATTGGCGTCCTCTCGCTGGAAAAACTTACTCGCGAAGAAGCTGCAAAAAAAATATCAAAAAAACTTTCACTTGATTATATTGATCCCAATGTTGATGTGCTTGTTATTGAATACAACGGTAACGAAATTTATGTGCTTGGTGCACTGTTGCGTACGGGAATTTTCAGTTTTAAGGGGCGGCCAACCTTGCTTTCAGCAATCTCAAGAGCAGAAGGATTTCAGCCAAATGCTGACTTGCGAAGCTGTCAGGTATTAAGGGGGCGTGGAACAATAATAAATGTTGATATCTATCAACTCCTTGCCGGCGATCAGACTCTTAACCTTGACTTGTTGCCGGGTGATACTGTCTTTGTAAAAGAAAATCAAGAACATACGTTCTATCTTATGGGCGAAGTTAATAAACCCGGCATATTCAGCCTTGGAGAAAATATGAACCTTGTCAGAGCAATGGGGCTTGGTCAAGGTTACACCGATGATGCAAATCTGGAATCCGTAACTATTATCAGAGATTATCAGGGAGAAAGTCCTCAAAGAGAAGAAGTAAACATCCGAGAACTTATGGCTGGCAACAAAATAGACAATGATTTAATTGTCAATGCAGGAGACCTTATCTATGTTCCCCAAAGAGGTATTGCTAAGGTTAACTATTTCCTGACTCAGCTCTCGCCTGCTCTAAGCTGGTTCATATTATCTGATGTGATCTCAAACTAATTTTTATATGGAGTTTAAATAATAATGCCGCAAATACCAAAAAGAATAAAAGAAGCAGAAAAGAAAAGTTTTATTGTTGGCGACTTTTCAATAAAATATCTACTGGAAATTGTTTTCAGAAGAAAGCGTCAATTTGTTATTCCATTTCTTATCATTCCTCCCTTGGCTCTTTTGGTTGCATTTGCTCTTAAACCACAATACATGTCTACGACAACGATTCTTTTAGGACGGACAGACATCCTTAACCCTTTGATAAAATACGATACTGCAGTAACTATGTCTGATCAGAACCGCCTTTCATCTTTCCAGAAAATCATATACAGCAGACCTGTAATCCTAAAAATCGTTGAAGAACTTGGTTTAGAAAAAGAGATACAAGACGAGCAAGACTATGAATACGCTCTTGAAAAATTGATTGATAAGATAAGAGAACATATCCAAATTTTTGCATTAAGCATGGACTCTTTTCAGATTGGCTGCACAGCTGAAGATCCTGTGCTTGCAAAAAAACTTGTTGAATCAGTATCCAACGCATTTATTGAAAAAAGTTTATATGGAAGCAGAAACGAGGTATCTGTAGCAGTAACATTTATCCAGAAGCAGCTGGATATATATAAAGAGTTGCTAGTGGAAGCAGAGGAAGAGCTGCAGCAATTCAAGATTGACAACATCGAAAGCATCACGCGTATGGACTCGTTAAGCGTCGAACAAGAAAATATGCGCCAAAGAATAACAGATATTGAAGTTGAACTTAAAGATGCCGAACTCAATAAAGAACTTTTGGAATCCAGACTTGCAGGCACGTCACCAATGGTTGTGTCTCAAGCTCTTTTCCACAAAAACACCCCATATAAAGAACAGTATCAACGACTGCAGATGACTCTAGGCAATCTTCGGGCAACAAGAACAGAAGATCACCCTGAAGTGCTAAAAGTTAAAAGAGAAATTGCATTTATTCAGGAATTACTGGACAAAGAGAAGCTGGAGAACAATGCTCAAGAAACAAAGCAAGTCCGTTCTCCAATGTATCAGGAAATACTTGCCAGACATGCTGATGTGAAAATTGAGATTGAAGTATTAAAGATGAGACTTAGAGAATACAAGAAAATCAATGATGAACTAAAAAGTAGAATCAAGCAGATTCCAAATCTTCAAAAAGAGCTTAGAAGTTTAGAGAAAAACGAGCAGATTGCAAGAGAGATTTATGAAACACTTCAGGTAAAACTGCAGCATTCTAAAGTATCAAGGGAAGTGGAGTTGGAACAACAGTCAAATCGTTTTACAATAATTGATCCACCTCTTGTTCCGCTTCGTCCATACAAACCAAATAGACTGCTTATTCTGATTGCAGGAATAATGGGTGCAGGCTTTGTTAGTGTAGGTATGATTTTTGCGTTCGAAATACTTGATCCAAATATTATGAGATTGTCTGAAATTGAAAAACTCACACAACTACCTGTAATTGGAACTGTTCCAAAAGTATATATCAAAAATCTTCTTATGCCCGAGTGGTGCAAAAAATTTCCTTTCAGCACACTTAGAAGTATAAAAGATACATTTACAGCACAACGCTTTATCCTTCCTGTTGAGAGTAAGGACGAATTAACTAGAGTTGATCCAAAAACAGGAAAAGAAAAGAAATATAGCTTTATACAAAAAGATAGAAGCACATTGGATCCAACCCGACTAAGCCAGCTTATTATCCAAAAAGACTGGATGGATCTATCAAATATGGGTAAAGGCCACCCAAACAGAAACATACAAGCATATATTGAAAGATTCAGATCTGCAAATATATATTCAAACAGCTGTTATGACAATGATGAAAACTTAATTTGGTTAACCACAAGTGCAAAGCCTTCAACAGGCAAAACAGTATTCACGACCAACTTGGCTATTGTTAGTGCTTTTGACACAGAAGAATCGGTTGTGCTAATCGATATGAGCAACAACACAAAAGAATCAATATCCTCAATCTTTAACCTTAGTGACAAAAAAGGTATTATGGATTACTTAAGTGGTAATGCAACTTTGGAAGAAATATCACACAAAACTCAATATGAAAGTTTAACAGTTATCCCTCGCGGATCACTCCCTGAACACTTCAAGGGTTCAATCTTCCAAAGTTCCAAGGTTCGAGAATTATTTACAACACTTAGAGAATCATATAATTTGTCTTTGATTGAAATACCTGATGTTTTGTCAAATGCAGATTCAGTTGCAATAATCCCAGAAACAGATGGTGTTTTTGCAACAATGCAGCTATACTATAACAAACGCGGTCCATTAAAAGCTGGAATAGAAAAAATTCAGCATGACAAAGTTATTGGCTGCATTGCAAACTATGTAGAATTCTGGATTCCTTCTTGGATATACAAATGGATATAAATGAAAACTATTTTACTAATAATGATTGGCTTTGTTGTTGGAGGCTGCGTAGTTAAGAGAATTTCATTTATGTATATTCTTATTATGCTAATTTATGTTACAGCCCTGGTATGCCTGGAGTTTTTAGGTTTTGGTGATGTTAAAGACTTCTGAAAGTAAAATAGATTCAATATATAGGAATGCACTTGACAAACTGCCTTGGTTCCTCCTTAACATAATGCTGCCAATAGGTTTATCACTTATTACAGTAGCTCTTTTGGCAATTAATGTCAAAGCTGTTTTGGTGCTACCAGGACTATTCTTTGCTCTTCTATTCGTATATATCTTGACCAAAAGGTTAGATTTCTGCATATACACACTGCTTTCCTGCTCTCTTTTATTTGACCAATTCTATATACGTGGTCTCCCCATTCCATTCACAATGCGTATCCCTTTTTTCGTAAATCTTAATATACCAACAGGAATATCTGCACTTGTGATGAACCCCATTGAGTGTATACTTGGGCTTACTGTAGTCATTTTTATCGTTCGAGCGGCAACATCAAGAGATGCACAACTAAGAAAAATTCCCAATCTTGGTATATCAATCATCTTTTTGGGCATGTTACTATTCTATACTGTCTATGGTCTGAGCAAGGGAGGAGATGTAAAAGCGTCAATGTGGGAAATACGTGCTCTATATTATCTATGTGGACTCTATTTTTTCACTACTCAACTCATCAGAACCAGAGAACAGGTAAAAATTATAATGTGGATTGCCATCATATCAATTCACATTAAAGGACTTGAGACATTCTTTTATCGCTATGGATACCTTCTGCATTTTAGCACTGGCGATCTTGAATGCATTGCCGGACACGAAGATTCTCTTTTCTTTAGCACCATTTTGGTTCTTACAATTGCCATGGGACTTCTTAAATATTATGGTCCTGAATTCTGGGTATCCTTGGTGTTGTGTCCATTTACATTTATGTCATTTATGCTAAACCAACGACGTATTGTCTATGGTACATTTGGGTTGAGTCTTATTTTTGTTCTTGCACTGTTACCCAAGAAAACTAAAATTTTAGCACTGAAAATTGCTGCACCATTATCAGTACTTATGATAATATATTGCGTCGCATTCTGGAATAGCGGAAGTTCAATTGCTATGCCGGTTCAACAGATAAAAAGTGTTTTTGCCAGTGGTGAAGGTGAAGACGTAGACACTTCAAACTTGTACAGAGAAAAAGAAAAATATAACCTGGAAAGAACAATTGAACAAAATCCTTTAGGGCTTGGCTTTGGTAGAAAGTACCTAATCGAAGTGCCTCTAGACGCAATTGACTTTCCTTTGTGGGACTACATCCCTCATAACTGTATATATTGGATCTGGACGAAAACAGGATTTCCAGGCTTTATTATATTTTGGATGTTCTTTGGTTTAAGTATAACGCAGGCTGTAATTGATTACAGGAAAGTGAAAGATCGATACGAGCAATCTGTGTCATTAATGGTTATAACTTTCATTATAAGTCAAATTTGTATTGCATATTACGATTTACAGATTGTAATGTTTTTTAGAAATATGATATATCTTGGAATAGCAATGGCATTACCTGTTGTATTTAATAAAATACATGAAGCAGAAGACGCACTATAATGATTAATGATATAATTTTGAATAAAGAAAAAGAGTTGAGAATAGTAGTTGAAAGTGGGTTGGGTCACCTCGGGGCTTGCCCCCGTGGAGCCATGATTGGTAACGCCTAGGTGATAACAAAGAGCAAAGCTCTTTACCTACTCACGGTAGTGTCTTTGATAATAACTAAAACCTAACAGCTAATAACCGCTGAAGGAATAAGAAAAAACAGTCTGTATCTCGTTGATTTACAAAAAATAGATTTGAAAAAGCATAAAGCTTTTGACAGAAAATCCTAAGATAAAAAGGAACGATATGAAAACAAAAATTAAAAATATAATGATTAGTGCCATACTTATTGTGGCAACAACAATAATAATAACTGGATGTGCAACAACACCAAGTGTTGGAGCCGACAACTCCGTAAAAATGGAAATTTTAGACGACAACTCCTTCATGATATACGGATTCGTCTACCCTGCCAAAGAGTTACCAAAAAGACTAAAAAAAATGGGGGCAAACTCTCAAACAGAAATATACATACAACTGCCATCTAATTCAACAACCAATATGATGAAATCATACGGAGCAATGCTGAAACAAAACGGCTTTGGCAGATTTATTTTTTCTCATGAGCAGAAATCGACGGTTACAATAAAAGAAAAGTGAGATAACAAATGAGGAACCTAATACTAACAATAACATTACTACTTGCAAGCATTACATTATGTGAGGCTATTCCTGCTTTCATAAACTATCAAGGAAGATTGCTGCAATCAAATGGGCAACCAATAGACAATGGATACGTTGATGTAACTGTAGACTTTACGATGCTGAAATAGGTACCGCCCTCGGTTACCTTGCCAATGTCATGCCATTAACATATGGCATTGCAATTGGTGCATCAGCTCAAGCAACAGCAGATTATTCCATAGCAATTGGATATAACACCATAAACGACGAGCCCAACACTGTAAGACTTAGGGGAATGCTATATCTAGATGGCGGAAACAACATCTATACCAGAGATACATTTGGCACCGGAGATTGGACACCATTAATTAGCGGATACACTGGTGTTGTCACAAACTCTAATGGTTCCACATACCAAATTCTTTACTATACCAACGGCCTCCTAAAAGCCGTTCAGTAATACTTCAATTAAAAATTAAAAATTTGGAAAAACCGACAGGTCGTAGGTGATATGCTTTTGGGGCGACGCAGTCGCCATATCCGTCCCATTGGTCTCATACGTCTCATTGTTCAAATGGAAGATATAGGATCGATGGACCAATGTGCTGACTACGTCACCTGAAAACGAGAAACTTGGCACAAAAAAAAAGGCGAGAAATGTTTTTCTCGCCCTTTTCTATCAGATATGACAGATGTTAATGTTCGACTTCAACCTTAGAACCCTTAGCTTGACCAATATCTTCAAGCAGATCGCCAAACCATTTCACATCAATATCGAAAAGCTTACCGCCTGCAATTCTTTCAAACTCAATTGCACGTAGAACTTCACCTTGATCTTCATCATGACCAATAACGCCACTGATTCCTTCAAGAGCACACTCAACTGCTTTTTTTGCACACATTTTAATAAGTTCTGTATCTGCAGCATTTGAAGCAGCAGCTCTGCTGAAGTAACCACTCTTCTGAACAAGCACTTTTTCAGCACCAATCATTTTTGCAAATTGCTCGCCAAACCATTTTCCGGGATTAACTGCATCAAGTTTCGCATGACCAAAAGCATCTCTAGGAACTTCTTCGCCCTTGGCTTCCATTTCAGCAACAATAGTTTGAAGACCAGCACCTTCTGAAACAAAAATATTTACACAATCTGTGTCATCCATGATTTTCTTCAATCTATCGGCTTCAGCTTCAACAGAAAAATTCATTTCAGGAACATAAATACCATGAACATCTTTTCTAGCTTTACTCAAACCAATTCCTGGAAGAAAATCTAGCACTTCAAGTCTAGCGTGATATACTCTTGCTGTTTCTGCTGTCAACCAACCACAGCTTCTACCCATAACTTCATGAACAATCAACATTCTTGGATTTGCATTGTGTTCAGAAACAACGTTCTCAAAATACTTTGCACCCTCTTCGGCTGCTGTCCAGGCACCAAGACTCTGCTTGATAGGAATAACATCATTATCAATTGTTTTTGGCAAACCAACAACTTTTAAATCATAATCATTTGTCGCCAGGAATGCAGCTAAGTCTGCAGCAGTTGTATTTGTGTCATCACCTCCAATAGTATGAAGAACTTGAACACCATCCTTTGTCAACTGACTTGCAGCAACTTCCAATGGAACTTCACCCTCTTTAACAAGTCCTCTTTTAAGGCAATCTTTAAAATTTGTAAGCTTCACACGACTGTTCCCAATTGGGCTGCCTCCATGATTATATAGAATCCAAGCTTTTTCTCTGATTTCTTCAGTAACTTCAATGCTATCACCAAGAAGTAAGCCCTTGTAACCGCTTAAATAACAGATAATCTCAATTGATGGATCTACTTTTGTATAATTTTCAATCAAACCTGCAAGTGCAGAAGATAAGCATGGTGCCAATCCACCTGCTGTCAATATGCCAACTTTTTTCACGTCCATTTTGTATTTCCTAACATTTAGTAGTTTATAAATTATTGAATAAGTGGGGTATTTAACACTATTTTTCAATTTCTTTCAAGAACGTTTTTTTATATTCAAAACTAATTAAACCCGCAAATAAATATATCCACTAATAATGCAAAAAATTTGTTGGTTTTTATTTATGAATTTGTTATTATTCTGGCTGGTTATTTTTTAAATTCAGATTACGAATTACACATTTACTATTAAATTAGGAGAATTAAATGAAATACATATTTCTTGGAGCTTTATTAATTCTGGTGATTGCAAGCATACTTATGAAAGGTATGCAGCCAGATGCAAAATCGAAGGTTCCTGTTTTATATTGGTCAACAGACCCAAATCCCGCTCGAACAACTCAAATTGAAGTTTTTCAGGAATGGTTAAAGAAAACATACTCAAATGAAGTTGACTTCGTAATGAAAGTTGATACTGTTAATAGTGACAATTCAAAAGTTGTTATACAAGGTGTTTCTGGTGTTGGTAGTGACATTATAGGTCACTGCGGTGGTCCAAACATGAGATTCAGAGAAGCTGTGGGCATCCTTGAACCTGTTACTGATATGGCTAAACAAATGGGATTTGGACTTGATAAAACTTTTCCTGTTTTGGCCCCTGATCTTACCGTTGGTGGAGAACAATATGCATTTCCTTTGAATGTTACAGCTCCTCAACTGTGGGTGAATGTTGATGTTTTTAAAAAATATGGAATGGAAGCTCCTCCATCAAGATGGTCTATTGAAGAATTTGAAAGAATAGGTAAAAAGCTTGTTGAAAAAGCAAACAAAGATGTAACACCTGACAAACGAGTCTTTCTGGTATCTTATTTAGCTGCAAATATATTAACTCGTTCAAAAGGTGTTGATGAATTCAACGAAACACTCACAGCTTCTCAAGCAGACAATCCTACTTATATAGGAGTGCTGGATTTAATATACAAATGGACGGAAGTGGACAAAATACTACCAAACGAAGCAGACAGACAGGCTTTCTCAACTGAAGCCGGATACGGTGGCCAGGCATATCAAATGTTTGCAAACGGTAACTACGCAATGCTTAACTCCGGTCGATATGCTCTAATACAGCTCAGAGAATTCAATGACGGAAAAGGTCTTAACCTCAAAGTTGTTGAATTTCCTAATGGTGGATTCCCAAACACTTCAATTGGAACAAGAGCTGCAGCTGTGTACAAAGGTGGAAAACATATGAATTTGACATACTACTTTATGCAGTATCTTGCATCTCCAGAATACAATAACACTATTATTGCAGATGCGGATGCCCTGCCTCCAAATCCAGAGGCAATGAAAACTGAAGAATTCTTAAGGCCAAAAGACTACCCAAATGAATGGGGATGTCATGAAGCATTTGCAAACGCTGCAAATAACATAGCAATTCCTGCTGCATTCTCTCCTTTTGTCCTTGATAATACTGTTGGACTGGAAAGAACTAGAGCTGAAGGTGAATTCAAAGCAAACCGTATAACAGCTGCAGAAGCTGCTGCAAAATTGCAAAGAAGAGTTAATAACGAAATACAAATTTTCTTAAAAGAAAATCCGCATCTAATGCCGGAATATCAAAAACGCTTAAAAATACAGGAACAAATTGACCAGTATAAAAAAGAGGGCAAACCACTTCCTGATGAATGGATATATAACCCATTCTATAAAAAATATTATAAAGAAAAAGGAATGATTGCAGAATGAATTCAAAAAAAATAAAACAGATATTTACTGGACTCGGATTTATTAGTCCAAATATATGTGGGTTCCTTATATTCACTCTTGTGCCTCTTGTATTCAGTATGATACTTGCATTTACAAACTGGGATTTAAAACTCCACAATATGTTCAAACCAGAAAATCATATCCAATTCGTGGGATTTGCCAACTTTGTACGACTATTCAAAGACGAATACTTTCTAATGTATTTTGGTAACACTCTATTCTTCATGATGGGTATTCCATTTGGTATTGCTGGAAGTCTTGGCGCAGCCATACTTCTTAATAACAACTTCAAGGGTGCAAACAACAAAGTCTGGAAACTTGTTATTATCTCTGCAATCATGGCTGCATCACTATGCGTGCTCATGGCTGTTGGTCTAAAAGCAACTGCACTTACAATTCTTGTTGTAAGCATCGGCGGTCTTATGCTTGTTGGAGGAGCGGTTGGTGGATCAACGGTATATAGAACATTGTTCTTCCTTCCTCACTTTACATCTGGTGTTGCTGTTTTCCTGCTTTGGAAAAAGATGTACAGCCCAATTGGACCAATCAATTCTGCTCTCGCACAACCTTTAAACAATCTATCTGCACA
This sequence comes from Kiritimatiellia bacterium, assembly GCA_027858345.1. Taxonomy (GTDB): domain Bacteria; phylum Verrucomicrobiota; class Kiritimatiellia; order JAQICX01; family JAQICX01; genus JAQICX01. Next base: position 37,528 of record JAQICX010000032.1, on the reverse strand, counting down.
AGTCAACAGCATGGAAGCATCAACAGTACAAATTGGTTTCTGGGTGCTATTTGCTCTTTTAATACTTATACTTGCATGGCGTTTCAAGGTGCTAAACTTTAAGTGGAGAGATGCGGAAATCGACTCGTTGTCAGTAATACTGCCTACACTGTTCACATGTATACCTGCATACTTTTTCTCAAAAATATCTCCAATTGAATCTATAAAATGGGTTCCTCTTGCAATTGCAGTTGTCCTTTTACTTGCATGCATAGTTAATTGGATTATTAAAAAACAGGACTTTGAATCTACCCCGTGGAAAGGTCATGGCGGTATGATTGTTGGTTCACTGATCTTTATGGTTGCGCAATTTGTCTGTATAGGACTAGCATTGGTGCTTTATAGCCTTCCTGAGATGGCATCAGATGGACTTGAAGCTCCGCTATGGATTGCTGATTACTACTGGGCAAAACCTGCTATCATGATTATGAGTTTGTGGGGTGCAATTGGTTCAAACAACATGTTGCTATATCTTGCAGGACTTTCAAATGTTCCACCGGAACTATATGAAGCTGCCGATATCGATGGTGCATCTGGTGCACAAAGATTCACAAACATCACATGGCCTCAATTAGCTCCTGTGACATTCTTTATCTTCGTCATGTCTGTGATGGGTGGTCTTCAAGGTGGGTTTGCAACAGCAAGAACAATGACACAAGGTGGTCCTGCTGGAGCAACAACAACATTGAGCTACTATATATATACAGAAGGTTTTAACACAGGGCGTCTTGGATATGCATCTGCAATAGGATGGGGACTATTTGTCTTAGTCTTCTCTATAACAATATTTAACTGGAAATTTGGGAGCAAATACGTAAATGACTAAAAAACAAACAAATCAAAAAGAAGCAAAAAGGCTATCTAAAATGATTAAAGCCTCTTTAATAAAAACAAGCTCAATTCATCTTATTGTGACGATAATTGCATTGTTATTCTCTCTTCCATTCTTATGGATGCTGCTTGCAAGTTTAAAAACAAATGCTGAAATCAGTTTGACAACATGGATTCCTGCAAAACTTCAGTGGGATAACTACGCAGAAGTATTTAGAGTTCTTCCATATGCAAAATTCTATATTAACAGTATCTTTGTTGCATGCTGGGTAACATTTCTACAAGTATTTACAAGCGCTCTAGCTGCTTTCAGTTTTGCTAGACTTAAATGGCCTGGTAGAGATAAAGTATTCTTAATGTATCTTGGCACAATGATGCTTCCTGCACTTGTAATGATGATTCCTAACTATCAGATCATGATTAAGTTTGGTCTTGTTGACACAATGCCTGGTTTGATCATACCAGGTGCATTCTCAGCATTCGGCACATTCCTGCTGAGACAATTCATGCTTTCAATCCCTGCAAGTTTGGATGAAGCTGCAGAAATTGATGGTGCAACCAAATGGCAGCTATTCTGGGACGTAATACTTCCTCTATGTCGTCCAGGTTTGATTACATTAACAATTTTCACTTTCCTTGGTTCATACAGAAATCTTTTCTGGCCACTAGTTATGATGAAAACAGTTGATAAGTATACTCTGCCGATTGGTCTGTTGTTCTTTGACTCAACACGAGGAAACACAACACATCTAATGATGGCTGCTGTAACAATGTCAGTTATACCAATGATTCTTGTTTTTGTTTGCCTACAGAAATATCTTGTTAAGGGTATTCAGCTTGGTGCTGTTAAAGGATGATATATTATTCAATTACGAATTAAGAATTAAGAATTGAAAATACCCCGCCATAAAACCGCGGGGTTTATTGTGTATAACCAAAGAAATCAACGTGTTTCAAAAAGGACTGCGAAGCAGTCCAATTTTAATAGCCACACATGAAATGTGTGGAAAATAAAAGTAACGAAACGACGACAACGTAGTCGAACAAAAACATGAAAACATCAATATACAATTTGGATAGAGTTGAGAAACTTAGAAGTTCACTTAAAATTGATCCTCATCAAATAAAAAATGTATATAACCAATACTTCAAAAAGTCTGAAACACTATCAACCATTTCAAAAAACAATAGTGGTAACTATACATTAAGTTCATTCATTAATTCACTCAACTGGCAGACACTTGAACTCACACAAGCCGCATCATCAGAGCAGGATGGTGCAACCAAACTTCTATTTAAAACAACAGACAACCACTACATTGAAGCTGTAATTCTTCGTATAAAGACAGGCAGAACAACCCTATGCATATCCTCACAAATTGGCTGTGCAATGAATTGCCAATTTTGTGCAACAGGTCATATGGGCTTCACTCGCAATCTTACCCGACAGGAGATATTAGATCAGGTCACAATTGCAAATCAATATCTGAAACCTGAAAAGCGCCACATAAGAAATATAGTATTTATGGGAATGGGTGAACCTTTAAACAATCCTGGAGAAGTCTATAAAGCCATCGAGACTCTTACAAACCCAAAATACTTCAATCTAAGCATACAGCACATATGCATATCAACAGTCGGAATCATTCCTGAACTGAACACCCTTATGACAAATTTTCCGAAAATCAAACTTGCCATAAGTCTTCATAGTGCAAGAGAAGAGGTTCGCAGCAGAATTGTTCCAATCTCAAAAACATACAATCTTAAAGCACTACAAACAACATTGCTTGAATTGACAAAAAATTACGAAACAGAAAACAATTATATTTTTTTAGAATACTTAATGATTGATGGAATAACAGACACCGATGCAGACATAGACGCACTAAAAAACTGGTGTGCCCCCCTACCAATACATCTAAATGTTATTAAATATAATCCCGCTCCGGAAGAGAAGAAACTCAAACCATCTTCCAACAAGCAAATTGAATATTTTATTAATCAGCTAAAGCCCCACATCGCAACCATCACAAGACGTTACTCCCTAGGTTCCGACATCACCGCTGCCTGCGGACAACTCGCCAGCAAAACAAAAAAGGGGTAACGCACTCGAGCTCGCGAGAGCAGCTTAAGCCACTAATAATAAACTTTAATAGGCTGAAGCAATGAGCAAAGCGAATGGTTACATTCGATCTTCGTTGCAAGTGCAAATGGTAACGCATGCTTCCAGCCTGCAGCGCGAAAAAATCAGGAAAACATTGTCCGTGCCGAAGCGACACGGCTACAGGGTGAACTTTGCAGGTTAACGGTGAAATTGCAGTTTAGTAGGGCTTCCTGTTTAATGTGAGATTGCGTATATTTTTGTGCTAAGATGATTTCGCCTTTAGCTGGCTAAAGGTAACTCATTGCAGTGCAAAAAGATGCGTAATATCGCATTACAGATTCATAAATTGTATTAAATTTATATTATAGTCCTTCTGCAAGCTTTTTGATCTAAATGTGCAAAAAACCTTGCACTTTAGCATGCAAAAGAAAGTATTAATATTTACCAATACGTTAGTTATGAATTAAACAGGATGCCCTAAGCAACTGTAGCCGAGTAGCCCCGGCTCGGGAAGCTTAAGACGCCTTCAACCTAAACTCGTAGCGAAGCATGGAAGGGGCGATAATCACAACAAATACTCGCATATAGAGTTAGTCAACTCACGTTTATCTGATTTGACTTTATAGCAACCAACAGCAAGTTCCAACATGTTAAGATTCACAAGCTCATCCAGCTTTTGCACAATATAATCAGGGACATTGATTGAATCGAGACAAATACCAGACTCCAATCTTAAGTTAAACATGATTCTCTCTGTAGCATCTTCATCTTCTGATAATAGTTCTGTTTCGTGAAGAGAAGAAAAATCATCATTAGTGACTTGCAGAATGTAATCTTCAATAGATTCAACATTCGTTGAGCGTTCTAAACCAAGACGAGACGATGCTCCTGCCCCGACACCAAGGAAATCTTCACCATGCCAGTAAGCCAAATTATGCATACACTCAAAACCTTGTTTTGCATAGTTTGAAATTTCGTATCGGGAATAACCACGAGATTCCAGAAGTTCTCTTGCAACCTGCCCCATCTCAAATTCATGGTCATCTGTATTAGAAACCAAACATCCACTTTCAATCATATCAGCAAACTTTGTACCATCTTCAATTGACAGACAGTATACGGATATATGCTTTACTATATCCCATGAAGAGACTTTTTCAATTGTTCGTTCCCAATCCTCTTTAGAGACATTAGGTAATGAACTAATTAAATCAATTGAGACATTTTCAAACTCATATCTTTTTAAAAGTTCTAAACTCTTTTCAACATCACCTGCGGTATGCCGACGATTGAGATATTTCAGCACACCATCATCAAGACTCTGAACGCCCATGCTGACTCTATTCACACCATACTTTTTGAAAAGCTCGAGTTTTCCCTCACTTAGCAGTCCTGGATTCGTTTCAATAGTAAATTCTGTCACATTCTTGAATTCATAAAGAGATATTAACAGTTTTTCCAACTGAAGTTTACTCAAAGTGGTTGGAGTTCCTCCTCCGATGTATATTGTTTTTGGATTGAGCTGCTCTTTGTATATTGACTGGTAATATTTCAACTCTTCGATTAGCTTATCAACATATAGATTTGCAACCTCTTCATCGTATGGTTTCGAGAAAAAAGAGCAATAACTGCACTTGCCAGTACAGAAAGGTATATGTATGTAAAGATGGTCAATGTTTTTCATCTCTATTTTTTTTCTTAAATATTCCATTTTCCCTACACATTCAACAAACGCTCTAACATCCCTCCTTTTTTAACAAAAGGAACCCATAAATTATCAGATTTCTCAATAACAAAACGATTTCTTTGCTCCGCAGCCGCCAGATTTCCATCCTGATTCTGCATTTCCAGAATCAACATCCGATTTTCCTCCAATGCTTCCCGTACGGGCGAGGCCTGCCTCGCCCTTTCAGTATTGGGCAAGGCAGTTTCCCCTACGACATTATCCAATCTCCACGCAGGACAATAAATCACCGATTTTTTCAATTCCAACAATTTTTCAAGAATCTGCTTTTCCATAGGCGAATGAAAACCACCCAAATAAACTTCTGCATTGGGAATATTTTTTGGCTTAGGTGCACCACGTGAACAAAGAACTCCAACCTTTTCTTTATTCCACAATGTCGGATTCCCCATTCCCTTTAATCCATTTCCAAAGTCCATCACACACTTCCACGGATTCATCTGAATATAATTGGCTATATTCTCCTGCTCTTCCCTACTACGCACAATCATCTCATAATAATTTCTATGCCAAATTCGAATGTTAGCTGGAATAGAATGCACACGTCTATGGACTTCCCGTGTCACTGCGGATTTAAAACCACCAATCACATTACCAAGAGAATTTCCACCACCCTCAATGCAAACCAATGCGTGAAAATGATCTGGCATAACAACCGTTTCCTCCCAATGCATGCATGGCTCTTTTTCCGCGGTTATCCGCATCCTCTCCTCGATGATCTTCCGTACGGGCGAGGCCTGCCTCGCCCTCTTATCATTGGGCAAGGCAGGCCTTGCCCCTACGCCAAACGGACTTACTCCTGCCCATGCGCAAAATTCCCGATGTGCACAAATCGTCACAAAATACAACCCGCCACCAGAATAATCATGCCCCTTCAAACGAATTGACCGTCTATGATGAATTTCCGGATTATATTTTGCCTCTCTTGCCACCTTCTCTTCCTTTCTGCGGCTCCTTCTGCGCCGGCATCGCCCCTCGGATTTCTAATCCGTAGCTTTCTCCCTCACATCCCATTGCTCGAGAATTTTAGGATAAGCTTTCAGCCAAGAATTAGTATCTGTCCCAACGGTTGCCCACTGTTTCTCTGTCAAATCAATATAATAATAATCTTCAGATGGTTCATGCTCAAGCCACCCAATTTTAAAATTATCACCCCAAACTTCTCTAATTAACAACTTGTCATCTACATTATAATAATATTCTATAATTGTATGAAGAAATCCTGTTCTAAATTTATAGCACATCACTCCTCGACACTTAGCTTTACCTAAATATTCACCTGGCTCCTCATAAGCTAAGATAGGCATTCCTGCCTTAAAAAAGTTATTTGTGTTCTCCCCACAACTTACCACTCGATACATATTTGTCTCATCAGGTCTATAGATTTCAAATCTATGATATCCATCATTACAAGCAAAAAAGAAAATACTTTTATTCCCTGTGTTCAAATAATCAGAGTCTTTGTGTAAGTGTGCAATTTTTTTAGGAACAACCAACTCAGGTTCGACCCTGAAAACTCTCTTCATCACGAAAAAGCCGCCAACAAGCACTACACCAATGCAACATGTTATCAAAACTTTTTTCCGCTTTTTCCAACGTAGCTGAAGAATTTCAGCTGCTTGTTTATTCATTTCAAACAATGCTTTTACACCAGCTGTTCTGAAAACACCAAGTGTAAGCACTCCAAGTACTACCATTCCAATAGGAAAATAAACAATACAAACAATAACAGCCCATACCGAACAGAATTTCTTGTTTCTAAAGCACCATAAGCAACGACCTGTATAAATAGATCCGAAAGGCAAAACAAACAGCACACCAAAGAACAAAATGACTAGTGCAAAAATTATCAAAGGATTATAGTGAATCCCGGTGAAATCCATTCCATTATAATTATCAAGATTTGTAAAAAGTACATGAAGTTTTAAAGCTACAAGTATAGAAGCTACAACAGCATAAGCACCCAAAATATAATAAACTATAGACAATCTTTTAAGTTTCTTCTCAGGAGACACGGTTAATCGAGAAACTTCAACACCTTTCTGAAATTTCCTTAATTTTTTCAGTGTTGAAATCGCAAAACAACCTAGTACTGTACCAACAGGAAAGAAAAGACACACAATAACAGAACATACAATGGCACTTTTATAACAACATTTTTTAACAAGAGACAAAGATAACAAAGCTATAACAGCATAAACTAAACAGAATATACAAAATGCAATACACACACTTAAATCAATAAACTTTTCTAAATTATAAGCCCAAAGCAACAAGCTAGACATGACAACAGATAGTATTGCCATTCCCCAATATATTGTTGATAAAAACTTACCTGCATCTTTAATATATTGTTCCACATCAACTTTATAATCTTCACTCATGTTATATTCCTTTGTTAATTTAAGATTCTATCAAAAGTTCTATTCTTTTTCCGAAAGAAGTGTACTGTTAATAGTATACAGTACACAGAAAGAGTTGTTAATGTTGCTTATTATCCCATTGTTCTAGAATTTCAGGATAAGTCTTGAACCAGGAATTGGTATCTGTCCCAACGGTATTCCACTGCTTTTCAGTAAGTTCAACTGGATAATATAAATATGCATCTTCATTTCTAATCCAACCGACATCTTTTATTTTATCTCCTGTAAATTGTGCAACCAGCGATTTTGATTCACAATCAAAGTAGGTAAGCAAAACGGGGGATCCATCATAATCTATAAATTTAAAGCACATCTGATTATTAAACTTTTCTTTTCCAAGATATTTACCTTTTGCACCACGAAATGTATAGGTGATAAAATCTTCTCTCACCTTATTTGTAGAAGTATTACAACTGCTTGCAGCAATGATGCCTTTATTTTCACGACGATAGATCTCGGAACGATAACTCTTACCGTTTTTGACATTTAGTCTTGTTATTATATCAGAGTCAGAGAATCTAGAAAGATATGCATACCTTGAAGGAACTTCAATTACTGGTTTTTCAAGAAAGATTTGTTTTACAGCAGGTTTAACGAGTACACTTACAACAATAAGAAGACACAAAGACAATATTATATAAAACAAGTTGTTTATTCTTTTTAATACCTTATCCGGCAACTCATTTTCAACAAAGACATTTTTGATGTCAGCTATTTTTAAAAAGACAAAAATGAGGACACCCAAGATAGCGCCAAGTGGATATGCAAACACAAAAATTAATACAGAAAAGATTAGAGACAGCTTATAAAGTTGATGCTTCCTTATACTAATGCCAATCCAAATAGAACCCATAAAAATTAGTAAATGAATTAATAGCATAAAAGTCATGATGCTAAGTGCTGGACTATAAAAGTGCATAGTGACACTTACTAGATCATAGGATATAAGTGTGAAAAATTTATTGTATGTGATAAGAACTGCTACAACAATAGATATCAACTCAAGTAACGCAAATATGAAACATGCATTAGATAATCTTTTTAGTATAACAGCTGGTGATTTTTCCTTACTAATAGTCTTTCCCGCTTTAATTCTACTTATACGTCTCAATAAATTTAATGCAAAACAACCCAACACTGTTCCAACAGGAAAAAACAAACAGGTAAGCCGACTAGTTATGATACACAAAGATGCATACCTATCTTTCCTAACTAACACAGAACTTACATACGATAAGATAGCGAGTAAAACAGAAAAAACTCCAAGAAAGCCAAAGAAAACAGCAAAATCAGAACATTGAGGAGATGAAAACATTGCCATAGAATCAAAGTATAAACTAGAGGCTTCACACAAATAAACAATTGCTAGAAAAAGAAAAACAAGAGCCATAGATATATATATTATAATTAGCGACTGCTTTTGATCCTTTATATATTGTTCCACATCAACTTTATAATCTTCACTCATATTATATTCCTTTTGGGGCTATACACTATTTTTCTAATCCATCATGTTGCAAACCAACGACATATAGGGCACCTTGTCTTATTCCCATGTTTTTTTTAATCCCTATACAGATTAGTTTCCAGCAAAGACACTGCTGTGAGCAGGCAAAGAGCTTTGCTCTTTGTATTATCCTAGGGCGTTGCCCTAGGCTGTGATATTACGGGCTTTCAGCCCTGTATTTCCGTCGGTCAACGACCGCCACTACAGGTTGTTGTGCCTGCAAATCATAGTGACAACGGTGCTAGTAACATTCAATCATACAGAGTGCTAACCATTTTTTATTAATACCTGCGGTTTGTCGCTCCATATTTAAGAATGGCTTAAACACAACCAATCTGACTGACTAACGAACCAACTATCTAACTAATCAATTATTGAGAATATTTTTCGGCTTCGTTGAAGCGCATGGAGATGATTGACGAGACGCCTTTTTCAGGCATTGTCACACCGTAAAGGGCAGTAGAAGCAGCCATTGTCTGTCTGTTATGTGTGATAATCACAAACTGTGATTTTTCAACAAATCGAGATAGGATGCCAACGAAACGACCAATATTCGCATCGTCAAGAGCAGCATCCAATTCGTCCAGCAGACAGAAAGGACTTGGTTTAATCATGTAGATGGCAAACATAAGAGCAACAGCTGTCATTGTTTTTTCTCCACCTGACAGTAAGGATATATTCTGTAATCTTTTTCCTGGAGGTCTGGCAATGATATCAATTCCACATTCGAGGATATCTTCATCGTTGACCATAACAAGTTTGGCTGTACCACCATTGAAAAGTATTTTATACATCTCTTCAAAATTAAGATTAATCTGATCAAATGTTTTCTTAAACATTTCTGTTGTTGTGACATTAATCTTACGAATCATATCTTCAAGCTGGTTTTTGCTGTTGACAAGATCTTCTTCCTGCTCAACAAGAAAAGTGTATCGCTCTTCAAGCTGCTGATGTTCCTCAATCGCAACAAGATTAACAGGTCCCATTGCTTCAAGCTTGCGTTTGAGTTCTGCAACCTCAACTTTAATTGTTTCAAATTCAGGAGCTTCACCACCATCCCATTCAGGATCCGGCATTTCAACAACTTCATACAATGTCATTGAGTAATCAGCAGTAACACGTTCTATCAAATGCTCTCTATGCATGTTGATTTCAGACTGTTTAAGGTCAACTGATGATTTTTCAGCTTTAAGGGTATCAAGTTGATTACGTTTTACAGTAAGAAGAGAGTCGGTTTCTAAAAGGTGTTTGTTGGTTTCATCTCTATCATTCTTATATGCCTCTGATTTTTCCATCAGGGTGTTTAAAGATGTCTGCAGCACAATTGTTTTTTCTTTTGCCTGCTCATTTTCAGACTCTCTACGTGTGATGTTTGCTTCATGAGATAGTATACCTTCTGACTTTGTCGAGATGGACTTACTAATTTCTTTGACGTTTTCAAGAAGCGAGTTGTGCTGCACAACTAAATGGTCTGCATTCTGTCTTGCCTGAGCAAATGAAATTCTATGCTCCGTAACCTCTGTCTGCATTTCTGAAAATCTAATTTCACATGTCTGCAGCTCGTGGGTTAATTCTGAAATTTGCTGCGTTGCTCTCTCTTTGCGATCTGCAAATTCTGTTTTCTTTGCAGAAAGTTCACGCTTTTCATCGTCCGAAGTTGTTTCTTCGGTAACTTCTTCCAGTTCAGCAATAACAAGTTCAAGCTTTCTGGAAACTTCCTTATACTCATTTTCCTGAGATTGTTTTGCACCAAGTTTTATTGCATGGTCACGACGAACTTCCTGCAAGTTGTCTTTGCACTCGGCAACTCGACCACTTAAAACGAGAAGCTCTTGTTTGAGAGCATCAAGAGTCGCCTGTTTATCTGCAATTGTCAGTTTTATATCAGTTTTCTCGTTTTCAAGTTGTTCGATGATGCTTTTTCTTAGAAGTGGATTCCCTGATTTGTCCTCGTTTGGAACAATAAATTCCAGCCCCTTATCTGAAACCAAAATGCCATCATTGGTAACAATTTTTACCCCAGCTACAAATTGGTCAGGCAAATCAGAGACACTATCTACAACATATACATTGTTTAGAATCCTATTCAAAAGTCCTTTAAAACGTTCTTCAACCTTTATGTGAGATAAAAGTAACTCTCCAGAATAATCAATCTTCTTTGTTTCTGATGAGTCATTAACCAGAAGTTTTGCAGAGCCTGACTTTGAGGAAAGGAGAGCATTAAGAACATTTTTACCTGCGGAAAAATCTTTTACAACAACAGCATCAATCCAGTTGTTTATTGCAATTTCAGTGGCTCGCACATACTTGGGTTCAATTTTCATATGAGATGCAATTGTTCCAAAAACATCATCAGTGTTTATCCCTAGTGGATTTTTGGCATCAAGAATATCTTTTACACCATTTGAAACACCTTCGTTGTTCTTCTCACTTTCAACCAAAACATCTAACTTTGCCTGCTTGCCCGCAAGGCTTGAATTCAGTGCTGAGATTTCTCCAGTAAGCAGAGATATTTCTTCTCTTTTCTCATCCATATTGGCATCGATATCACTTAAGCTATTCTTAGCAACAAGACTTTCCTGTTCAAGACTTACAACCTCTTTAGTCAATATCTCAATTCTCTGCGCAAATTGTTCTTTATTTCTTTCAAGCTGTTTATGGTCGGCAAGGAGTCTTTCTCGTTTGATAATCATTTCGCGTTCACGACTATCAATTTCAACAAGTTGATTTTGTGTTCGAGTGATCATATTTTCGAGTTCAACAACTTCCTGACGAAGCTTATGAATTTGCGAACGTGTTCCATCAATCTGTTCTTTGTGCTGATAGAATTTGGCATTTACAACATTCAGCGCTTCCTCTGCAACTTTTTTAGCCTCAGCGGATTTCTCAATCTCATCCTTCATTGCCATAATCAGAGCCTGTTTAGTCTGCAACTGAAGTTTCTGGCTATCAATTTCTTCAACGTCTCTAGCCATCATCAATTTGTATTCAGCAACTCGCTGTTCATTGATACTGATAATCTCACAGGTATGCTCATAGTCACTTCTAGCCTGCACACAATCTTCAAGAACTGCATTGATTGCATTATTCTTAACAGCGAGCTCTTCTCTCAAAACAGCTAACTGCTCTTCAAGTCCGGAAAGTTCTTGTTCACCAGCTTTTACCGTTTTTAGAAGCATGGATTTTTGTTGTTCGTAGCCTTCAAGCTTGTCATTCAGCTCTTTAATACGAATTTTTGAAACATAGATATCCATGACCTTGAGTTCATCGCGAATTTGCTTATATTTTCGAGCTTTACCAGCTTGGCGTTGCAAGGAACCAATTTGACGTCTCACTTCACCAATAACATCTGTAAGTCTCAAAAGGTTTGCATCGGTCTGGGCAAGCTTACGCATTGCCTCTTTTTTATCCGACTTATACTTTGTGATTCCACTTGCTTCTTCAAACACAAGACGTCTGTCCTCGGCACGAGAACTAAGAATCTGATCAATCTTTCCCTGTTCCATGAAAGAGTATGAAGATGTACCAATACCGGTACCCATAAAAAGTCGTTGAATATCTTTTAGACGCGATTGGGTTTTGTTGATGTAATACTGGCTCTCTCCTGAGCGAAAGATTCTCCTTGAAACGGTAACTTCATTATACTCAATATCTAGAAGTCCCTCACAATCTGCAAAGGTTATGGAAACCTCAGCCATACCAAGTGGTTTTCGAGAGTCGGTGCCTGTGAAGATGCAATCCACCATGTTTTTTCCACGCAGTGCACCAGCTCGCTGCTCGCCAAGCACCCAACGAATAGCATCAGATATATTACTTTTACCACATCCATTTGGTCCAACAATAGCAGTCATGCCATTCTCAAACTCCATATGTGTTTTGTCTGCAAAACTTTTAAATCCAATTACATCTATACTCTTTAAATACACCTGATACTCCACTTTTTCTAAAAATTATTCCGGATTGTAACACAAAAATCTTAACAAGGTCAAGTTACAAGATTGAATCTACTATTAATACCTCAATTTTTCGGTTGAGTCATTGCATGACGGCATATTCATCGGTCAACGACCGGTGCTACAGATGTTAAATTTTGCAATCAACCGTTAAACTGCACGTTTCATACTGTAGCGGCGGTCGTTGACCGCCGAAAAATATTTTTCCAGTTTGTCACCCCAAAATACAAAAAAAAAGTCCCTCATTTCTTAATTTTATTGATCCAAACGCACTTTTTTATCTCCAACCGAAAACTAAGGCAAATCTCATTTACTGTTTGTTAAAACAGTACTTACAGCCTCTTTCGGTTGTTTCCGTTAGCAAAAGAAGGACTTACGACTAACGACTCTAGACTTAAACAAACCACCCTTGTGCGGTAATTTGTTGATCTATTCCTTCAGAAGACGGGAAATTGGCTTATTTACCTAGGGTTACGCTTCGTACTACCCCCCTCCTTAAATTATTTCCTGTCACGCCGCCTTTGTCGAGAAGACATGTCCGCCGTCTTGTCGAGCCGTAGTCTCACCGCGTCCTGCATAGTTCGCAGAACGAAACGGGAAGAGCGAAGGCTGAAGACAGGAACTTGATGTTCCATGCTTTGCTTCGTTATGCAGGACACGGTCGACGTTCTCTCTTTTTAAGGTCACCTCGGGGCTTGCCCCCGTGGAGCCATGATTGGCGGCAACGCCCTAGGAAACAAACAATGGCTCTGCCATTCCTTAATTCCACTGACAGCATGTCAGCCATTCAAAATGGCCACTTCTCCCGTTGGTCGAGTGGATGTTCCTTGCGACGCTTCGCTATGCAGGACACGGTCGATGTTGGACGTTCGCTACCTGTTTAACTCTTGGATGCGGCTATGCCGCCCTAAGTTTTACCAATATTTAGTTGGATATTCTCTTACTATATATTATAATGGTGGAAATCAGATAGACTGATATTGTCAGCAAGGATCTGTAAAGATATGAAACAAAGAAGATTAAACATTTATTTTAGAAGATATAATAATCAATGAAAACAGATGAAAAATATACAGTAACAAGAAAACCGCTTCAGCAGACAGAAGTTCTACCAGCAGAAACTAGGCTAAACAAAGATGGAACACTGTTCATCGATTTTGGTAAAGCAGCATTCGGCACCCTATTGGTTCCGGTCAAAGCTCAAGGACATGAGGAAAAACTTATAGTTCATCTTGGAGAGCAGGTTACAGAAAATGGGAGACTGGAGAGATCCCCAAAAGGAACCATCAGATATATCCGCATTGAACAGGATATACTACCTGACCAGAAATTTACTAGAATAGTCATTCCACACGACAAACGAAATACAGGTCCCGCAGCCATCATGATGCCAGAAGATATCGGCGAGGTTTTCCCGTTCCGCTATGCTGAAATTGAAGCTGCTGATGAAATTGATGTTTCACAAATACGGCAATTTTTTGTTCATTACCCTTTTGATGACAGTTCATCTTCATTTGAATGCTCCAGTGAAATACTCAACGAGGTATGGAATCTCTGTAAATACAGCATAAAGGCAACTACATTCTGCGGAGCTTATGTTGATGGAGATAGAGAGCGCATTCCCTACGAGGGTGATGCCTACATCAATCAGCTTGGACATTACTGTGTCGACAGCGAATATACCCTTGCCCGCTATACACATGAGTATCTTATACAGTATCCTACATGGCCTACTGAATGGATTCTACATTCGGTCATGATTGCCTGGGCAGACTATATGTATACAGGTGAAACAATTTCTCTGGAGACATTTTATGATGATTTATGTGCCAAAACCCTTATAGATCTTGCGGGAAAAGATGGACTAATAAGCACGGAATCAGAGTTATGTACTAGAGATGTTGAAGAGAGAGTTCATCTGCACCATTCCAAATATATTTTTGATCATGGAATAAGAGATCTTGTGGACTGGCCCCCTGGATCATTTACGAAGGGTGGACAGGGTGAACGCGACAACCACGAAATGAGACCTATAAACACGGTTGTAAATGCATTTCACTGTCACGTTCTCTCTATAATGTCCGATATTGCCAAAGTCTTAGGTCATATAGATGACCATACATTTTTCAAAAATCAAGCTGAACTGGTAAAAGCATCCATAAATGCTCAGCTATTTGACCAATCTCAGGGTGTCTATATTGATGGCGAAGGCTCTCGGCATGCTTCTCTTCATAGTAATATGTTTATGCTAGCCTTCGGACTTGTGCCGGGAGATCGTCGCAAATCAGTGATTGACTTTGTTAAGTCACGAGGAATGGCATGCAGCGTATATGGAGCTCACTATCTTCTTGAGGCACTATATCTGAACCAAGAAGATCAATATGCTCTTGAGCTGATGACATCGCAATGCGACAGAAGCTGGTGGAACATGATTCATATTGGTTCTACAATGACACTTGAGGCCTGGGATCTGAAATATAAAAGCAATCTGGATTGGAATCACGCATGGGGTGCTGCTCCTGCTAATATCATTCCTCGCTTTATCTTGGGAGTTCGTCCTTTGAAGCCTGGTTTCAGAAAAATTCTCATAAAACCTCAACTAGGACAGCTTGATAACATATCAGGAATTGTTCCAACTATCCGTGGACCAATTGCTGTGTCACTAAAAAACAGCCAATCTGGTGAGCGAGAGCTGCGGGTTGTAATTCCTGAAAATACTTCTGCAAGAATAGAAGTAAAGACATGCGCCCCAGAGACAAAAACTATTCTGATTGACGGCATAGATGCAGAGGGATTCCATGAAAATGGACACCTGGTCTTTGATGAAATCAAAGCCGGCACCCACTTGCTTACATATAAATAGTCGACAATCAACAATTATATACATATAACATTGTATTTGAATTGTGACCTATTATATTACACACATTTTTTTTGTTTAGCGATATCACCAGCACCTCATAAAATATGTGGGTCAGAAAATTAACCTGCAATATTATTTTACATCTTCCATGCTCTATAATTATTAGCCAAATTCCCTTTAAAATTAGGAAAAATCACCCCAAATGAAAAAAAAATGAAAAAAAATGAAAAAACAATTTGACTTTTGGTGGGGAAAGGTGTTTAATCGTGTCAAAGAATGTCAATAAAGGAATTAATGTTATGTCTGAATCCGGAACAGATATGAACAATTTAACAGTAAAAGGTTGTTTTACATCCGATTACAAGCACTCGCTTGATCCAAAGAAGCGCCTGACGATACCGTCAGAGTGGCGTGAACACATTGGAGAAAGCAAAGATGTATTTATTTTGCCTAACACTAAACAGGGTTGTTTACGTGTGTTCAGAGGTCAAGAAATGGATGCAAGGCTTAGTAAATTGCTGAATGTTAAGCTTTCAGATGCGGAAATGAATAATTACGCACGTGTGATTGCCGAGAATTCACAACGGACAACGTGGGACAGTCAGGGAAGAATAAGAATAAAGGATAAACTTTTAGATCTTGCTGATTTAACTAGTGACGTTATTTTTGTGGGGACATTAAATTGTTTTGAGTTATGGAATCCGGATGCACTTGCTAAGTTGAAGACTGAAAAAGCACCGTCACTGGAAGATGCTTTGGAAAATCTTGGAATTTAACAAGTAATAAATTTCTAATTTGAAAGATGGGGTTTTAATATGCACTTACCGGTTCTTTTGGAAGAGACCATAGAATCATTAGCTATAAAACCTTCAGGCATCTATCTTGATGGAACGCTGGGATCAGCGGGACATTCAAAGGAGATTCTAAAGGGTTTAAACAATGGATTTTTAGTCGGTATTGACAGAGATGAAGCAGCACTGGGAAGAGCTGCTGAGAATTTAAAAGATTTTGAAGGTAAATTTAGACTGTTGCACGGAAACTATGGAGACTGTGAAGATTTAGTTAAACAAACAGGGTTAAATGCATTTGATGGGATACTGCTTGATATCGGGGTTTCATCAAATCAACTCGACGAAGCTGAACGTGGATTCAGTTTTATGCGGTCAGGACCTTTAGACATGCGAATGGATAGAACTCAGACGCTGTCTGCAAAGGAAGTTGTAAACACTTACAGCCAAGAAGAATTAGCGAATGTTATATTCCGGTTTGGCGAAGAGCGGGCAAGTCGAAGAATTGCATCTGCAATTGTTCGAGAGCGAGCTAAGAGTGAAATTTCAACCACAGAAAGATTAGCGGAACTGGTTGACAAGACATTAGGCGGCAGAAAAGGGAGCAAAACTCATCCTGCGACAAAAACATTTCAGGCACTACGCATGGAAGTCAATGGAGAATTGGATGCCCTATCAAATGGTCTTATTGGAGCATTAAATTTGTTAAAGCCTGGCGGAAGGTTGGCAGTAATCACATTTCATAGTTTGGAAGACAGACTGGTTAAAAACTTTTTTAGAGAACATGTCGGCAGAGAAGTTGCTCTGCAGGCAGGAGGAAGTCGTTGGCAGGGGCTAACTCCAAGAGTAAATTTTATTAATAAGAAGCCTATAACAGCCCGGGCTAAAGAGCTTGAGGAAAATCCTCGAGCCCGATCTGCTAAGTTAAGGGTTGTTGAAATGAGGTAAATTATGACAAAAAAAAGAGTAAAAGAACACGTAAGGATTTCTCATACATATTGTATGATAAGCGGCTTTATACTAGTTGCTATAATAACGGCTCTTGCATATATTGGTTTGACATATAAATGCGAAAGAATTGACAGAGAAATAAGCATTCTGGAGCGGGAAAACGAAGGTTATACCAAAAGATATTCAGACGAACAGGCAAAGTGGGCAAAACTGAAGACTTGTGAAAATGTGAAAAGGCGTTTGGCTAGAGAAGGCATTCATCTGCAATCAATTGAAAGCGAACAAATTGTTCGTTTGAGCCTACAGCCAATTTTCAATGCTGAATATGCTATGATAGACGACGAAAGATAAACAAAAAAATGACAGACAAGGGTGCTAAAACTTGGATTATAGCAATCTTAGCATTTATCACATGTATCTTTGCATGTTTATCATTTCGACTTGTCAAATTGCATACAGGTAGAACTTTAGAAATCAAAGGGAGAGTTGTCACGAAAACAGTCTGCGAGGAAGCAGTTCGTGGCACTATCTTTGATAGAACAGGCAAACCTCTTGCCATGAATGTTTCAAAAGAAGTTGTAAACATCAATCCTGTAGAACTTCGTCATAGTACCTCCAATGTTATTGAGACAGCCTCAGCCATTGCGGGTATTCTTAAAATGCCTGTTGATGAAGTTTTTATCACGATAAACAGAGAAACTCAAAATGTCTTTTATTCCCGTCTCAAATCAAGCTGCACGAAAGAGGAGGCAGATGCTATTCAAGAACTTAACATAGATGGTATTGCCGTTGAACAGGTCATTGAAGACAATAGCATAAGATACATTCCTTATGTAAACCCACAAAAATTCATAGATGACCAACCTGTTGCAGATATTGCAAGAAAAGTGGGACCGATACTTGATTTAAACCCAAAAACAGTGTACGGTAGACTAAACAACAAAACTTCTACAATAAAATTTACACAACTAAAGTCGGACTGCTCGCAACAGCAAGCAGAAAACTTAAGCATCTATATTCGAAAACATAAACTTAAAGGAATAACATTTTCCAGTCGTGAAATTCGTTTCTACCCTAACGAGCAGATGAGTTGTCATGTTTTGGGATTTCTTAACTCGAAAGGCAATCCATATACCGGAATTGAAAGCGAGTACAACAAATATCTGAAACCGTCTGACGGTTATACAAAAAAAACATACAACGCTTTGGGCAATATAGAGCTTCGATCTAGACGTGAAACCATTCTTGTTCCAACGAATGGGTGCAATGTTTATCTTACAATAGATCTGTATATTCAATATATTGTTGAGAACAGTCTAGATGAACTTATGGAAGAAATAGAACCAAAGGCAGCATCTGTTATTGTTCAGGATGTAAACACCGGAGAGATTCTTGCGATAGCATCTCGACCGGCATTTAATCCAAATCAGAATGTAACTTTCACACCGGAAACAGGCATTAATTATGCGGTATTCACAGAGTATGAACCAGGGTCAATATTCAAAGCCATAACTATTGCTGCAGCCCTAAACGAAAATATAGTTACAGAAAACACACAATTTGATTGTGAAAATGGATTGTGGTATAAATTTGGCAAGCCACTTCATGATAGTCATCCATATGGAATTCTTACCGTTAGAGAAGGAATTAAAAAATCCAGCAACATACTTGCTGCAAAAGTTGCACTTGAACTGGGAGACCAAAACTTCTACAATTATATAAAACAATTTGGACTTGGAAGAAAAACTAATATAGATTTGCCAAATGAGCAGATTGGCATATTGAACGATTTGAGCATATGGTCAAAACTTAGTCCTACAAGACTGGCAATGGGTCATGAAATATGTGTAACCCCAATACAGATGGTGGGCGTTTTTTCTGCAATAGCAAATGGCGGCAGACTCATGCGTCCATACATTGTTAAAGAGATAACAACGTATGACGGGGAAACACAAGGAGTTTTCATACCAAAAATTGTAAGTCGTCCTATCACAGAAAAAACATCTGCAACAATGCGCTCAATTTTGGCAGAAGTCCCAACAGAAGAAGGAACCGCACGAAGAGCTGCTGTAAAAGGATACAAAGTTGCAGGAAAGACAGGAACGGCACAAAAAATTGTTGATGGACTATACTCAAACACAAAGTTTGTTGCGTCGTTTGCCGGATTTATCCCCGTGGACAAACCTCAAGTTGCAATAATCGTCGTGGTTGATGAACCTCCTCGTCCAAAGCATTATGGCGGCACTTCTGCTGCACCAACATTTAGCAAAATAGCTGAATCTGTTGCAAAATATTTAGAAATACCATCGGAAACTGTAAACATCAAATAGAAAACTGAAATGAAACTAGAAACATTACTTAAAAATTTAGACTATACCGTCATACATGGATCTATTAAGCACCAAGTCACGGGGGTGCAAATCAACTCTCAACAAATTCGAGAAGGGAATGTTTTTATTGCAATACCTGGCAGTAAGCGCGACGGTTGTGAATATATTGAAGATGCAATCAAACATGGAGCAACTGTCATAGTGTCTGAAACCACAGGGAAAATAGCAACAAGCAAAGCCACATTCATAAAAGTTGAGGATACACACTACGCCGCTGGAATAATAAGTTCAAACTTTTATGAAAACCCATCACATGACCTGCCAATAATCGGTATCACAGGAACAAACGGCAAGACAACAACAGCATTTTTGCTAAGAGCAATATTCCAGAATGCACAAAAACGAACTGGCATGATTGGCACTGTAAAGTATGAAACGGGAACACGTGAAATCCCAGCAAATAGAACTACACCAAATGCAGTTGAAATACAACGCCTTTTAAGAGAAATGATAAACAACAATTGCGATGTGGCAATCATGGAAGTATCATCTCATTCAATTGACCAAAAAAGAATTGCAGGTACAAACTTTGACATTGGAATATTCACGAATTTAACATCTGATCATATCAATTATCACAAAACACTTGAAGCATATTTTGAAACAAAAGCTGGTTTTATCCGAAGCTTGCCTGCAAATGCCTTTGCAATACTAAACACTGAAGATGAATATGCAAAACGCTTAATAGATGACACAGAGGTAAAATGTTGCAAACTGACCTACGGATTTGCTGAATCAGCTGACATCAGAGCTGAAATCGACACACTTTGTTTAGATGGTGCAACATTCACATTGCATGTTGGTGCAAAAACATTTTCAGTAAAAACAACATTAACAGGTCAATACAACATCTTAAATATATTGGCTGCTGTCGCTGCTGCATACATTCATGGAATTTCAACTAATTTAATAATAGAAGCAATTGAGGGTGGAGTATACGTTCCAGGAAGGCTTGAAGAAATTGAAACAAAACGTAATATAAAAGTTCTGGTTGACTATGCACACACAGAAGACGCACTGTATAATGTCCTAAACTGCCTTAAAGATATTGCCGGGAAAAACATCATAACCGTATTTGGTTGCGGAGGTAATAGAGATACATCAAAACGTCCTGCGATGGGAAAAGTTGCAACACAATTCTCAAAACAGACAATAATAACCAATGATAATCCTAGAACAGAAGATCCAAACAAAATTTTAGCAAATATACTCGCAGGCATTCCTGATGATGCCAATATAATAATAGAACCAGACAGAGATACGGCAATTAAAAAAGCAATAAATGCTGCAACTGATGGAGACATAGTGCTCATTGCAGGCAAAGGTCATGAAACATATCAGGATTTTGGAAACAGAATTGTTCCTTTTGATGATAGATTAGCTGCAAAAAAACATATTTTAGAGAGTCGTAATGGAAAACGTTAAATTCACTCAATCAGAACTAAAAAAGTGGACATCAGGCACGTGGTCGACTGACCGCAACACAAAAATAAAAACCATATCTATTGATACCAGAAAAATCCAAAAAGATGAAGCATACTTAGCAATCTGTGGTGATAATTTTGACGGGCATGCATTTATTGAACAGGCAATATCCAAAGGTGCTTGTGCAATAATTGCTGAAAAGGCAAACCAAAGCATATCCTGCTACGTACCAGTTTTGCAAGTTGAGAACACAAAGCAAGCTCTTGGAGATATTGCAAGAAACTATCGAATCAAGCTGAACACACCAATTGTGGGAATTACAGGCAGCTCAGGCAAGACAACAGTTAAAGAGATGGTTGCAGCAATCTTAGCAACAACATATGAAATAAAATACAGTCAAGGGAACTTAAATAATGATATTGGTCTTCCTCTAAGTATTTTTCAACTCGAAAAAACTTCTCAATATGGCATATTCGAAATAGGAACAAACCACCCTGATGAGATCAGATATCTTGCAGACATCATGCAGCCAAACATTGCCATAATAACAAATAGCGGGAATGCGCATATTGGCAATTTTAGAACAGAACAAGCCATTGCAAATGAAAAAGGTGAGATTCTAAAAAAACTTCCCGAAAATGGTCTGGCAATCTTAAATAAAGATGATAATTTTTTTGACTATCATAAAAGTTTATGCAACTGCAAAATTATATCTGTATCATTGAATAAAGATGCTGACATCACCGTAAAGAGTATTGCTGAAGACATGATAACAATAACACTACCTGACAGCTCCACTCTTAAATATAAATTGCCGCTCCCTGGCAGACACAATATAACAAACTCAATGCAGGCAATTGCTGTTGCAATAAATCAAAACATAAAACAAAACAATATATGCAAAGCTCTTAAATCATTTGTTCCAACAGGAATGAGATGGTCATCAGTAAAAAAAAATAGTATAATATACATTAATGATGCATATAATGCCAATCCATATAGCATGAGAGCAACAATTGAAACCTTTGCAGATCTGTATTCCCCAGAACAATCATGTCTGATTTTGGGTGGAATGCTTGAACTTGGAAATATAGCAGAGCCTGAGCACATAGCACTTGGCAAATTTGCAAGCCAGTTCCAATGGAAAAAAATAATACTTGTCGGGCAATATGCCAAACTAATTCAAGAAGGCTTAATTTCAAATGGTTTTAGCAAAAATAAAATACTAATCTGCGAAAAAAATCAAGAAGCAATTGATGCAATTAAAAGTGGCTATATCACAGAGTGCCAACAAGCATTCTTAAAAGCATCACGCGGATTCAAACTAGAAGAAATTTTAAACAATATATAAGGACAACAAATAAATGCTATATTATCTATATCAACTACAAGATGTTTTTTCTCCTCTAAGAATATTTCAATATATAACACTGCGATCATTTCTGGCTGCAACAACAGCATTCATAATAACAGTTCTAATTGCTCCATGGGCAATCAAAAAGCTAGCACAACTGAAATATGGACAGTATGTCAGAAATGGAGAAGGAGAGAAAGAAGTTTTTGAGCTACATGGGCACAAACAGGGAACTCCAACAATGGGCGGACTCATCATTATTGCCGCTGTTTTTATCTCAACAATACTTTGGTCTCCAATAACCAATGTACCAATCTACCTTACCCTAGCCACTCTAATATATATGGGAGCTGTAGGCTTTCTTGATGATTACACAAAAATTAAAGGACAAACATCACAAGGACTATCAGCCAGAAGAAAATTCTTTTTCCAAATCCTATGGGGACTTATCATAGGAACTCTACTCTTCATCATTCCAGAAACAAAGGAACTTGCCAAATGTTTAATGGTTCCATTCCTTAAAAATCCACTATTCACAGGAATGCCCCTAATTGCTGTACTGATTTTTTCATCTATTGTTATCACAGGGGCAAGTAATGCAACAAATCTAACAGACGGGTTAGATGGACTTGCAATTGGTTGTACAATATCAGTTACAATGGCATACATGGTTCTTGCATACGTTGCCGGTAATACAATTTTATCCAACTACTTACTGGTTCCGTACGTTCCAGGTTGTGGAGAGATTACAATATTTTGTGGTGCTTTGCTTGGGGCAAGTTTAGGATTCTTATGGTACAACTGTCACCCTGCACAAGTTTTTATGGGCGATACTGGCAGCTTGGCAATTGGCGGTTCAATAGCAATGATTGCTCTACTTGTAAAGCAAGAACTTCTTCTCCTTATTATAGGAGGTGTTTTTGTAATGGAAAGCATAAGCGTTATACTTCAAGTTACATCATACAGATATAGAGGTGGAAAACGTATATTCTTAATGGCGCCAATTCACCATCACTTTGAGAAAAAAGGATGGAGCGAAACACAGGTTACAATTCGTTTTTGGATTATATCAATCATCTGTGCTATCATTGGACTCGCAACCCTGAAAATCCGTTAGAATATATGAGAAGCTAATTATTCGGCTGGCTATAGCTATGACAACGAGGACGTTGTCGCTCCCAGCATACAAACAACCGTTGTCTTGAAGAACGGGAGCGACAATGTCCTCATTGTCATAATAAATTATGGTGCAATATACTTTAACTTGACAAAACACAAGACAACTTATTGTATCTCAAATATTACAGAAAAATTCCAACGATACAAGCTGTTAAAACAGAGGCAACAAAACCAGCAACCATTGCTTTAAACCCCAGTCTAGCAAAATCAGCTCTACGCTCAGGAACAAGTCCGCCAATACCACCTACCAAAAGACCAATGGTGGACAGGTTAGAAAACCCACATAAAGCATATATTGCCATTATATATGAGCGTTCAGATATCACATCTTTCAATTTAGCAAGTTCAATGTATCCTACAAAATCACCTGCAATAACTTTTACTCCAAGAGTACTTGCAACCGGTAATATGTCGCCCCCCTCAACTCCCATCAAAAAGACAACTGGCGAAAGTGCATAACCTAAAATTCTCTGCAATGTGAGCTTTTCACCAAGAACTTCAGGGAAAATACCAAAGAATGAATTAATCAGAGCAATCACAGAAATAAATGCTAGAAGCACTGCCATAACAGTCAATGCCAGCTTCAAGCCTCTTTCAGCTCCCTTGCATGCTGCATCAAAAACATTAACAGCATCGTTCTTTATCTTTATATGACAAGAAGCAACTGTTTCAGGAACTGTTTCTTCAGGAATCAGAATTTTTGCAACAATCAATGATGCCGGAACGGACATCACAGTTGCACAAATCAAATGAGTTGCACTAAATCCCATATTAACATATGCAGCAAAGACTCCACCACCAATTGTTGCCATTCCACTGACCATTACAACAAACAGCTCTGATGTAGTCATATTCTTTAAATAAGGATATATGACAAGTGGCGAAGCTGTCACTCCAAAAAACATATTTGCAGAAGCAACCAGTGACTCAGCTCCTGATATCTTCAATGTCTTATACATTATATATGCAAAAAACTTTATTACCTTCTGTAAAATACCTAAATAAAATAGAATACTCATCAAACATGAAAAGAAAATTATTGCAGGCAGAACCTTTAAAGCAAAACAGTTTGCATAATTTTGTCCAAAGATATAGGCTGTACCAACTGTAGAAAAACTAACTAGCTTTAAAGACATAGTCTGAATTAAATATCCGAAATATTCACCTACAAGGGTTTTAAACATAAAGAGAGGTATTATAAACATTAAAACCACACCTATTATAACAAGATGAAACGAGACTCTCTCGCGTGTCTTACTAAACAAATATAATAATGTTATTAAAACTAAAAAACCTACCAACCCAATAAATCGCTCTAAAAAATACATTTTTGTACCTACCCCGCCCTTGATTACATTTTTGAAACTAACCGATGTTTAACATTACTCTCACATTATATCAAAAATATGTTTTAAAAACTAAAAGATTATTATAGAATTAACAAAATATTAGTATATACATGGCTTAAACGCAAATATTAACCAAATTCAGGGTAGTTGGCACACTTGTTGCTATTACTCTTTAGTAAGTTAAATTTTAGTATTTGCTTTTTAAACTAATGAATATACAAAGCAAAGCAAAGTAATAATAAAAAAAGAAGGAGTCATAACAATGACAAGGATAAAGACATTAACAGCAGTTCTAGCGGGTGTGGCAGCGATTGCAACATCAGCAATTGCACAAGAAGCCGTGGTAATGGTTGAAGAAGAAGTTGCTCCAGTAAGTTTATCTGCAGGTGTGGACGTTGCTTCAGCGTATGTGTTCCGTGGTGTAACATATAATGATGAAATGGTTGCTCAGCCTTGGATGGATGCAACAACAAGTTTTGGACTGAACTTTGGTGTTTGGGCTAACTATGATATAGGTGATTATGATGGAACTATTGAAGACAATCAGTTTTCAGAAATTGATATCTATGTTGGTTGGGGAACAACAGTTGCAGACATGCTAGATCTTGGTGTTGGATACTGCGAATACACATATCCAATGTATGGCGGTGAAGCTGATAGAGAACTTTCTGTTTCTGCTGGTCTTCCAGTAGGTCCTATTGGACTTGGAGTTGCTGCATACTTTGGTGTGGATGGTGGAATCAAAGATACAATTTATTTGGAAGCTACAGCTGATTACGGCTTAGACTTAACAGACGAACTAAGTGCTGGTCTTTTTGCTTCAGCAGGTTATCTAATTAACGAAAACAGCGGTACTGAAGATGGATTTCAGGATTACACAGTTGGCGCATCTGTCGCTTACGGAATCCTTGGAGCATCAGTTACATACATCGGTCAAGGCGACGACAAAGTTCTACCTGAAGAACAATACGGTTACGACGTAGAAGTAGTTGGTATGCTTTCAATAGGATACGATTTCTAAGAAAGACTCCCTGATTATAATAGTTAGCCACTCAGCACATCTTGTGTTGAGTGGTTTTTTTTTGCCAAATTATTATTCGCATTTAAGCTTACACTTTTTAGATAAAATAATAAAAGCAAAAATATGTTGTTTGTATTTAATGTTTACTCTATAATCATACCATGAAATTAATACTAGCATCAGAATCTCCTAGACGAGAAAAATTATTAAAGGAATTGTGCACCAAGTTTTGCATATACAATCCAATGGTTGAGGAGGTATGTTTACCTAACTCTCCAGAAAAAACAGCTAGGCAAAATGCAATTTTGAAAGTCAAAGCTACTATCAAAAAGTATCCTTCCTGTCATATCATTGCTGCAGATACAGTAATATCATTTCACGGCAAAGTAATTGGAAAGCCCAATAACTCTGATGAGGCATATAAAATTTTAGAAAGATTTTCAGGCAGAAAACATCAGGTTATAACAGCCGTGGCGATTTATTCCCCTATTAATCAATCTACAACAATTGATGTATGCAAAACAAATGTATTTTTCAAACATCTGTCACATGAAGAGATCGCTGAATATCATAAACTAGTATCACCAATCGACAAAGCAGGTGGATACAATATAGATGAACATGCAAATTTAATTATAAAAAAAATAGATGGCTCTAAAACAAATGTAATGGGTTTGCCAATTGATATTATTTGCAAAAGGTTGAAAAATGTCAATTGCTGAGAATTTCAAAAGAGTTAAATCTGCAATACCAGATAATGTAAAAATATGTGTAGTTGTAAAACGCAGGATTGTTTCCGAGATTAAGGAAGTAATCGAAGCTGGAGCAGAAGATATAGGCATAAACTATATTCAAGAAGGACTGGATTTTTACACGGAACTTGGAGAGCTTGCAAAAACAGTGAATTGGCATCTAATTGGACACCTCCAAACAAACAAGATAAATAAAATAATCCCTTTTATATCTTCTATTCAGACAATTGCCTCATACAAACATGCAGAAGCTCTTAGCAAACGACTAGACCATCAATTGCCGGTATGCATTGAGATTAATTCAGCATTTGAGAAAAACAAAAAAGGTGTAATACCTGATGATGCAGAGCAAATTATCAGAGCATGTTCAACTCTTCCAAACATCAAAATTAACGGATTAATGACCATGGGAGCCTACTCCACTGATCCAGAAGATATGCGTCCATATTTCAGACATACAAAACAACTTTATGACTATATAAGCAACTTAAAAATTGACAATGTTGAATTAGAAACATTATCAATGGGCATGTCAGACTCCTATCAGACCGCAATTGAAGAAGGTGCGAATTTCATTCGTCCTGGTAGAACAATATTTGTTTAGAAACAAAATATACATATCCGAATATATAAAACAATGGAACAAAACAAAAACAATTTAAAAGTTGGTTTAAGAATAGATGTCGATACTCTAAGGGGGACTATTAAAGGTGTTCCAACTCTATGTTCAATTCTAAAAAGAAATAATATTAAAGCAACATTTTATTTTTCTGTAGGTCCAGACAATATGGGTAGAAACTTATGGCGACTTCTAAAGCCAACATTTTTAATTAAAATGCTAAGGTCAAATGCCTCCAACTTATACGGATGGGACATTATATTTAAAGGAACATTTTGGCCAGGTCCAATAATTGGTAAAAACAAAAAAGCAATTGCCGCAATTAAACTAGCCTATGAAGATGGACATGAAATTGGACTTCACGCTTGGGATCATCATGGTTGGCAGGCAAACATTGAAAAATGGAAGCCAGAACGAATTTACAGGGAATTGCAAAAAGCATACTCAATGCTTAAAAAGATAACAGGCAGCACACCAAGCTGTAGCGCTGCACCTGGATGGCGTTCAACCGATGAAACACTACTCCAAAAGGATAAGTTTAACTTTAAACACAATAGTGATTGCAGAGGGGAAGGAATATTCGTGCCAACTGTAAATGATGAAAAATTAAAAACACCTCAAATACCTCAATACTTTCCTACATATGATGAACTTATTGGAACAAATGGTATAAATGATGAGAACTACAATGAACACATAATAGAACTAATTACTAAAAGCAAAAGCAACAGTGTATTTACTATACATGCCGAAGTAGAAGGTATTGTATGCAGCAAAATGTTTGACAAATTCCTTAATAAAACAGAAAAACAGAATATATCATTCTTGCCGTTGAAAGATATTTTACCAACAAATATAATCGAAACCAATAAAATTATTCTTAAAGAAATCCCTGGTAGAGAAGGAACAATTGCCTGCAAATCAGGATAACCACATCTCTTTTAACCTTGGCAGCAATACCGTCCCTACCAACCGAAGACGCAATCAATTGGCTACTAAATCAACCCCTTTATTTATATAAAAATAGAAAAACATTGCTTTTTATTAGTACAAATTATATGCTACCCCACTTAATTAAAAACAAATAGGATAATAAGCACAGATATATGGAGCACGAAACACAACCACTTGATAAAATTTTAGATGAACTCAACATAAGCAACCATGACTTGGTCGCAGCATCTGACGAACACCTGACGCACAAAATGGTAAAAAAAGGGCGAAAAGGTAAAACAATATCCAGAAGAATTCATTTCAAAATACTCAATGCCTTAAACAGTGTTACTCCTGATGACTCCTATGAGTATAAGATTAAGGATTTATTCACATACTAGAGCTCTAAACAAATGAAATGCTCTAATCAATATCAATATCAATAGAATCCAGCATAATACCAAGCTTTCTTTTATCAGCGCTGCCGTCAATCTCATTTGGAATAAATGTGTCAGAAGTAATACTTAAAACATTTGTATTAGTTAAACATGAAGAATCAACCCTAAAAGCATCAACAATCACATCATTGGCATTTGTTGAAGATATAACATCCGTAATATTTTTGTTATTCACCATATATGATATATGCTTTAACTCAACTGGGCGATGCTTAACTGTATAACTAATTCTAACTAACAGGTCTGCATTCCCCCCATATGTTATAACAAATTCAGCCACATCAGATGTCCATCGAACGGTATGCCCATCAGAGATTTCTCTTTCATACACCCCTGAACGTATGTTAAGAAAATCAAATTCACTACCAATATCTACACCAAAAAATTTTATTTGCTTCAGAGCATATTCAGGAAGTTCAACAACCTCATATAACGATGGTTCAAACTCTATTTCTTTATATTCAAATCTATTCTGATTTTGCCCGTGAACAACTTCGCTTGTTTTGAAACTAGAACTCCAGACATTTGACAAACTACATTCAAAAGGCACATATGAATCAACACTAACGAGTGTAGTCTTTAAGAAGTACAATGTGTTACCGTGTCCCTGCCAAGTCTTCAGCAAATCATAATATTTTTTGATACCTTCTTCATCAACAATTGATGATGTTATAACTCTGTTATCAACAGCCTTATGCCCATAAGTATAAATTAATGGCGTTGCAAACCTGTGATCATCAACAATAATCAAAGCTTTATCAGAATCAATCACTTTATTCAATTCACTAAGTTTTGCATAAATTCCACGGTATTCAGTTCCCATAAAAACCTGTTTAGTTGTCTTGAGCTGTGGAACGCATATAATCAAAATCAGAATAATAGAAACAGCCCGTAAACCAACCTTTTTAGTTCTCCACAGAACATAAGGAAAATATATTGAAGCCATAATCAGTAACGGCAATGTATATGTGACATATCGACGGGCAGCCCATGGATACAAATTCGCAACATACTGGTTCGCAAATGTCACAACACTAACAAGAATAAGAAAAACGACAGTTAATTTTGCATATAAGTTCTTTATATCAAAAAGCATAAAAAACAGACCT
This sequence comes from Kiritimatiellia bacterium, assembly GCA_027858345.1. Classification (GTDB taxonomy): domain Bacteria; phylum Verrucomicrobiota; class Kiritimatiellia; order JAQICX01; family JAQICX01; genus JAQICX01. Next base: position 7,736 of record JAQICX010000032.1, on the reverse strand, counting down.
GCAAATGCAAAAATGGTTGCTGCAATTCCAAAATAAGAAACTAACATTCTGATTTGATTATGAAGATAATCAGATGTAAAATAAAACCACAATATAAATGCCAAAGTCAGAAGCATTAAAGAACATGCCAAGCCATACCGAACTTTTTTGTTATCAAGATATGACAATAGTTTTTCAACAAATGGTTTAAACATATCTGCAAAGTAAGTAACAACCAGTGATGCCGCAATGGAGATAATAGATACAAAAAGCAACTTACTAAAAACATAATGTAACTTCACAATAGTATCAGGACACAAAACAATGTCATAAATCAAACCGCTTGATAAGCCTAAAATGGTTAAGCCAAGAAAAACATAACGATCTTTAAGCTTTTCATCTGTAACCGTCTTAGATAAACATACAAAAAACAGGTATATTGAACCTAAACCAATAAAACTTGCCCTATTTGCAACCGCACAAAAGAAAATCATACCTGATATTATTGAGGTGAATAAATTTGTTTTCCATGAGTTTAAAAGAACAAAACCAAAAAAGAGCGTCATTTGCAAGACTTCTGTAGTCGGCAGTTTAATATGGTACAAAAATAGAGAATGTAAAGATAAAACAGAGCAACAAGAAATCGCGAAAAAATAACCAAACTTTCTATAACATAAAACAGAGAATATCAAAATAAAGAGTATCCCTGCAAATAGATTGGCTTTAAATCCAAGTTCAACACTTCCCCACTTAATCAATATGGAAATAAAGTTAGAAAAGTTCCTTAGGAAAAGATTTGATATGTCACCTGTTTTAGTATCTATTCTAACCCCCGGCAAAAGTTCTCTATAATTTTCAACACCTGAATTGCTCATCTCATCAGGCACTTTACTAATCATAAGCAGCTGGTCATGAGTCAACTCATCATCCGAAAAAGAAATCGGAGGTGTGAAACCATTATTATTAGCCACACTGACACCCTGATTGGTATAAACACCAGGATCCCAGCCTCCAAGAATCCATTGACTGTTCAGATTAAAAATCAGAAAAAAAAGAGAAAGAATAATTGAAATTCTAAATCCGAAAAAAAGGGTATCACCCAAATCTTTTTCAGAAAAAGCATTCTTCTTTTTTCCCAAATTATAGCCCAAAATTGAAACACATAGACATCCGAGAAGATTTATCACCATCTTGTTTATAACTAGAGTGTTTAAAAAGAAACTCCAGCATAAACAGAATATAAAACCAATTATAATTGATACAACACTCCTCTGCCAGGTAGATTTAATCTCCTTAGGTAAAGCCCAGCTCCAAAACACTCCAGGCAAAAGAATACTTACAGCAAATAAAACAAAAAATTTAATGAAAAATGTAAAACCATAAACCATATACAAAATCAGACTGTTCGATGCCCTAAAAAATCAGGTAGGTTTATAAGTCACCTACCTCTACAACTCACCTATCTTCAAACGCTCATAGAAAAAATCAAACATTAACCATCATACCTGCGGCCGTGTCGGGTGTAGCCCAACGGACGAAGACTGAAGCTATTCCTCAACCATTAACCATTAACTATCAACCATTAACCATTAACTTTATGCCTTTGACAAAAACTCACCAGTTCTAGTATCTACACGTAGAATTTCATGATTTTCCATATATTCAGGAACCTGAACAACCCAACCTGTAACAAGTGTCGCGGGCTTTGTTCTTGCCGTTGCGGAGTTACCTCTTGCAGCAGGGTCACACCTAACAATTTCCAACTCAACAACTGCCGGCAATTCAACAGCAAGAATCTGTCCATCCTGAATCAAAGCCTTAATACCTTCAACGTCCTCTGTAATAAAATTCTTTTCATACTCAATGTCTTCAATCATCATGCTGAATTCTGAATAATCCTCAACATCCATAAACACATAACTGCCCTGATCCTCATAAGAAAACTGAACCTCTTTTTTTGTGAAGTTGGCATCCTTAAACATATCATCACCCTTATGTGTTTTATCAATCTTTCCCTTTGTCTGAAGATTTCTAAAACGAAATCTATAAAGACTTGTCCCTCCACGAGCTGTAGGTGTGCTGATTTTCAAATCTTCCACAACATGTGGAATTCCATCTATTTCTAAATATGATCCTCTTTTAAGATCCGATGCTTTAGGCATTTCTAATTCTCCATTTCAAACTTATATTTTATTTATATCAATTACATTAAACAAAAGGCATTGCCAAACCTATCCCAAATAGTGAAACAACAAAAAATGCTAGAAAAAGTACTGCAACAAGAAGAACCCAATATACAATAGTTATTGCAACTGCTTTAATAAAAGTTGTTCCAAGAACTCCAGCAAAAACAAATGCTGTAATAATAACATTAGCCAGAAGCGCAATAACAGCCAACTGTGGTAGTGCAAAAAAAACAATTGTACTCAGAACATTTGCTGCCAAAACTGCTAAGAGACAGCTCCCAAAACCTGTACGTTTTGCCTCAATCATTTTAGCGGAGATTTGCAGCGGCCATATCAAAATGAAAACAACTGCAAAAAATATTAACAACATTACTGCAACATACATACCACCCATTAAAACAGTCATAATCTTCTTCCTTAGTTATTTTTTATATTTCTTCAATACCAGAACTGAGTTATTACCTCCAAACGCAAAACTGTTTTTCATTGCATAGTCTTTTGTTGACTCAAAAGAGTCAACAGGCAACTTCAGTTTGCACTCTTCATCTGGTGTTACAAGGTTTCTGTTTCCCTGAATACATCCCTCTTTTAAGCCAAGAATCAACTGCAATGTTTCAATTGCACCAGAGCCTCCCAGTAAGTGACCATAATACGGCTTAAATGATGATACAGGAATTTCCATTGAAAGCTCTTCTCCGAAAACTTCATTAATTGAACCACTTTCCGTGGTATCATTTGCAATAGTTGCAGTTCCGTGTGCATTAATATAACCAATATCCTCAGGACTTATACCAGCCGACTCTAATGCCATCTTCATTGCTTTAATCTGCCCTTCAGGATTAGGTCTGGTCAGATGTGAAGCATCAGATGATTCCCCATAGCCAACAATCTCACCATAAATAGTTGCCCCACGTTCCAATGCTGAATCCAAAGATTCCAACACTAACATTGCAGAACCTTCTCCCAGAACACACCCAGATCTAGTGGCATCAAAAGGTCTACAGCATGTATCAGCATCCTCAATTGAAGACATAACACGCAAGCTAGTCCAAGCAGCAAAATGACTATAAGAAAAAACAGCATCTCCACCGCCGGCAAGAACTTTATCAATATATCCATCCGCAATCATTCGCCATGAATTACCAATTGCAGCAGTTGCTGAACTACATGCAGATGTTATAACATAATTTGGACCAGTCAACTGATACTTTACAGATATATTTGAAGAAACAGCATTTGCCATTGAAACAGGAATAGCTGAAGGGCGTACTGCCCTAATGCCTTTGCCACTTTTATGTATTATTTCATTCATATCTTCAATCACACCAATACAACCAATTCCTGTGCCGAGAATAACACCACATGGCTGGGGTTCAGGATTTTGAAAATCATCAATCAAACCTGAAGTTTCCATAGCCTCCTGCGCTGCCAATATTGACATCTCAACCATCTTCTCAGGATTTCTAATCTTATATTTTGACGTTGCTTCCTTCAAATCATCCTTTTCAATATAGCCGCCATTCCTGCATGTATAACGCTCTTCAGAATTCAAAATTGAAATTTCTTTAATACCAGTTTTATTGGCTTTTATATTTTTCCAAAACTCTTCTACATTCATACCTACAGAACTAACAACCCCAATCCCGGTAATAACAACTCTTCTTTTACGCATAATATATTCCCTTTTTCATATTAAATTCATTTTCATTCAAACTTACTAAAACTCTTTATCACAAATTATTGTATCACACAGAATATCATATTTATCAGGATAATCCAAAGTGTAATGCAGTCCCCGACTCTCCTTACGCATCATTGCCGAACGAATGATAATACTTGCAACGGCAACAATATTTCTCAACTCCAATGTATCTGCTGTAACAAGATAATCCAAATAATATTCTCTAATTTCATGTTCTAAATTTCTGACTCTTCGCGAAGCTCTTTCAAGGCGATTATTGCTCCTGACAATCCCCACATAATCCCACATGCTGGTACGAACTTCATTCCAGTTATGCTCAATAACAATCTTCTCGTCACTGGTTACCGCATCACCATATTCCCAGTCAGGAATGAAAAGTTGCTTATAGTCTTTGGCCATTGGCTCAGATTTGATCTTTTCAGTCATGAAATGTGCACACACAACAGCCTCTAGAAGAGAGTTGCTTGCCAACCTATTTGCACCATGCAATCCAGTTGATGCAACCTCACCACAGGCATAAAGGCCAGGTAGTTCTGTTGTTCCATCAACATCTGCCTTTATTCCTCCACAGCAATAGTGAGCGGCTGGAACAACAGGAATCAAATCTTTCTCCATGTCAATTCCAAACTTCATACAATTTGCATATATGTTGGGAAACCTTTTTAAAACAAAACCATTTGGCTTATGTGTCATATCAAGAAAAACAGATTGAGCACCTGTAATTTTCATCTCCCTATCAATGGCTCTTGCAACAATATCACGTGGAGAAAGTTCTTTGCGTTCATCATATCTCTCCATAAAACGCTCACCATTTCCATCAACAAGAAGCCCGCCTTCACCCCTAACAGCCTCACTGATTAAAAATGATTTTGCATCTGGATGATATAGACAAGTTGGATGAAACTGAACAAATTCCATATTACGAATTGGAACACCGGCTCTCCAAGCAATAGCAATTCCATCACCAGTTGCAACATCGGGATTACTTGTATAAAGATACACTTTACCACATCCACCAGAAGCTATTACAACATTCGGTGACCTAGCCGCAAAAATCTTACCGGACATTCGATCCAGAATATATGCACCAACGCAACGATTTTCGCCTGCTTCACCAAGCCACCCCGTCGTAATCAAATCAATTGCCATGGAGTTCTCAAGCACTTTAATATTTGGATTGTTCAACACATTTGAAATAAGTTCATCTTGCATCTCCATGCCTGTTATATCTCCGGAATGCAAAACTCTACGCTTACTATGCCCCCCCTCTTTACCCAGATCATATTCACCCTTAAAAGGATCTTCTCTTTGTGCAAAACGAATACCATAATCCTCCAGGTCCTTAATACGTTCAGGACCAGAAGTTATAATTTTTTCAACAACACTCTCGTCGCATAGTCCTGCACCAGCATCCAGAGTATCTTCAATATGCTTATCAAAACTATCCTCAGGAGTAATAACACATGCAATACCCCCCTGGGCATTTGCTGTATTACTATCCCTCATAGTCAATTTGGTAACAATAAGAACCTTGCCCTTATCTGCAAGTTTTAACGCAGAAACCAATCCTGCCAAACCACTACCAATTATTAAATAATCTGAATCTATAATTTTCATTTTATTATTAATTTAACATCTCTTAAATCCTAAAACACTTTACCCTAGTTGTCTAAACTATCTATCGTATCAAAACTATTTACTATTTACCATTTACATTAATCGAACATCGTGAGCTTTCCTGCGGCCTGTCCGCCGTAGCCCAGCGGGCGAAGGAGGAAGCTATTCCACAACCATTTACTATAAACATTAACTATTATTCTTTTACCTCGCCACCCCATGATCGATAACTATCAGCAATAAATCTAAAAGTCTTCTCATAAGCACCCTTTGAATCCTCCTTAACATTCAAAATCGGCTCACCAAATTTAATATAAACATCTTTGCTTCTATCTATTTTACTAAGCTCAGCTATAATCTTTCCCTTACCAAAAAAATCAGTCTTTATCGCAACAGGAATAACAGGAACATTTGCACGGGCCGCCAATTTATGCCCCAATGTGTTAAATTGAGACTTATCCAAAACTACATTTCTCGTTGACTGCGGGAAAATAATAAGTGAAGTTCCTTCACCAAGCTTCTTAACTCCATCAGTCAAAACTTTCTTCAAATCCTCCCTAGGATTCTCTCGCTTAACCGAAATAGGATCAATAGCTTTCAAAACATCTTTAAAATAAGGATAATTTGTCAAAGATTCCTTCAGAACATACGTTCCAAATCCATAATTCAAGAATATGCATGGCAACATAAAAGTCTCCATAATACTCATATGGTTGGAAACCAGCACACATGGTTGTTTCTTCAAAATCTCAAGATTATCAACCCCTGAAATATTCACAGGTGTTCCTGCATGCTCAATCAACTGAAACATGTTTAACGACTGACACGCCCATTCATGACTGTCAAGTTTGCCTTCTCTCGCCAATTTAGAGCAGTCATAAACAACTTTCAGCAAATTAACATAATACCAGAAATCATACTTAAATAATAAGTCTTTCTTGCACATCTCAAGAATATGATCTGGAGTTCTATAACCATACTTATCTTGCAAAACTTCACTAAAATCGTCATACTTAAGGAAACAATCCTTCATTTTAAATATCCTTTCAAAGAAATTTTACCATTATCCATATATACTAACATACTTACCCATAGAACTTCAAACACTTTAAGATATCAACCCCGTTTTTTTCATTATGATACGCAATTAGACGCAATAAATCTCGTCTCTACACAGCCCCATGCCATTTTCAACTCCTCATATGTATAGACGCGATTTATCGCATCTCTGGTTTTCAAAAGAATAAACACATAGGCTGCCCTTACAAGATGAAACATCTTGCCATCAACTAATATGCGTAATATCAGAGTTATTCTGTGGGTTTATTATTCAAAATTGGATGTTCAATGGCTAGCTTTGCTAGTCCCGCTCTGCGGGGATTGGACGTTCTTTCAGGTCAACACATAGGTTTCCCCTACATTGTTGTCTTGCGAGACAGCCATCTTAACCTTAATTTGCCGTCACGTAGGGCAAACACATAGGTTTGCCCCTACATGGTTGTTTTGCGAGACAACCGTCTTAACCTTAATCTCAACCTTAATCTTAATTTGCCGTCACGCAGTGACTTCCTTTTTCCTGCCGGCTTGCCGGCATTCCTGTAGCCAACGGCTACATTCCTCTTTTTTTGCCTAGGCACAAAAAAAGGCTTTAAGCGTAATGCTTAAAGCCTTAGAAAGAAAAATCTGGCAACGTGCTACTCTCCCATCAACAAAAATGACAGTACCATCGCCGCTGAGAGGCTTAACTTCCGTGTTCGGAATGGAAACGGGTGTACCCCCCTCGCTATTGTCACCAGAAAAAAATCTGATTGAACTATTTAAAGTTCATAAAAATATGTAAAAAAATTATATTTGGGGTATTCCATCAGCCTGTCCAACCGTCTAACTGTCTAACAATCTAACTGTCTAACGGACCAACGGTCTAACTGACTAACTACCATTTTTTCTAAAAGAAAAAATGGGATATATATAGGACTCAACTTGACAAGAAGAAAAAATGTAGTCAAGCCTCACGGCTGATTAGTACCAGTCAGCTGAACATGTCACCATGCTTACACCTCTGGCCTATCAAGGTCGTAGTCTTCAACCTGCCTTCAGAGCAGTAAACTGCTAGAGAGATCTCGTCTTGGAGGAGGCTTGGCGCTTAGATGCTTTCAGCGCTTATCCTTTCCGTACATAGCTACCCAGCGATGCTCCTGGCGGAACAACTGGAACACCAGAGGTACGTCATTTCCGGTCCTCTCGTACTAGGA
>JAQICX010000101.1 GCA_027858345.1 Kiritimatiellia bacterium | reverse complement strand
ATGTTGACATCGTTATGATCTGCAATAACTTTGCCAGATACAAGATTTCGTGCTGCGGTATAAGATATTTTAGGTCTGAAAGATTCTGTTTCGCTATTTGCAGATGCAAAACTAGCCTGGCACCAACCATATCCAGGACCATTCATGGAAATACGAATCACAATATATTTGCCTGCATTTGTTCCACCTTCATATACATCATTAATGTAATTCAAAATTTCTTCTTGAGCAAAAGTTTTTGTTCCGGCAGGAACTCCTGGGTCAACGTTAAAATTTATCCATGTATCTTTGAGTTTTGTGAATGTTGGAGATGTGTCATTAGCTCCCATATAATAGTCACTGGCAAGAACATCCGCCGTATTTCTTGGTTCTGAACCATACAAATCGGCTGCAAAACCAAACCATGCACCACAATTATATAGCAATTCAGCTGACAACGCGACACTAATAAATGGTGAATCTTCCATTCCAACATTTGGCAGCTGAAAAACAAACAACGGTTCAAAAAGATTGTGGGATCCATCCTGCCCAAGTTGCATAGTAGTTTCTGTCGTACTTCTAAGAACAACAGAAGCCGAATCATTTTCATTAGAATATGCCGCTCTATCAGATGTTAAACCTTGCATAACACCATCAAACGACACTGCACTTACTGTCTGCACAAAAACTCCTGCAATAATAAGTATACAATACTTAACCGACTCTTTCATAGCTATACTCCTATCTTTTGTTTTTTAAACATCTCACAAAATAACATATTTTTTGAGTTCTCCAAATCAACACTTATATTTGATACAACATTAATTATATATTTTAAGTTTCATACACTATATTAAAGTTATTAACCTGTGTCAAAAATAAAAAATGACCTATTCTTGATTTGAATAACCTATTTTTAGTTAAACATAATATTTTCACTTTAATAATTATTTCTCCTTAGTTATTAATTAATCACTTCTTCAATAATACTGTTTGATTTCCCCATGACATCAGGTTCAAATTTATTTTTTTGTCAACTCGAGCAACAAGTAAACAAACTATTATTTTATCAGTGAACTATTTTACACCAAAGAATACAATTTGAGCTCCCGGCATTTCAAAACAGGTTTTTATAACTGCATGATTATCTTTCATGGTTACATCAACACCTTCTGTAGCCCAGAAATCAGAATCTACTTTGTTTTGAGTAATATAGCTATATTGCCCTTGTGCCTCAGCAAAAAGAACTACAACTCCTTTACCATTTTTGTATATTTTTTCATGAACCTCCGGACTTCCACTTACAATACCAACTCTAACTGCGGTACTGTTTGTTATATCGTATTTAACTTGTTTATATTTAGACAAAATCAAATTCATGTACTGAATTCCATCGTGAGATATTGTAAGCAAATCTCCCCATATACCATTTTGTCCAAGAATTAAAGAGCCCATATTTATTGTCTGCGAAATTATCGGATCATCAGGCAGATAGTGAGTAAGAAACAGTACAGATGGGATCCACTTGTCATAACCAAGAGGCTCTCGGCATACTCTTGCCCGGGCGGCTCCTGGAAAAACAAAAACATTTGCCCCCATTCCTCCACCTGGAGCATAAGACGGATCTCCAAGAGAACTATAATATGGACCATTATTGACGAGAAAGAACTTTCCGGCAGCCAAAAAAGCCAAACCAACCGAACGATGCGGTTCAGTTATATCAAAATCAACAATAGCATCCGGACAAGCTGCACATATTTTGTCAACAATTTTACATAAATATCGTACTTGCTCAAACGCCTGTGAATCATCACATTCCTGCAGAGAATTACTACTGTTACCATGATAGTGCCTATTGTCACTACAAGTTCGTTGACTAATTGCATCCCATTTGAAATATGTAACACCCAATTCATGATATAAAGATATCATTTTATCAGCAAAACACTCCCAGTACTTGCTTACATAGCACATCTGAAAACTCTCTTCCGTCTCCCATACCGGATGAGCCTTAGGATCTTCCCCGTTTACAGTGCAGCAGCATTCCTGATTTTCCAAAAACATGTCACTTGTTACGGCCGCCTGTGGAGAAAACCATAAACCTAGCTTCATACCCTTATCATTCAGCATTTTCTTTATGTTCTTAAGTTGTCCCGGGAATCGCTCCTTACTAACTTGCCAATCGCCTGTCTTGCTGTACCAGCCTGTGTCTATAACAAAAACGTCTATGCCAATCTGCGATGCAATTTCAATTTCTTTAATCATTCGCTCTTCGGTCATACCAGACAAATAGTTTTTTTTATTCCACCACTTGTTTCTTTCCTGAAAATTCCATGTATTGTAAAATATATATGGTTCTCTACTCATCATGTTTTCTGACATATATTTCAGCACAAATGTTCTGTAGTGGGATGCCAGAACATCCGCATTGCCATTAACCATCCCAATTTCAAACCACACGGATGTAAAGTCGTTATTATTGTCTAGTATATATCCATCCCAATAATTTCCCTTAACTGCATTCAATTCAATATCCATGCACTGTTTCAGCTTAAAGTTTATATATTCATCAAGAACCTGCGAGCCATGTTCATAGGCTATGAGTAAAGAGCTGTCATCGTTTGAAGCAATCAATATAGGTCCCATAGCGGTTAATTCATTTTCAAAATATGAATCAGGCAAGTCATGTTCAACTAAGTTATAGCTGTAACTTGATGCATTAAATTCACTGAAATGAATATCTGTCTTTGAATGATAGTCTTTAAGATTAACACTAAGGTATTTTAGCCTATCACTCCCTGTTGTTTTTGTCAAATGATGCTCAGATGTGCTTTCCAAAACATAACAAAAACGTAAGATTGGATTATCCGGAGCAATTCTAAAAATGATTTTTAACAAAAGATCCTTCTGTTTCTGAACAGTTCCTGACAGCTGATATTCAACCACTCCATTTCGTAAAACTCTTGATTCTGTTTCTTGCCCAAAATCAACATTTTCAAAACTTACAACTTTACCATCAATCTCAAAAACAGGAGCATTAACAGAAACTATTTTATCTGTTTGTATGTTATTATACATCCATAAAACATTGTTTTTTCCAACAGGTATTATTTTATATATATTGTTTTTCACTTTGTACTATTTTCTCTCTAATTTCACATCATCCAGCCATGCAGAGCCATTACCCTCAACTAATATAAGGACGTTGAATCTTGCAGACCAACCGGGTATTTCAACGAGCTTCTCAAAGTAGCCCCAAGAACTGGTTCCCTGTATATATTTTAGCTGGTCAAAATGATTTTTACTCCACCCTTCATCAAAAGACTGAATTGCAACATTGACTTTTACATCGCCTTGAGTTTTCACCCAACCACTCACTTTTAATGTGCTTCCGCCGGCTCCATTTATCTGCTGGAATACCTGCCCGTTCTTACCATCCTTCACATCAACTCTAAGAGATGCCGGAGAGCTCTTAAACACTTTTACATCGCGAACAGAAGTGACATCACCCCAACTTGATCCCCAATCATCTGGTTTTTCAGTTCCAGCAGTCATACTGCCATTTTTGACATTGACTTTTTCTAACTCTGTGGCTGCAGTATCTTGATCATTCGAGATATATTGCCTAGTACCTTTGGGCTTAAATTGTTTTGACCAGATACTTTTGAAAAATCCCATTCCATAAGTACCAACAATAATTTCTTCGCTATTAAATGGATTGAACGCACATGCATTTGCTCTCATCATGCCAATTCCATCATTTGCCTGACTCCAACTTTTTCCATCATCACAACTGATCCACACTCCATTGCCTCTGGCATTATCATAAAATGGATCCATGGAGGTAACAACTAACAACCGTGTAGGATCGTTCGGATCGGCATTGCATTCATAAGCCAAATGTTCATCAAGCAATCTTTTCCACTTTTTTGTTTCAGGTGTATATCTCCACACGCCACCACGCTCTTGTCGCCACTGACAAACCAAGACCCGACCTTTTGAATCGCAATTTATACGGCTGCGATAGCTAATATTTGGCAAGCCAATATTTGTAAAACTCTTACCGGCATCAGACACTAAAATTCCAGACTTTGTCTTAATATAAAATCTTCCAGGGTGTGCAGGATCGCCGGCGATATAGTTTGCAGCTCCAACTTCAGGAACTTCACTCCAGTTTTCTCCGCCATCTTTGGTTTTAAGCAACTGCCCATCCAAAACAACCCATGCAATTTTTCCGTTTTCTGGAAGAACAAATACTCCAGCATATTCTTTACCTCCATTCCAGCCAGCATCTGGCAATCCATGCTTTTCTCCATAAAGAACTTTCCATGATTTACCCCAGTCCGTACTACGAACAATACCATTGCCATGTCCAAAATGACCAGTTGTTATATAAATATAACCATCTTTACTAAAGCTGACATCTTTCCCCCCTAGCCAAGGATTTGGTTCGCCACTAACATAACGCCAGCTCTGCAGCCCATCATCACTAATCCAGCCCCTTCCTGCGTCCATCGCCTGAACAATAGATTGACCTTTTTTGTACGGATTGAATGCCGCATTTATACTACACCAGCCGTTCCATCCTCTACCACGCCAATTATCTTTTTTTGATGGATCAGGTCGATACGCAGTAGCATCATCCCAAATTTTACCACCATCAATACTACGAAGAATAAACTCAGTATTAAATCCATATATTTTATCTGAGTTATTAGGGTCGGCAACTAAATTCATTGCAATACCGGCAAAACATGCCGTTTCCACTTGAAAAACTTTTTTGCTTTCTTCAGATTGTTCAGTTCCAATACCGCCTCTCGAAGCAACCGGTTTCCAACTACCGCCACCATCAATACTTTTATAAATTATTGCTGAATTCCATGCCTGATCATTAACATAAAGCACTTTTGGATTCTGTGCCGATACCGCAATCTTCTTAAACCAACTAGTCTGATTTCCATCGCCTGTTGCAACTTTTGCAATTCCAATATCACTTGGTTTAAAAGTCTTTCCGCCATCAATGCTTTTAAAGACTCCTCCAGGTAATAATTTTGATTTGCCATCATTACTGTAATTATGTGTAGTAACCCACACCACGTCTGGATTAACTGGATTGAATGTCAATCCTGATATACCACCTGACACTCCCTGATATTCTTTTTTCTGCCAAGTTTTCCCATTATCATCACTAGTCCACCAGCCAATATCATCTGCTAAAACATTCAACTCTGCAACAGAACCAGGAACATATTGAGCACTCCAAATATTAACTCCTTTTTTCTCTGCCTGACTAAATCCATTTTTGTCAAGAGTAGCAATATGCTTCCACGTTTCACCATCGTCTAAACTCTCCCAAATCCAGCCAAAAGTTTCAGACTGATTCCAGTGCCTTGACGAACCACCAAAAGCTAAAAGATGTAACGGATCATTAGGAACAAATAGTATCTTCTCAATCATTACTGAATATCCTGAACCTATTTTTCTTCCCATACCATTCCGCTTAGACACCCAGTTTCTTCCTCCATCTACACTTTTATATGGGCCCATGCATGTTCCCATCCATACCACATCTGAATCTGTAGGGTGAAAAGTTATATCGGCCATTTCGTATGATGAGAACCCGAACGCAGGTTTCCAAGAATCTCCACCATCAAAACTTACAGCTGCTCCAAGCATGTCTCCACTTGTAATGATATGCTTTGCGTTATGCGGTGAAACAGCAAGTGCAACAATTGCTCCTCCGCCTCCAGGCTCACATAATGGTTCCCAGGTTATGCCTTGTTCTGCATTCAGAGCTAAACTGCTAATAATAAGCAACCATCCAAATATGATTTTTTTCATTTTTATTTTTCCATTCATTTAAAGTAATTTAAAGTTTTCTACGTATTCACCAATAACTATACGAGCATCTTTTGAGTTGGTAATCTGCTTGCCATGCACATAAAGATTCTCAATTTCAATGTCTTTAACAACATGGTTCTCATCCTCCCCATGAATATATGCAGGACGATGCGGCCCGCCTGTTATATTGATATTCTTAAATCTTACATCCTGAATAACCCCACCTTCCGGACGACGAATTGAGGGAATACCAAATATTTCTTTCAGAAAGAAAATTATAAGCCAAGGACCTGTTGCATATTCAATTCGAATATTTTCAAATACAATATTTTGTAAAACCGTATCATGAAGAGATAAAACAGCCATAGCCCCTGCAACATCACCGCAGGTATTGCTTGCTTTTACAATGTCAATATTACTAAATTTTATATTCTCAATTACTTCAGCTCTCGTTTCTGTACCGACAACAATTGCATTGTTGTTGTCACTCCAAAAAACACAATTACGAATTTCAATATTTTGAATAGGAGTCCACAAAGAAATATCGGGAGGAATCTCTGTTCCGTGATAGTCCAATCCTTTAATAGATACACAATCGTCTTTTGTACGTGCAAAACAGTTCTCAATCAAAACATTTCGAGAGTTACATGGATTTATACCATCAGTTGATTTCAGTCGTTCTGTAAGCAATCTTGCACCATCAACGTGCACGTTCTCACAATTATGAAAAACAAGTGTCCACCCCCATGAGTCAAGAAGTATCACACCTTCATAATCAACATTCTTACAATTCCAAATTCCAACCAGATCATGTTCTGGATTTTCTTGCGACGGCCATCCATCCTTTGAACCACAAAGAATACCTCTACCCGAAATTTTAATATTTTCCGCATCATCGACCTTTATGCATCCATAAACAATTGCTCCTGGTGCTATATATAAATGCTGATTACTCTCCATTGTAATTCTGCCTACATCATGACTTCCTGCTCCATAATAAATAACATTCTCATCATTAGGGTCAGGCACATCGGTATCAGGTGCACTTGCCCATATATATACAGGCAACTCAAAACCATCATCCCATTTCACAAAAAGATTTCGAGGCTTATCCAATATAAAAGTTATAGTATTTTCATCACGCGCGCACTCAATACCAGCCGAAAGTGGGCGAATGCTTGCAGTTTCAAAATTTCTATCAGCCCAAATTTTAACTTCCACAGGTCCTGTCATATCAAATGACAAAAATGCCGCCGAACCACCTGCAAAACCAATTATTGAGTGAACAGGAGCTTCATCTCCATCCAACCAAATCCTATACTCCGCTGAAATATTAAAACCTTCCACAGCTGGATGTAAAATTGCATTTGTATTATTAACCATTTTTATATTATCCATTATCTTTATTCCAGCCTGAATTATTAATAAATCAGGCTAGACATTTTATTTATTAAAACTCTTAATTTAAAAGTTTACCAAGAACTGGCTGCAAATCTGCATCCCAGACAACATAACCGACATCAACAAGGTGCAGTTTGTCAGACTTAAAAAGTTCAACCTTAATCTCTGATGGTGCATTCTGAAATTTGTCTGTTCTGTCATGATATGTCACAAAAGGATATTTTTTTGCTTCCGCTTCGACCATTGCATTGATTGCATAAACACGATTGCAGAAATATTCATTTTGACGAGGCAAAACACTGAGAAGCAGAATCTTTGCAGCAGGGCATTTTTCATGAAGCAAGTCAACCGTTGCAAAAATCCCCTTAACGATTTCTTTATCACTTCCTCCGTTAGCATCATCATAAAGGTTATTAGTTCCAATACCAAGAATAATCAGTTTAGGTGATATACCATCAAGTTCTCCATGTCCAGCTCTCCAAAGTATCTGGCGAGTTGTATCTCCGCCAATTCCGTAATTCACTGCTGTCAACTTTGGGTTTATCTTCTTCACTAGAAGATCAACCCCCTTGTCCCAGCCAATCATAATTGAATCCCCATAAGCAACAACGTCAATATCACCTTGTTTTGTGCGAGCCTTGTACCCATCATGTTGACTAAACCAACCGGATTTCCAAGAATCATACACACCATATCCCGCAACCCAAGGTTTGTCTTTAATCAAAGACTGCTCCATCATTTCCTGACGAGCTGTTAATGGTTGTTTCAGACTTTTTGCCAATTTTTCTCCATTATCAACTTCACCATTTGCATCTGTAATCTCATCAAACCAAGCTTTTCCATCACCTTTAACATCCAATTTAATCTCACTCCATTCTGTCCACTCAGGAAGAGTTATTGTTTTATTAAAAGACATCCAGCCATTGTCACCCTGAGCATATACAAGCTGCTGCCACTTATTGTTTTTGTAACCTTTAGAAAAACTCTGAATAGCTACTTGTACCTTCACATCACCTGCTGTTTTAATCCAGCCTTTAATTGCAACTTTTTTACCTGCAAATCCATCAAGCCGCTGTGTCGCTGTTTGGGCTCCATCAATTCTTAGTGAAGCCGAACCAACCTTAAAAACATTTGTATCACGAACCCCGCCCTTCCAGCCGGAAACATTATTTATGCCATGCATCATACCTCCATTAACAATCTCAACTTTTGCCAATTCTTGAGCTCTCAAACTACCTGTCATACCTAATGTACACAAAAGCATACCCAACCATTTATTTGTTCTATTTATCATTTTATTTCCTTTATTAATTATGTGTTCAATTCATCCAGCATTCAAAATTTAGCATTGCCATTTTGCTTTACTCCATCATGCCCAAACGCAGTTGGTTAAGGTAGCACACGCTTCTAGCTTGTAAGCGTCAGCAACGAAGATCGTCGCTCTACCCAAATGACTTCGGAGGAACCACCGTCCTCTTGCAACAGTCAGGCACTGGCGACTTGCCCCAACGCAGTTGGTGACTTACTTCTCTGATGCCTGAGCATTCTGGTTTGCACTTTCACGATCCTGCTCCATCTCTTCAACAGTTTTAGTCTTCACAACAGCAGCACCTTTATAGTTTTCACGAGTTGAAAGAAGATCTCCCTTTGCAAAACGTTCTTTTGCTTCAGCAATAGCTTTGCCATACTGAGGTAGCCACTCTTCTTGGGCAATAAGCATTTCATCAACCATCTGCCAGATTTCAGGAGGATTGCAAACCGCACCAGTTAGAGGATCCATCATCATTGCCTGACGCAGTAATGTATCATTACCATTGACAGCAGCCTCAACCGCCATTCTCTGAACGGATATACTTGCATTACATACAGCAGCACAACCAAGTGGAAGATCCCCAACAACCGGCATGTTAACTCCATTATAATCAATATATCCTGGAGCTTCAACAATTGCATCATCTGGCAGATTAGAGATAATTCCATTGTTAATAACATTGAAATGACCTCTATATACTCTACCAGTCTCTAATGCTTCAACTATATGTCCACCATGCTCAGTACTTCTAGATTCAGCAACATATTTTTGAGGCTCTTCCTTCATCCAATTTGGAAAATCATGTTCAAACCAATTACGCCCCTCTGTTGTGACTCTTAAGTATCCACCAGTTTCACCATGAATCCAATCATCAATACTAATCCAATCCATTATCTCATTTTCCCGTTTTCTATACCATGGAACATATTCACTGAGGTGACCATTTGATTCCGTACTGTAATATCCAAAGCGCTTCATCATATCAATACGAATTTTTTCAGTTTTACTGAACTTTTCATGCTTTTCAAATCCTTCAATAAGTTCAGATGTTTCAACAACTCTGCCATTGTGTTTAATTTGAATATACCAAGTCTGATGATTTATACCCGCACAGATGATATCAACCTCTTCAACTGGTACCCCAAGAACTTCGGCAATCTGTTTGTGACCACCCTCAACACCATGGCAAAGACCTATAGTTTTAACGCCACCATAAACGTTTGCAGCCCAGGTAAGCATTGCATTTGGGTTTCCGTAGCTAAGCAGCATGCAGCCTGGAGCCCCAACTTCCCTTATATCTTTGCAGAAATCAAGAACAACAGGAATCCCCCGCTGACCATACATAATTCCACCAGCACACAAAGTGTCTCCAACACACTGATCAACACCATATTTCAGAGGAATGTCTATATCTGTCTGGAAACCCTCAATTCCACCAATTCTTGTCATATTGAACACATAATTAGCATCCGTAACTGCAGCACGCCTGTCAGTGGTTGACTGAATTTTTATAGATAGCCCATTTGAATCAACATCACGCTGGCAAAGTTGTGTTACCATATCAAGATTATGCTCATTAATATCCATAAACGCAACTTCAATGTTCTGAAGTTCCGGCACTGCCAGAATATCTGTTAAAATTCTACGGGTAAAGCCAATGCTCCCCGCACCTATAAATGCTACTTTTATTTTCATCTTTTATTTTCCTTTTATTTCTCGGATCACTTGTCTGCATGTTATGCACAGGCAGGTAGATCCGACTCTACATTGTTTCCATATAAAGCTGTTAATTGAATATGAATGCAGTCTTAGCCTGCTGTTCGAGTTATGTTTTTTATAATTATAATTTCTCTGTAAATTCTTGTTTGCGGACACTATATTAAAGATACCAGCATATTGTCAAAATAATACAATAGCCAATTCTTGATTACAAACACCTACTATTGACAATTGATGTATAAACAGTCTGAAATGATAAAAAAACAAGTTGTTTCAAGGCTGGAATCCTCTTCAAAAGCATTTAATATATCTATAGCAAGTTCATTCATATACCCACTCAATTCTTTATTGTTCAACCACTAGATATTCATGAGCTAAGATTATAAAGACACTGGATGTCCATGTGTATGGAATATCACACAAGCCTTTTCCTGTGATAGGATCAAAGTTTTCTGCAAATCCATTATCTCTGCACATCTCACAATAACTTAAAGCTAGATTTTTCACAAGAGTAAGCTCGCCACATTTTTTCAAACCTTCAAGTACTATTAACGTTGATGGAGCCCAAATAGGTCCCCGCCAATATCCGTCGTATCCATTTCGACAAAAATAAGAACTATTTAAACTCTCAGTTGCAAGACCGTATTCTGCAATAAAACCACTGTTTTTTAGACTATTCACTAAAGATTGACGAATATCATGAGGCAACCTTTCTCCAAGGATTATAGGCATATAAGTAATCAATGACTGGCAGCTTATTTCTTCTTTACTAAATGCTTCAAATGCAACAAATCTATCACCTTTCCAATAAGTTGAAATAAATAATTCCAACATAGTGTCTGCTTTTTGCTTCCAGAATACTTCTTCACCATTATTAAGCCTCTTTGCAATATCTGCACAGACATCCATCTGCAATATAAGAAACGCCATAAGATCTGGTCCACAAACACAAGAGGATGTGCAAAACATAGTTGAGTTGTCCCAGCCTGAATCGTTGCCGTGAGTATAATGCGGTAATTTATTGTCGGGTAGAACCATCTTGTTAAACCAACAATTAGTCAACTTAACAAGTTTTTCATAAATAAGGCTTAATGTTGCTGCTGAAAGTGGTTGCATTCTGTTTAAAAGCTCACCAATAATCCATCCATGTACAGGTGGCTTTGTACACATCCAACTTATCTCAACACTGTTTATGAAGTCTGGCAAAAGCCCTGACTCATCCTGATGGTCAAACATAACAAACCATTGGTCCAGTGCAAATTCAGGATTTTTATGAACATGCCCCCATGCATTAAAACAGTGATCCCAACTCCAAATTTGATTCATATGCTTCTTAGACATAAGCATTGCAGGACGTTTAAAGTTTCCTTCCGCCCTAGCAACACTTGCCCAGTTCACATAAAAAGCCAATTCTGCCGTCTCCTTAAATTCTTCTGGAACAACTGGAAGCATGGATTGCCACACTTGATGCTCCGTTGAAACATCACTCACACAAGTATCAAATAGTTTCTTATCATCAGCATAGATTGTATCACAAAATACCTTCTGGTATTCAACCATTGAAATTTCCGTGGGCTGCTTTATTCCATCCAGTCTAATAGTCATATAATCAGCTCTCTTTCCATTCCATGGAGCATCAACAACCACTTCTCCCATAAGCTTTCGCAAACGATACTTTCTAGCAATTGTATAACAATGTAGATCCCACTCATTTTCTTCAACATCAAGAACTCTACTGTAGGCATCCTGCCAAATACCAACAGCATATACCAATGTCATTCGCAGAACCACCCCACGGACTCTAATTCTCAAGCATCTATCTGTATGAATACAAAATTCTGCAGTACCATGTTCACTCTCCATTGTAAGTTTCTCAGGAGAGGCTGAAATAGAAAAGTCACATTCATTATCTCCTTCGAGCAATACCAATCTAAACAGACGATGATGCATACTCTGAGTACCGAATACACTGCGAAGATATACACCTGGAGGATTCCACTTATCTCCGGCATCGTTATTAATTACAAAATACGAACCATAACGACTAAAATAACTATCCTGTAAATCTATATTCATTATAATTACCTCGGTGCTCCAATCTTCCAAAAACCATAGCAGCAACTTCCGATCCAAAGATCTCTAGTACCAGGATGCACTCGCAATGCACTAGCCATTTGTGCAGCCGTTACCCCAGGCGCAGGCTCATATTTCGAATTACATGTCAAACTTTCCCATGTTTCTCCACCATCAACAGAACGACATACACCATTGTTACGCTGTGCTATCAATCCAGTTCCACAAGCTCCAACATATATAATACTTGGATCAACAGGATCAATGGCTATTGCACTACTCTTGATTGTATCACCAAGTTGATCTTTTGGCAGGCGAGAAGCAACAGAAACAGGCACATAAGTTGGCCCGTCACAAACATACACTTTGTGATCTTTTCCAACTGCCCAAATTTTATCATTTATGTGGTCATATGCAACATCATAAACGTAACCGCTTGTCATAGGCAGTGTCAACATTTTCTGCCAAGTTTCACCGTGATCAACAGAGCGGACAACGCTCTTGCCTGAAACACCAAACAGATATTTGTCATCACCAGCACTAACGGTGTAAACTCCAGAACAACCTTCCATCTGTTTCCATGTCTGTCCGCCATCAGCACTTCTCTGATTCCAGCAGAACAGCACACTTGTGTTGGTAGGATCACATAACGAAACCTGTTGACCACCTAAATCTTTTACTTTACGAACAGATGTTTTTCCTCCATCAAAACTAATCCAAAGGTCATATTTATTATCCATATACTCTTTATTTCCTCCAAAAATAGTTTTTCCATCAGGACTGAATCCACCATACACCCACCCCCATGGATCACTGTCATCTCCACCTGGACGAACAGCATTTTTAGTATTTGAAATAGTAAGGTTAATAAACTCCCATGTTTTACCACCATCCTTAGTTAACCCACCATTGTAGTCCTGACTAGCAAAATACATTATATCAGCATTTGGCACTCCAAAGTTAAATGCACCACCAATCATAATATTGTTAATACCATAGCTATTCCAAACAAAAGTTTTTGCACCATCAGAACTCTTTGCAATGACATCACCACAAATAGAGAAAGCCACATCCTTATTTACGGGATGCCAAATCAGCTGTATTGATTTACCGGAATAACGAATGCTTGCTGGAATCCAACTTTCTGAAACATCATATTTGCTTCTTTTCCAAGTAAGACCTCCGTCATAAGAATAAAACCATTCTCGACCATCTGGATCTGGTGATACTGTATACATATAATTAGGATCGACTGGACTCACAGCAAGGCGGTAAAAACCATCTTCTGCACCTGTTGCATTTACCTTAGCAAAAGTTTTGCCTCCATCAGTTGATTTAAGCAACTCACTGCTTGTAGTTAACCACACACTATTTGGTTGACTTGGTATCATTGCAAG
The DNA here is from genome assembly GCA_027858345.1 of Kiritimatiellia bacterium. Classification (GTDB taxonomy): domain Bacteria; phylum Verrucomicrobiota; class Kiritimatiellia; order JAQICX01; family JAQICX01; genus JAQICX01. The sequence continues at coordinate 6,096 of JAQICX010000101.1, read as the reverse complement.
GCTATTGAAATCCCCATCCAGTCTTGGCTCAAATGTTTTACCACCATCTTCCGAAACATAAAAGCCATTCTTAGTTGCAACATATACATTACCATTTTCAGGATTAGTAGCAATATGTCTTTGTTTGGAACTGCCACCATATGCTTTGCTGTCTGAAATTTTAAGCCAGCTTACACCACCATCCTCCGACTTATAAAGTTGTCCTCCAGGCTCGTTCTTATTCAACTCCTGCAACCAATATGCTGTAGTGCAATATCCTAACTTCTCATCATAGCTACTTGCATCAAAACAAATTGGCGACCATTCATCACGCCCCCCATTTGATTTTGCTAAAACCTGTTGCCAGCTTTCCCCCTTGTTTGTCGAAATATATATTCCATTAACATTGTCCTTCGCTGAATTGTCACCAACAGACAGAATTCTATTTGAATTCCTAGGATCTATAGCAAAACCAGAAGATCCTGTTGAACCATAACCATAATTGCACGGAGTAAAACTCTTACCTCCATCAAGAGAGCGAAATAGTCCGCCAACATCAGTACCAACCAAAATAAGATTTCCATCCTGTGAATCTATTGCAAGACACTGAATGCGCTGACACCCCTCACCGCCAGGTCCAGAGTTACTATCCAAAAATTCTTGAGTCACCATCGGTATTGCCTGCCATTTTTCAGCCATAATTGCTCCTGTCATTAGTATACTAAATAATATTAATATGTGTTTCATGTTTAATTAAAACCTTTCTTTTAGATTGACACAAATCCTAATCAAAGACATTAGGTATGTCAACATCAAAGATTGACCATTTCTTGATTACAAACACCTCATCTTGACAATTTAATGTATGAATTCACAGTATTAAGTGATATATGTAACCAGAAACCTCTGTTTTTTCGAAGGTAACGCAAGCTTCCAGCTTGCAAGTGTCAAAACGCCTTCAGCTTGCGTTCTTTGAGACTACTGCTCGACATGACAACCTGAAAGGTTGAGCTACCTTGCCTCAGAGCGAAGCAAGGAAGCAATTGAACTTTAATAGCCATGCTTTACTCTTTATGGTTGAGCACTTTTTCAAGAACAGGTTGCAAATCAGCATCCCAGACCACATAACCTGCATCAACAAGGTGCAGTTTGTCAGACTTAAAAAGTTCATCCTTAATCTTTGATGGTTCACTTTGAAACTTATCGGTTCTGTCATGATATGTCAAAAAAGGATACTTCTTAACTTCAGCTTCAATCATTGCATTTATAGCATAAACACGATTGCAGAAATATTCGTTCTGACGCGGTAAAAGACTGAGAAGAAGAATTCTTGCACTTGGGCATTTTTCATGAAGCAAGTCGACAGTTGCAAAGATTCCTTTAACAATTTCCTGATTATTACCAGAATTAGCATCATCATAAAGATTATTAGTCCCTATTCCAAGAATAATCAATTTTGGAGAAATTCCATCAAGCTCTCCATGCCCAGCTCTCCATAAAATTTGTCTTGTGGTATCACCACCAATTCCATAATTCACAGCTGTCAATTCAGGATCAATCTGCTTAACGAGCTTATCAACACCTTTTTCCCAGCCAATCATAATTGAATCACCATAGGCAACTACCTCAATATCACCTTTTTTTGTACGTTCCACATAATCATCATGCTGACCAAACCAGCTGGATTTCCAGGAATCCCACATTCCGTAGCCGGGAACCCATGGTTTGTCTTTAGCCAAAGATTGTTCGAGCATTTCCTGACGAACGGTTAGCGGCTTTTTATTTTTTGAGGATGCGGTCAATGCGTCCCCATTGTCAACATCACCATTTGCATCGGCAATTTCGTCAAACCACGCTTTTCCGTCACCTTTAACATCGAGCTTAATCTCACTCCATTCTGTCCATTCAGGAATTATTACAGTTTTATTAAAAGATATCCAATCACTATCCCCCTGCAAATATACAAGCTGCTGCCATTTATTATTTTTGTATCCTTTCGAAAAACTCTGGATTGCAACTTGTGCTTTTGCATCTCCCTCCGTTTTAATCCAACCTTTAAGTGCCACTTTTTTACCGGCAAGGCCTTTAAAAATCTATATTGCCGTCTTTTCCCCATCAATTCTTAGCGACGCTGAACCAACCTTGAAAACATTTGTATCACGCATCCCGCCGTTCCAGCCTGAAACATTATTTATTCCCTGCGTCATACCTCCATTTTTGACCACTACCGTTACCAGTTCTTCTGCGTAAAGATTGCAAACCATGCTCAAAACACTTGTAACTAAAGGCAACACTCTATATGTTCTATTTTTCATATTTTCCTTTCCAGTTTATTAATGATTAACACATCATGACATTTATATTATTCAACTGCATCATAGTGTGTAGCACAAAAATTGTCAAAACATACCAATAGCCTATTCTTGATTAAAAACACCTCATATTAACAATTTAATGTATTACTGCACAGTACTGGTGATAAATACTAAGTAATACGTAGGAGGTGGAAAGTAGAAAGGTCATCGCAAAGCTTCTGGGGACGCCGAGCTTGCAGGAAACTTGGTCATATAATAAATCACGCCGCAGGCATTCCAATCTTAACCTTAAATCAAGACCGGAGGCTGTTTCTGTCCATAGCCAAAAGGGTAAAGACCGAAGGCATTCCTGTATTCGTATAATTTGCAATTGACTTGCTTGCTCCGCAAGCAATTACGGAGCTATATTTTTAACAATGGTCAGCGCCAGAAGATTTATTGCATTAAACAGAACATGCATTGTTATGGGGGCAACAATACTTCCAGACTTGAGATATGCCAAACAGAATCCACAACTGAGCACAAACAGAGGGGCAAACGAAGGTATATGAACGTGTATTGCGGCAAAAATTGCTGATATTGCGAAGATTGCAACAGGTACACTCGTGTACTTCAATGTATACTGAAAAAATACCCCTCTAAATATTAACTCCTCAAATATTGGACCAATAATAATTGCAATAAATGCAATATATATACTCATTGTCAAAGAACTACTTTTGGTAAACACGTAGAGAATTTCTTGGGGTTCAACCTCATAGCCGGCCATCCCCAGAAACTTAACACTCAAATAACTTACAAACATAACGATCAATATAATTCGCGTAAAACACAAACAGCCATAACCAACATTCTTGAAGAAGCCACGCATCTCAGGAACATTATAGATGAACTTCTTTCCATATTTCATCGCCAACAAAAGACAGATAAAAATTCCGGGTAGATGAATAAAAAGAAAGTTACTTGACAAGTAAAAAGCATACTCAATGACTTCGACATCAAGTTTATCATATACGGGGGAACGCTCCATATAGCGTAACATGTAATCAGGGACTATACCGACAGTATAATTTGCTACAATATAAAACAAAAAAAGGAACAATACATCTGCCCCCATCCAATTGTTATGAATAAGAGGGGAACACTGTAATTCCTGCTTAATCTTTTCTCGCTCAAAATAGGAGCTAACACATAGTGCCAAAGCAAAAAACAGTGAAACTAAAAGAAATACACAATATAAGTTATATAAAATGGAATAAATAATCATAAAAACAAAAAAGCGAGTTGCTGCCAACTCGCCTATAAAGGACTTATAGTTTAATGTGAAATTGTTTAAAATGTTGTATTAAAGCATTTTCGCCTTTAGTTTGCTAAAGGCACAATGTTGCAATGCAACAGTTTGAGTGATATCACATTAAACATTATCAATCAGAGAAAGCTTCATCAAAAACTCTATCTGATTTAGGAAAGTCAATGCTCTTAACAAATTCGCATGCTTCAGCGGCACCAAATGCTCTATCCATTGCAGCATCTTCCCATTCTACAGAAAGAGGACCATTGTAATCAATAAAGTTCAATGCTCTGATAATTGCTTCAAAATCAATTTCTCCTCTTCCAAGACTTCTGAAATCCCAACCTCTTCCAGGCTGACCAAAGTTCAGATGAGATGACAAAATACCACTCTTACCATCCGCAGTGATAATTGCATCTTTCATATGTACATGATAAATTCTGTCAAAAAATTCATCAATGAATCTTACAGGATCAACCAGTTGCCAATGAAGATGACTTGGATCAAAGTTAAAACCAAATGCTTCGCGATAATCTACAGCATCTAAAGCTCTTTCAGCTGTAACAATATCAAAAGCAATTTCTGTTGGGTGAACTTCAAGCGCAAACTTAACTTTGCACTCATCAAACACATCAAAGATTGGGTTCCACATATCAGCAAAATACTTAAAACCATCTTCAATCATCTCTTCAGTTACTGGTGGGAAACTATACAAAAGATGCCAGATTGATGATCCTGTAAAACCATTAACAACATCAACGCCAAGATTTGCAGCAGCTTTAGCTGTTTTTTTCATTGTTTCAACCGCCCAAGCTCTTTTTGCTTCAGCATCGCCCGCACATGAAGCAGGTGCAAAGCCATCTGATCTTGAATCGTTATTCGGATCGCAAACAAGTTGACCTGCAAGATGATTACTAATTGCGTATATTTCCAATCCTGCATCTGAAAGAATTTTTCTCTGAGAATCAGCATACTTTGGATCATTCACAGCTGCTTCAACATCAAAATGATCACCCCAACATGCAAGTTCCAAACCATCATATCCCCAATCCGCAGCCATTGGTGCAAGTTCCTTAAGTGGAACATCTGCAAATTGCCCTGTAAATAAAGTTACTGGTCTAGCCATTTTTAAGCCTTTCTCTTTTAAATTTATAATTTCTAAAAGAATATTAAAAAAAAAAGTAACTTACAAGCGTTTTATGTGAATCACCGCCAATTTCCTTAATTTTTTGGTTAATTCCCTTTCGGACCGCAGATCCGACTCTACATTTCTTCCAACCAACATTATTAGCAGGCTAATTGTATTAGTCCCGCTCTGCGGGATAGCGTCCGAACTGTGTTCGGAGTATAAAAGTAAAATTATTAAATCATCACTCAGAGAGAGACAATTTCAAAAGTCATTCCTTGATTTTATTGACTGAAACAGATATTTTCTTGTCCAACCGAAAAACTAAGGGTTGGTCTTTAAAAAAAATCAAGTAATAGCAAGCCAATTGCCTGTTTTTTTGAAAAATTCAACAGAAGCAACAGAACAAAGATTTAATGCGTCTCGTGAGCGAAATGTTCTAATCTCTGCTTGTTTTATATTTGCCATCTTCCAGAGAAAAATATTTGCGTTCTTTTTTAGCATTCTCTTTCTTATGTTCTTCTGTTGTGACCAACTTTATGTTAGCCAGTTGACTCTCAACCACACCAGAACCTATGGCACCTTCCTTGGATGTTTTTTGAGTGTCCAGTTTATCTGATTTTCCATCCCAACTCATACTTGGCCCCGACAAACTATGAGGTTTATCATTGAAGCTAAACTCACGACTAGCACTGTCTTTAGATTTGCTGAACGACTCACTGGAAAAACCTTTAGTTGTATAAGCCTTTTCACCTGCTTTATTCATTGATATCTTTTGTTTAGGTGATTCTTTACTGGCTAGTTTCTTCTGCTTCTCAAACATTTTTTGTCTTTTCGCAACAGCCTCTCGATAGTCCCACGGAGGAACTGCACTGGAATATTGCCATAATCCTTTCCGGGAGTTTTTAGCGGCACTCTGTGCATCTGTGAATTCCTGATCAGTAGAGCAGTTCCAGGCGTATCCAAATTTAATCATTGCAAGATTCAGATTCACCCCATCTTCATTATAAACCGTGGAGATCAGCTCCTTGTCTTTACCAACAGAATCAACAACAACTGTCACCGTTTTGTTGTAAGCCGCATTTGCTAAAGCCGTTCCTGATTCAACATAAAAGTTCTGACCTCTTTCTGGAGCATCAATGCCAATTAATTGAACTGTCTTTTTTACACCAACGTTATCAATAATATATATTGTATCGCCATCTTCAACCCCGACAACATTATAAAGATTAGAAATTGATTCAGCAGATGCACCAATGATAATCATTAAAAAAACTAATAATATTTTTTTCATACTCTATTTCCCCTATTAAATTTATAATTGATTTATACTCTTTTCTTGAGTCAATTACCAATAAAAAAGATACACTTATAGTATATTTCTC
>JAQICX010000054.1 GCA_027858345.1 Kiritimatiellia bacterium | reverse complement strand
TTGCGGGACTGGTGAACTAGCCAGGGGAGCAGTTTTTGGTCAATCTGAGAGTATTGAGTGCAGAACACTCCTCCCCTAATTTAGGGGAGGTGACCTCGCGTGCGAGGTCGGAGGGGTATATGTTATTATTAATGAAAAGAAAACGGAGTTTAAAATGAAATTAACATGGCTTGGTCAAAGTGGATTTCTTTTGCAATCTGATAAATCTATGATCGCATGTGATCTATATTTGTCAGATTACTGTCAGGAAAAAAGCAGACTTGATCATACAAGACAGATGAATATACCGGTGAATCCAGATCAATTGGATAATATTGATCATTACTTGATAACTCATGGACATATAGATCATTTTGATCCTAAAACAATCGGACCTATTATGATGGCAAATGAGAAAACAAGATTTTACTGTCCACCGGATTGCGAGAAGCTTGTTGATGAGCACTTTGCCGAGTTTAAGGAGAAATTTGTTTTTATTCATGGTTTTGAGAGTTACAAAATAGCAGATTTTCAACTTATACCCTTACCGGCTGCTCACGAGGAGCTTGAAAAAGATAATGATGGCGAGTATATTGCATACAGCTATATGCTGTTGTTTGAACAAGAGAAATTGGCAATTTTTTTTGGTGGTGACACGATACCATATGATGATCAGGTTGAGAATGTAGACAAAAATGTCCCAGATGGTTATGAACTTATTTTAGTTATGCCGGTTAATGGTAGAGACAAAGAACGTGCCGAACTTGGATTTAAGGGTAATCTTACAATTGAAGAAGATATTGAGTTTTACAAGCAACTTGAAGCAGATTTGATTATTCCTTGCCATTTTGGTATGTTTGCTTTGAATGATATAAATGATATTAATGAATTATCTCTTTTAGAAGAGGCTGGATGCAAATGTATTGTGCCAAGAATAAATAGAGAAATTGAACTATAGGAAAAAAATGAAAGAATTATTTGATTTAAAAGGTCGGAGAGCCTTGGTTACAGGCTCTAGTCGTGGAATAGGAAAAGGAATTGCTATGGCACTTGCAGACGCTGGCGCAGACGTTATTATTCACGCTAGTAGTGAAGGTTCAAGGATGTCAGAAACTGTTGCAGAGATCGAGGCTGCAGGCGGAAAAGCCGTTGGCATTGCAGCAGATCTGAGCGATGATGTTCAGATTGATGAGCTAATTAAGAAGGTTGAGCATGTAGATATCCTGATTCTAAATGCATCTATTCAATCTTATCAAAATGTGGAAAATTTCAGTTCAGAAGAATTTCAACGTGAATATAAAGTGAATTTGGAGTCGACTTTTAAGCTTATACAAGGATTTGTTCCAAGTATGAAAGATCGTGGTCGTGGTCGTATCATTACCATTGGTAGCGTTAATCAATACAAACCTGCATATAGACTTTCAATTTATTCAACAACCAAAGCTGCGCAAGTTAACCTTATGATGAACTGTGCAAAGGAGTACGCAAGTTTTGGAATTACTGTCAATAATATTGCACCTGGGGTTATTTTAACAGATAGAAACTCTGGGATTCTTGCAGATGAAGGCTTTAGACAGAAAATTTTAGAAATGGTTCCGGCTGGTCGCTTTGGCGATTTGACTGATTGTGCAGGGCTGGCATTGTTGTTGAGTTCAGATGCTGGAAGTTATATTACAGGCACGGATATTCCTGTTGCCGGTGGAATGCAGTTGTAAAAGAAGTATTACGTGATAAGTACTAAGTAGGAAGAGCGGGCGTAGCAAACAGTGATACGAGATAAGTTAATGTAAATTCTGAAAATTCATCATTCGTAATTAATATAATTGATTTATTATAACAAATGGATCTGAAAAAGGGTAAAAACTTTGACCAGAACCATTTAAATATTTAGGAGAATAAATGGAAACAAATACAAATACAATACCGGCCTTAGAAAGAGCAATCTTGTATCTAAAGAGTCTGGCAGAGAGCCACTCCGGAATGAGTCAGCCAGAGCTTTGCAAACAACTTGGCATAACCCAAAGCAGTTGCTCTCGAATTACACAGACGTTTTTGGAACATGGCTGGATATTTAAAAGAGAGAAAAACATTTATGATTTGGCTCCAGGGTTGTTATCTCTTACTAAAAAATTGGCAGATCAGACAAAGCGTTTAGAAGTTCTGTATCCGCAAATGAGGTTGTTGTCAGAAAAGAGTGGTTTATCCTGCAAGCTTTCAGTGCGTCAAGGTATGGATCAAGTTGTTGTATTGCGTTCAGAATCCCCACGTCCTATGTCTATATCTGGTAAAATTGGTGTTCATTTTCCGATTATTGAGGGATCTGTTGGGGCTACTCTTTTGCTTGAGCATTCCAATATTGAAATTATAACACTTGTAGATGAATGTAAAGAGCTGATAGCAGAGAAAAAGGATCCAAGTCTTATTTTTAATAGACTTAAAGAGCTAAGAGAAAATGGATATACGTTTTTGGAAAACAATCGTTGGAATGTTGAGGCAATTTCGGCTCCAATATACAACAAAGAAGGACATATTGAAGCGGCTCTAACCATGCTTGGATTTCCTCATGATTTTGAAGGTAGCGGTTTGGCAACACTAGGCAAAATGTTGACGAGTACAGCTAAAAAATGTAGTAAAGAATTATAAACAGTTTTCTTGATTTAGGTACTTATTGAGTGAAAGGACAAATAAAGATGGATGCACCAAAATATTTAGAAGGTTATCGAGAACTTTGGCAGAAAAGCCCACGAGAGGCAAATGTTGAGTGGTTTAAGAATGCCAAGTGGGGGCTTTTTGTGCATTATGGTCTCTATTCCCAGTTAGGGCGTGGGGAATGGGCTCTCTTCAGAGAAGAAATACCGATAAATGAATATGAAAAGTTGTTTAATACGTTTGATCCAAAGAACTTTGATGCTGATTATATAACTGATTTAGCTTTAGAAGCAGAGATGTCGTATGTGAATTTTACGACTTGTCATCATGAAGGATTTTGTCTTTGGAATAGCAGTGTTGAGATGTACAACAGTTACACCGCAGTTAAGCGTGATCTTACACGAGAACTGGCAGAGCAGTGCGACAAGAAAGGCTTGGGTTTTTTTGCATATTACACACATGTGCTGAACTGGCATCATCAATATCCGATGCCAGGTAATGCATTCTTTACAAAGACACTGCAATATGACAAGTCTGATTCTGATTTTGTATATAGAGGGTTTGGAAGTGTCGATGAGTATTGGCAATATGTCCATGCTTGTATGGAAGAAATTCTTGATTTTGATTTTCCTCTCGCGGGGATATGGCTTGATATTATTGCCGCTTATTATGATAATCCAGCAATGGTTCGTATTGAAGATACATATGAATTAATAAGAAGTAAGCGTCCCGATATTCTGTTGTCATTTAAGCAGGGAGCGACTGGTACAGAGGATTTTGCAGCTCCTGAATTTCATTTTGCAAGTTTGGCAGAACGTTATCGCAAAGAGGGTAGGGAAGATGCCAGTATCATATCAGCGCGAGTATGGAATATCAACAAGCAGAAGCATAATGAGATATGTATGACACTTCAGGAAACTAACTGGGGATATCAGAAAGATGCATCTCACTACAATGCGGAAGAAGTTTATTCAAGGCTTGGTTATGCGATGATGAACAACTGCAATATGCTTGCAAATACAGGACCTTTGCCTGATGGTTTAATTCATAGTGATGACGATAAGACATTACGTGAAGTTGGCCGTATGATTAGAGAGAACGGCTGGCCTACTCCTAAGGATGCATATGATCCTAATGCCGAAAAAGAACTTAAAGGTGGAGCAATGGCTGTTTAAGGCGAAGCATCCAAAATAATTAAGAGATAGTTAGATAGATTAAATTAATTACGCAGTGTTTGCGTGATTTGGGAATTTTAAGTGGTTAAAGTTACATTAAATTAGGAAAGTAAAAATGAAAATAGATCCAAGTACATTAAAGATAACCGATATGCGTTTTGCTGATATCGACGGTGCACCTAAGCGATGCACATTAATAAAAATATATACAAATCAGGGCTTGATTGGTTATGGGGAAGTACGTGATGCATCAAGCAGAACATATGCGGCAATGCTCAAAAGTAGAATTCTTGGAGAGAATCCATGCAATGTTGAGAGAATCTTTCGTAGAATCAAACAGTTTGGTGGTCCATCCAGACAGGCAGGTGGTGTAAGCGGTATTGAAGTTGCCCTTTGGGACTTGGCAGGTAAAGCTTGGGGGGTTCCTGTATGGCAATTGCTTGGCGGGAAGTTTCGTGATGAAATTAGAATTTATTGTGACACTGACTCAGAAGGTGGCGGTCATGATATGGGTAAAGCTCTAAAAGAGCGAATGGAACAGGGTTTTACATTTTTGAAGATGGACCTTGGCATTGAGTTGCTGATGGATCAACCGGGTTGTTTAAGTGCACCACTTGGTTTTCTTGACAAGATGAAGGAGTATAAGAGAACTGTGTTCACAACACCACATGGTTCCATTGACCCTAGAGCAATGCGTGGTGAAGCATATGAGCTGTTCACAACAGAGCACCCATTGACTGGAATCCATATTACAGAAAAAGGATTAGATTTTCTTGAACAATATATGTCAGATGTACGATCTGAAATTGGTTACGAAATTCCATTGGCAATCGATCATGTTGGACATGTTCCGCTGGAAGATTGCATCAAACTTGCAAAACGATTAGAAAAGTTTAATCTTGCCTGGATGGAAGATCCTGTACCATGGCAGATGACTGAGCAGTACAAGCGCCTGGCCGAGGCAACAACAACTCCGATTGGTACAGGTGAAGATATTTACCTTAAAGAGAACTTTTTACCACTTCTTGAGTCTGGCGCAGTCGCCTTAGTGCATCCTGATGTTCTTTCAACAGGTGGCATTTTAGAAACTAAAAAAATTGGGGATTTGGCGGAAGAGCATGGTGTTGCAATGGCAATTCATATGGCTGAAAGCCCAATTGCATGCATGGCTGCTGTTCATGTTGCTGCAGCAACGCGAAACTTTATGGCGTTAGAGGTTCACTCTGTTGATGTTCCATGGTGGGACAGCCTTGTTAATGGTTTACCTAAGCCACTTGTTAAAGATGGTTATATTCAGGTTCCAAACGCTCCGGGTTTGGGTATTGAAAGCTTAAATGAGGAGCTGATACAGGAAAAACTTCATGAGGATTTTCCTGAAGCATGGGCATCTACAGATGAATGGAACAAAGAGTGGGCGAATGATCGCCAGTGGAGCTAGAGCATTTCACTAATGAAACGCAGTAAATCTTTGTCCTGCGGCTTCCGTTGAATCTTTCAAAAAAATACGCAATAGGCCTTCTATTACTTGATTTTTTTTTAAGCCCAACGTCGTCCTCGAATAAAATCTTTACAGCGTTTCATTTGTTCAATGCTCTAGTTTGGGATACGTGATAAGTGTTACGTGTTACGTACTCTTACTCCTCCGTTCCTCTGACGCTACAAAGGCGGAAGTTTGTTTTAGTCCATAGTCGTTAGTTTTTAGTCATATTGAATTTCAACATGATAGTTGAAGAATACAATTTTTTTTACAGAACCTAAGAAAAGGTACTGTCAAAATTGTATGGAAAATGATTACGCCCTGAAAGGGCAGATTATACTAGCCCTAGGCAACGCCTAGGTAATAATAATTGTTTTTTTATTGCGCCCTGTAAGGGCAGCTTAACAAATATAGGGTTAAGTTGCCCAGCTACTAATTTTGCAATGGATCTTTGAACTATGCAAAAAGTTGATTTAAGTTAGTAGCTGGGCGAAGGCGTAAATGTCGATAAACCCAGGGCGTTGCCCAGGGCTGGTATAAGCTGGGCTTTCAGCCCGTTAAACAAAGGGATAAGGCTAAATAGTCTGTATCTCATTGATTTAAAACAAAATAGGGCTGAAAAGAGTGTAGAACTTTTGACAGAACCTAAGAAAATTGAAGGATAACAAATGAAACTTGGAATGATGTTGCCGGCGTTGCCGGATATTAAATGGGAGCTTGCCTCACAAATTGGGGTTAAGTATGCCATAACGAAGGCAGCACCAGAATTGACAGGCAAATTGCCACCATGGAATTTTGATGTGCTGAAAGGAATCTCAGAAAATTTTGCCGATGCTGGTTTTAAGCTTTATGGTCTCGAGGGAGATGAATTTGATATGTCAAGAATCAAGCTTGGATTGCCTGGGCGTGATGAAGATATTGAAAAGTATCACATGATGCTTCGTAATATGGGGCACCTTGAAATTCCTTTAATGTGTTACAATTTTATGGCAGGCATCGGCTGGTATCGCACATCTGTAAATCTGCCTGAACGTGGAGGGGCGTTGACTTCCGGTTTTAATATGAATGATGTGCCGAAAGATACTGAACTGATTGTTACTGAAGAGCAGATGTGGAATAATTATGAATATTTTATAAAGGCTGTTTTGCCGGTTGCCGAAGAGGCTGGGGTCAAGATGGGACTGCATCCTGATGATCCTCCAATATCGCCGCTTTTGGGATATAGTCGAATTTTTACAAGTGCAGAAGCATTCAGAAAGGCAATGGCTTTGTCTGATAGTCCAAGTCATTGCATCACATTCTGCCAGGCAACTTTTAAGACTATGGGCGAAAATGTATTTGAAATAATCCCTGAGTTTGCAAAAAGAATTGCATTTTTGCATTTTAGGGATGTCAGAGGGGATAAGAGTTGTTTTAGAGAGACCTTTCATGACAATGGGCCGACTGATATGGCTGCGTTTCTAAAGGTTTGTGATGATTCAGGGCTTGATGTTATTATTCGTCCTGACCACACACCCAGCATGGCTGGAGAAGATAATTCAAACCCTGGATATGAGATGCAGGGCAATCTTTTTGCAGTTGGCTATATGAAGGGCTTGATGGATGCCCTGGGGATTAAAGTAAATGCGTAAGTTTGAAAATTTGGAATAGTAAGAATTAGAAATATGGGAGCTATGGGGAATATGTTTTCTGAGTCTGCAGTTTTCCACATGTTGTTATTTCATTGTATGTTTGGCGTTGCAATTCATTAAACGAAAAAAATAAGAAAAAAAAGGTGAAAAGAATGAGCGAATATGAATTTGGTAAGATGGGAGGTGTAACCTTTGGGTTTTATGCCCGAAATGGAGTATTGGGGTCAGCCTGGGCAAAAGATCAGGTTGACAAAATGGTTGAAACGGGGGTGACGTGGGTTGTTTTGACTCCGACCATTATGCAGGAAACAGCTCATACAACCAGGCAGTATAGAGATTTTGAAGTGACACCTAACGATCATGAGTTGTATGTGATTATTGATTATATGCACGAAAAAGGCATAAAAGTTCAGTTGCGTCCAATGCTTGAAACTCAGGATGGTACTGGTCGGCTGCAGGTGTGGTTTCAGCCGGATAGAGAACGAATTCCGGGACGGGTCAGTGACCACTGGAAACGCTGGTTTGAAAGCATGACACTTCGCAGTATCCATTATGCAAAAATTGCTCATGATACTAAATGTGAAATGTATGGGCTGGATAGTGAATTAGATAGGACCATTGATCATTCTGCTCAATGGAAAGAAGTTGTAAGTGCTGTACGTAATGTATATTCAGGGCCTGTCACAAGTTGTCATACCACACATTGTGGACTGATTGATTATGATAAAGTTTTGAGTGACAAATCACATTGGTGGTACGATCTGGATCTGCTGAGTTTGAGCTGCTATGAAAAGGGTGCTGATGCTCCAGGAGCTTCTGTTGATGAGATTGTCGCAAATCTTACACCGAAAAGGGAAGATTTCAGACGCTGGGCAGAGATGTACGGCAAACCGATATGTTTTGGAGAGTGTGGATGTACTTCCTCGTATGGTGGGGCGATGACTCCTTCAGGATGGTCAGGTGATGGTGGATACTCCCCAATGGAACAGGCAAACTACTTAGAAGCCATGTTGAAGCTGTTCTGGGACGAGCCATGGTGGTGTGGACTGTTCTGGTGGAAATGGGATGAACAAAATATCAGACCTGGTTTCTTAAACGATCCGGCAGGTGACAAAGGGTTCACCGTCTACGGGAAGCCAGCTGCCGATATCATGAAACAATGGTTTTAAGAAAAGGACAACACGTGGTATTTAAACTTATTTACCAATGCAGAAACGGCTGAAGATATTATCTAACAGGGATTTGTGGTATGTTTTGCCCGTTATTTCGCCGGCAAGCTCAATTGCTTCACGCAGTTGTCCGGCAGCAAAAATGAGCTGACTTTCATCTTCAAGTTGAACAAGTTCTTCAGCCTCATTGATTAGTCTAAAGATTTTCTGAAGTATATTCTTGTGCCTTGAAGAGATTACTGCGTGTGGTTGACTATTTGGGTTTATACCCAGCATTGTAACAATTGCAGCTGTTATGTTTCCAAGATTCTTTTCTGGTGCTGTCAAAGATGTTTCAATGACGACAAAGTCATTTAGAATTGACTTGTCAAATAGTTGTTTTTTATCAATTTTATTCAGAATAATAATTGATTTATCTTTTGGCAGAGCATCAATATGGTCTTTGATATCTTGATTGCCTGGCTCTGAGCTGTCTGTGACATATATGTTGATATCGGCGCGGTCTATTATACTTAGGGCTCTGGATACACCTTCTTGCTCGATGTGGCAGTCAGACTCTCTGATGCCTGCAGTATCGACCAATCTGAATGATATTCCTGATATAATGATTTTCTCTTCGATTGTATCGCGTGTTGTTCCTGCAACATTTGTGACAATTGCTCTTTCAAATCCAAGCATTCTGTTGAATAAAGTGGATTTTCCTGCATTTGGTTTGCCTGAAATTACCAACAGCACACCATCTCTGAGTAGGTGACCTTCATTCCAGGTGTCGATTAATTCTTTTGTTTCAAGTTTAACTTTTTCAACGCTTTTGATGATGCCAAGCATAACGCTCTCTGGAAGCTCATGTTCAACAAAGTCAAAAGTTGCTTCAATATTTGTTGCAACATCCATTAAGTCATCATAAACCTTGTTGAAGTTTTCGCTGAGATGCCCATCCAGTTGTTCTATTGCGGCATTGGCAGCTTTTTTAGAGTCGGCGTTGATTAAATCCATAACAGCTTCAGCCTGCACGAGATCTATTCTGCCATTCAGAAAAGCACGTTTTGTGAACTCGCCAGGAGCGGCAGGGGAGGCACCATTTTCAATTGCAGTCTGCAGAATTCTTTCAGCACAGACAATTCCCCCATGTCCTTGAATCTCTACTGTATCTTCTTTCGTATAGCTGTTTGGAGCTCTATATATAAGCACTATTGCTTCGTCAACTGTTTGAGCTTCCAACGTTGGATTAATCACATGACCATAGAGGAATGTTCCATGCTCTTTTTGAGATGGTTTAATATTTCTGTTGATGGGCTTAAATATTTTGTCTGCAATATCTAATGCCTCATCTCCAGCGATTCTGATAATCGATATCCCTCCCTGCCCAGGAGGTGTTGCTATGGCTGCTATTGTTTTCAATTTTTAGTGTGTTGCTTTGTACGTAATTTTGATTATGATGGCTGCTATAAGACAACCAACCATGTTGTACACTAGATCCCAGCAGGTATTAACATATCCGCCGACATTTGTGTTTGGAACTGTTAGAACTGCAATGAATTCAAAGATTTCATTTAAGGCACTAAATCCCATTGAGGCCATAACAACAAGTGTTAGTCGACCAAATGAAGGTCTCATTCTTCTTGTTTTTGCTGCTGTTTTCAATCCCTGCCAGCAACACCATGTCGTTGTTCCAAATCCAAAGGCATGAACTAAATTATCATATTTAAATGTATCTGGAATAATCCACCAGCTATACAAAACCCTGACTTCACCCTCTATTGGCCATGATGCTGGAACAGGAACAAGTCCGCCTGCCATATGCATAAATCCCCATATTGCAAGAAGCCAAAGTGTTGCGTCGGTAAAGCCTATTCTTCTGTGTGCATAAATCACACCAGTCATTATCAGGAGTGTAACAAACAGGTATAGTAGAAACTCAAAATTACCAGTGTTCCATGCATATATGAGTGTTAATATCATATATGTCGCAACAAAAATCATCATAAATATTATGTTTTTGCTTAGTCTCATTGTGTTTCTACTTCCTTTTATATGTTTTTAATATGTGCGCTCAATTATATAGTCTGCAAGAAAAATCATGAATTTAACTGTTTCTGGTTCAAACATATTCAATGATTCTTTGGCAGTATCAATATGATGTTTTGCCAGTGCTTTTGCTTCTTCCATGGATAGTATTGACAAACATGTAAGCTCCTGTTCCTCTTCTTGATAATCCAATATATCATCAACAATTTGAAAAGCAATGCCAATGTTTTGTGCATATGTTTCAAGACAAGAGAACTCTTTATCCGTTGCATTACCCGCCATTGCTCCAAGACATATTGCCGCCATGAAAAGATCTGCTGTTTTATGCTGATGAACATAGTCAATAATCATCTTTGTCTGAGGCTGTCCCACGGCTGTAAT
>JAQICX010000051.1 GCA_027858345.1 Kiritimatiellia bacterium | reverse complement strand
GCAGGCAATGCAAGTTGCTCCTGCTCCATTATCCACGTTGAAGGGAGCTGCTGGTGATCTTTCGCAAAACGGAAACCACAAGATGTAGGGGGTACTTGAGTAAAGTGCATACCCCAGTTGTTTTTTATATGCATTGTCTTTGGAATAAATGTTGCATCACAAAAAAAGGGTTTGGAAAGATTTCCAAGCCCTGTTTACCATTCGCCATTTGCTGTTGACCATTTAGCATTCACCTTTTCCCTTTTTTAGCCCAACCATAGTTCGCCAAAGCTCCTCCCCGGCTAGCTCGCTAGTCCCGCTCTGCGGGAGGAGGTGGCTATCCCGCTGCTACTTTGCTTTTTTTAAAGCAAAGTGGCAGTGGGAGAGACGGAGGGGTATCCTCAACCTTAACTCTTAACTCGCGAAGGCAGTGAACTTACTTCCCGCTTCCTACTTCCTACTTATCACGTAATACTTAGTACTTAGTTCGTAGAACGTAACAATTAGTATCTGTAATGTTCCGGTTTGAAAGGACCTTCTTTAGGTATGCCGAGATATTCTGACTGTTTGTCTGTAAGAACGTCAAGTTTGACACCAAGTTTTTCAAGGTGAGATGCGGCAACTTCTTCGTCAAGTTTCTTTGGCAGAACGTAAACGCCCGGCTTATATTTTCCTTGATTTACGAATAGTTCCATTTGAGCAAGAACCTGGCATGAAAAGCTGTTGGACATAACAAAACTTGGATGTCCTGTTGCACAACCAAGGTTAACCAGACGACCTTTTGCAAGAACAATAAGTTCGTTACCATTTGGCATTGTAACTTTGTCAACCTGTGGCTTAATCTCAACCCACTCGTTTTCGTACAATTTGTCAATCTGGATTTCGCTGTCGAAGTGACCTATGTTACAGACAATAGCTTTATCTTTCATTTTCAACATGTGGTCGTATGTGATGACATCAAAGTTGCCTGTTGTTGTAACAAAAATTTCACCCAGTTTGCATGCTTCGTTCATTTGCAGAACCTGATAACCTTCCATTGCTGCTTGTAGAGCACATATGGGGTCGATTTCTGTGATAATAACACGAGCACCTTGTCCTCTAAGAGATTGAGCACAACCTTTGCCAACGTCACCAAAACCTGCAATAACAGCAACTTTTCCGCTTAGCATAACGTCTGTTGCTCTGCAGATTCCATCTACAAGAGAGTGACGGCAGCCGTACAAGTTGTCAAATTTTGATTTTGTCACTGCATCATTAACGTTAAATGCAGGCCATGGCAATTCGCCTTTTTTTGCCAATTGATATAGTCTGTGAACGCCTGTGGTTGTCTCTTCTGAAACGCCAAGAATTTTTTCCTGAGCTTTTGCAAAACGACCTGGGTTTTTAGCAATTGCTTTTTTGAGCTGTGCGAATAGCACACCCTCTTCAATACTTCCAGGTTTTTTGTCAAGAAGTGATGGATCTTTTTCAGCTTTAGCACCTAGCAGAATGAACATTGTTGCATCACCACCGTCGTCAAGAATCATGTTTGGTCCTTCGCCATTACCCCAGTCGAGCATGCGGTCTGTGTATGCCCAATATTCTTCAAGAGTTTCACCCTTGATTGCAAAAATAGGTGTGCCACCTGCAGCAATTGCTGCTGCGGCATGATCCTGAGTTGAATAAATGTTGCAGCTTGCCCAACGAACATCTGCACCAAGTTCTTTTAGTGTTTCAATCAAAACCGCAGTCTGAATGGTCATGTGCAGTGATCCGCTTATCTGTGCACCGGCTAGTGGCTTTGAATCTCTATAGTCATTCCTTAACTTCATCAATCCCGGCATTTCTGCTTCAGCAAGATGAAGTTCGGCTCTGCCGTAGGCTGCATCATTAATATCTTTTACTATATAATCTGTCATAGTTCAAATTTCCTTCTATTTTCCATTGTTTTTAAATTTTATTTTTTTATAATTTGGAAAGCCATTTCTACCAAAACAAGTCACCTGCGTGACAGCAAGAAAAAATCAATTTGCACCAATCTTTCGCTTCGCAAGCAGAATAAGATGTATACCTATACTATCTTACTGCTTTTAAAGCAAAATCTCGGCAGTGCCGAGAGGCACAATTCTTATGCAACTGCGTTGCTTGAATCGCACCCAGCTACCACTTTTTTAACGTCAATTAAAAGTGGTAGCTGGGCGAAATGGCTTCCCAAGGCAAAATGCGCAAAGCGTAATTTAGACCTAAGTGTATTGATGTAAGCTCTGTCGCATTCCTCATGGTTAAAAGAACGAAGCGGGAAAAACTCGGCTCTCAATCTTTATCTTAACCTTAGCCTTAATATGCTGGCAACGCCAGCTATTTTATTGCTGCTTTTAGAGCATCAACTTTGTCTGTTTTTTCCCATGTGAAAAAATCCAAATCTTTTGTACGACCAAAATGACCGTAAGAAGACGTCCGCTCGTATCTTGGTTTAAGAAGATCAAGCGTCTCAATGATTTCTGCTGGCTTAAGTTTGAAAACAGCTTTTACAGCATCTGTAATTTTGTCATCAGAAATTTTGCCTGTTCCAAATGTTTCCACTAGAACAGAAACTGGATCTGGATAACCAATTGCATATGCAAGTTCAACTTCACATCTGTCAGCAAGCCCTGCTGCAACAACGTTTTTTGCAACATAACGTGCCATATATGCAGCACTTCTGTCAACCTTTGATGGATCCTTGCCAGAGAAAGCACCTCCACCGTGACGTCCCATGCCGCCGTATGTGTCAACAATGATTTTTCGGCCTGTAAGTCCGCAGTCACCATGAGGTCCGCCAACAACAAATTTACCAGTTGGGTTTACAAGATAGCGAGTGTTTTCTGTTAGTAGTTCAGAAGGAATAATCTTTTTTATGATGTCTTCGATAATGATTTTTTCCAGTTCATCATGTTCGATGTCATCTTTGTGCTGTGTTGAAATAACAACAGTATCGACCTCTACAGCTTTGCCATCTTGATAAACAACTGAAACCTGTGATTTGCCGTCAGGACGAATAAATGCATACTTACCGCCTTCTCTTCTTTTGTTTGCAAGCTCTTCTGTAAGTCTGTGAGCAAGCATAATAGGCATCGGCATCAGTTCTTCTGTTTCATTTGATGCGTAACCAAACATCATGCCTTGATCGCCGGCACCCTGGTCTTTAAATAGACCATCGCCTGCTGTAACACCCTGTGAAATATCAGGAGATTGTTTGTCAAGGGAAACAAGTACTGCACATGTGTCAAATGCAAAACCTTCGTGTGCTTCGTCATAACCAATCCTTTTGATTTTTTCTCTTGCAACTTCTGCATAGTCAACATTTGCTGTTGTTGTGATTTCTCCTGAGATGACAACCATGCCGGTGCTAACCATTGTTTCACAAGCTACGCGTGATTTTGGATCCTGTGCAAGTAACGCATCTAGAATCGCATCTGAAATTCCATCAGAAACTTTATCTGGATGTCCCTCTGTCACGGACTCCGATGTGAAAATGTATTTTCCTTCTCTCATTTTTTTGTTTCCTTTGTTATATGTTGGAGACGCGATAAATCACGTCTTTACTTTTTTTATGGACGACTGTCCTCTTTTATAAATTATTGTTTGGGCGAAAGATTTTTCGCCATTACATCGACTTTTTTTCTCTGTAAGTGGGGTACTGTACCACTACTTACAAAAGTTGCAAGCTTTTTCTTGCAAATTTTTCAATTTTTTTTTGACAAAAATCTAAAGAGTTGGTGTATTCTACGTAGAAATAGAAAAGGGAGATTGAGTGATTACACAAACAGAAATAGCAAAAAGACTTGGTATAAGTCAGCGTACGGTATCTTCAGCCCTAAGTGGAGCCAATGGAGTAGGCGAAGAGACTTGTCGTAAAATATTGGATTTGGCGGAAGAGGAAGGATATCGTCCCAATCGCCTGGCAGCAGGGTTGCGAGGTGCAAAGACGAGTTCGGTCGGAATTATATGGAGCTTTGCAGATCCTTGGTCCAACGATGCAATAATTGCTCTTGATCTTATGCATTTGTTGCAACAGCAGAAAATTGCAACATATCAAGCTCAACAGACAGATAATATTGATACCATAGTTGAACATATCAACGATATGCTTGATAGACAGGTTGATGCTATTATTATACAGGCTTCTCCTCTACATCTGAAAAATAAAAAAATTGTAAATTTACTTAAAACTACTCCTACAATTGCTGTATGCAGAGAAGATGTTCAGAGTTTTGACGGTGATATTGTTGTACACAACAGAAATAGTGCAATTGATGAAATTGTTGCACACTTTGCAGCTGTTGGTGTGAAAAAACCAACTTTTATGATATCTTTGGAGCATGAGTCAAACCCGCCTAAGTATAAGCAATTTCTTGAATCATGCGAAAAATATGGAATAGAAGAACATAGCAATAGTTTGTCATCGCTTGAACGTCCAGATGTACCAGAGAGAATTGGTATGCGTCATCGTGTGGTAATGCGAGATATAATTCAAAATAGACTTTCAGATATTGATGCAATCTTCTGTTTTAATGATGTTGGAGCTCTTTTTGTGTTGGATGAATTGTGCAAATCAGGTATTAATGTTCCCAAGGATATAAAGGTTGTGGGCTTTAATAACATTCAACCTGCAGAGGTAAGTAATCCGCCTTTAGCATCAGGAGATAGATGTGCAAAAGAGGTAACAAATACAATATTTGAATTTATAAATAAAAGATTGAATAATCCTAAACTTGAGAGGCAGTTAGCAACTGTGAATATGAAGTTTATTTGGCGAGAGTCAGCTGGATAAATTAATTACGAATTAATAATTAATAATTACGAATAGAGGAAAACCTCCGGAGGCATAATTAAGGCTAAGATTGAGATTGAGAAGCTGGCTTTCGTCAGCGGAATTAAGGAAGGGTTTTCCCAGCAGTCGCTTAAAAAAGCGAAAGTGGAAGCGGGGCTCAGAACATATTTGCCGAAAAACTAAGATTTTTACCTTAATTTTTCGCTTGGAGATAAATACGTGCGTTTGAGTCAATAAAATAAGGGAAAGAGTTTTCTTTTTGTGCATTTTTAGGTGATAATTATGAAAATTTTATTTAAAAGGCGGGGTGATCACTCTTCGCCCGGCTATTAACAATATAATAAATCTTGTTAGTAGCTGGGCTACGCCTGACACAGCGGACCTTGAAGGAAAACCCTACAAAAAACCTGCGAATCAACCTTTTAGCTTTGGTTGCAGCATCCTTAACTGTAGGGCCGGGGTCCGTGACCCTGCCGAAAAGGACATTCAACCGAAAAATTGAAGATTTTTTCAAAAAGTTAATTATTTTTTTTGACATGTAAAAAATAATTGCTGCATTCTACGTAGAATCTGTGATAGGGTGGTTTGCAGAAAAAGAGCATACACATAGTTTATAACAGGTAAACAATAAATTTATAATATAAATAGAGTAGGATGAGAATGAATAAAATAAAGATGGTTATGGCTTTGGGAGTGATTGCAAATTTCGTTTTTGCTGATAATTTGGTTAAAAATGGTGATTTTGAACAAGGAACTCTTAATTGGAAGATAGTTTCAAAAGAACAAGATGTTTCGGCTCAAAAAGTTGACGACAAGAACGTGTTGCAGGCTATAATCAAGAAAAAAAATCGTTCAAAATCTGGCGAGATTGTGCAAACGGTAAATCTTCCACGAAATACAGAGAAGATTGTTTTGTCTTGTGATATGAAAGCCAGCAATGATGGGGTAGGTTTTATGCAGATTAAGCTTAGAAGAGATCGCTCTGAACTTAAGAGAATCAGCACTGAGTTTGCTTCAAAAGATTGGAAGACAATCACGAAAACCATAGAAGTTGGTGATGCTGATAATATACAGGTACTATGTAGATTTTCTCAAAAGACAAAATCATTGGGAACAAAATGTTACTGGACAAATATTAAAGTTGAGGCAATCAAAGGTGAAAATATGGTTGCAGTAACATTGATTAATCATGACGTATATATAACTTCAGATGGTGCAGGTCAGCTTACAGGTAAAGATTGGGCAAATGCTCTTTCAGCAGATACACTACAAGATTCATGGGATGCCATTGCGCAAGGTAAAACTATTTTCTTGGGCAGTGGAACATACGATCAATTGAGCTTTAAAGTTACTCCTGCTAACTCAAAAAATATTATTCTTGCAGGTGTAGACACCGGCAAAGGAATTCCTCAGCTTGTATCTACATTTGATAAAGATAATCCAGCCAAAACAGGTAAAACTTTTTGTTATGTTGCTGGTGATGCATCAGATTTTAAAATTACCAATTTGGATTTAACTGGTTATAATCAGGTTGTTTCCATGCATGGCAATCATAGTAATGTTGAATTTTCCAAGCTAGACATTAAAGAGACAAGAGATGCTTTCGTAATTGCAGGACCTAGCACAAAGAACATAAAAATCACAGATTGCAACATCACTGGTTACACGAAACGTGGAGTGCGTATTAGAGATGGTGTTTCAGAATTGCTAATTCAAAATGTGCATGCTGATAGTGGTGGTAAGGAATGGGCAACAGAAGCATTTCCGGTAGGATTTCACGTTGAAAAAGCAAGTTCTTATGCTCCGAACTTTAATATCACATATATTAATTGCAGTGGTAAAAACAATTGGCATACGCCTGAGGCCGGGAGATATTGGAATGCTGATGGTTTTGGTGCTGAAGGTGGATGTTATGGTATCAAATATCTCAACTGTTTTGCGTCAGGAAATACCGATGGCGGTTGGGATGATAAATCAGACAATCCTGTTTTGGAAAATTGCATTGCAATCGCTAACAAGCGTAACTTTCGTTTTTGGTCAGACAAGTCTCCAACAATGACAAACTGTATTTCCGCATATGCAATCAAGTATGGTGGTAGTGGTGATGCCAATGGAATTTGGGTGTCAGGTCGATGTTCTGTAACTCTAAAAGATTGCACTCTGTATAAAAATTCCAGAAACATATCTCTAGAACCTAAAAATGGTAAAGTTGGTAAATATGAGTTGACAAATTGTCTGATTCTTGGTGGCAAAGATGATGCTTCAATGGATGCCAACCCAAATATTAAGATTATAGACTGTCAGTTTGAGGGAACTCTTCAGAAGCCATCTTCAACATGGAATGGCAAAGGTACCGATATGAATCCCATAGATTCAACATCAAAAGGTTTTAGAAACAAATAACACAGGGCGGTCTAGCCGCCTGTCTGCGTGAGTACACGAACAGGCAGGCAACCAAAAGAATTCTCGCCTGTCTGCGTGCAACGCACAGGCAGGCACAGAGAACGCAGAGAAAAAAGATTTTTAACCACAGAAAACACGGAAAAAGAATAAGGATAGCCACAAAAGAGCACAAAGGGCACAAAGAAGAAAGAAAAGGTTTAGAAGAATGTGTTGCCATTAGGCCTTGCATTGATATTGCCTTAAAAAAAGGCAATATATGCAAAACCAATGGCACCACAAGTTTAATTGCTTTGAAAGAATTGGATAGCCGTTTATGGTAGATAACACGGAGGAAGAGCATGGCAATAGCAAATCTGGTTTCGTGGGTTTGAGTCCAGAGTCGAGAGTCATTTAGTCCAACGTAGACCACGTAACGCAACGATCTTCGTTGCAGTGTGATTGCCGGATCCACGTTCGTACCCGCTGCCTGTCGCGCCGTCCTGTCCGCCGTTCCGGCCTACGGCGCGACAAGACGGCGTGACAGGCAAGAACTTGAAGGGGTGTAGTACAAAAGGCACAAAAATTGTCAACAACTGTTGCTGATTTGAGGCATATTGGGAGTCCCGCTTTGCGGGACCCTCATTATCATGAAAAGTTGACAAGTGTAAGATTGTTTTGCAACGTATTTAAAACAAGAGTGTTGTAAAAGCTATCAGAAATAAATGACCAAACAATCCTCCTTCGCCTTTCAGGCTACGGCGGACACGGCAAGAAAATGAATGGTTGTAGCAAAATAAATGCGTAAATGCGCAAAAAAAAATGTGATGTTACACAATTCGATAATATAAAAACAGGAGAAAAGCATGAGAAAAGATAGCACAAAACTAGTAGCAGCGTCATTAATTGTTTTGACGAGTGCCACCGCAATAGTTCTTGCACACTGCCAGATTCCATGTGGAATATATGATGACAGCGTACGCTTTTCGCTCATGCGTGAGCATGTTACAACAATTGAAAAGTCGATGAATGAAATCATAAGTATTGGTAAAGAAAAAAATCCAAATAATAATCAATTGGTTCGTTGGGTTATGAATAAAGATGATCACGCCAATGAACTATCGGAGATCGCAACTTACTATTTTATGGCTCAGCGGGTAAAGCCTGTGCAGGAAGATAATAAGGCCGAATATGAAAAATATATTAAGCAGATTACTCTTCTTCATCAGATTGTAGTTCAAGCTATGAAGGCAAAACAAACAACTGATATGGAAATATGCAGCAAACTTAAAACACTTATTAATCAGTTTGAAACCAGTTATAACAGCAAGTAAAATATAACAGTGGACATCAAGCTATGCAGGACACAGTGAGTAATACTTGTTAATAAATATTATAAGATGTTCAACATCAGAACATTAAGTTATATTTGCTCAATTAATGCAAAATTATGCTTTGCGAATTGCTACTTGGGAAGCCATTCTGGTTTTTATGCAATAAAAATCAAAAACTGGGTTTCAAGATTAGCTCATATTTTGCTTTGAAAGCAGTGATCATAGTATAAGTATACATGTCATTCTGCTTAAAAAGTGAAAGATGGGCTGATATTGAAAGTTGTTGTTTTTGAAAGAATGGCTTTCCAAACTCAACAGACAATTAAGATCATTAATGATAAATATAAAAAATTATGAACCAGAAAGGGAATGATAATGGAGAAAAGATTTTTAGGAAAGACTGGTGTTGAACTTTCGGTTATCGGTTTTGGAGGAATTGTTGTTTGTGATGTTTCTCCACAAGAGGCCTCAAGTTCAGTCGCTCGGGCAATTGATAAAGGCATTAACTATTTTGATGTTGCACCAAGTTATGGTAATGCTGAAGAACGGTTGGGACCTGCTCTTGAGCCTTTTCGCGATCAAGTCTTTTTAGCATGCAAGACAGGCAAGAGAACTGCTGAAGAGGCAAAAATTGAATTGAACAATTCCTTAAAAACCCTTCGGACAGACCATTTTGATTTGTATCAGTTTCATGGTGTGTCATCTGTAGAACAGGCAGAGCAGATTCTTGAACCTGGAGGAGCGTTGGAAACGTTTATGGATGCTCGCGATCATGGACTGATCAATCACATTGGTTTCTCTGCACACTCCGAGGAGGCTGCTCTATTGCTGCTTAACTCTTTTCAGTTTGATAGTATGTTGCTGCCTGTAAATCGATTCTGCTGGCAGGACGGTGGATTCGGTCAATTGGCATGTGCTAGCGCGCAAGAGAAAGGCACAGGTATTCTTGCACTAAAGTCTTTGGCAAAGCGACCTTGTCGAAAAGGTGAAAAAAAGAAGTGGAATAAATGCTGGTATGTACCAGTTGATACACTGCCGGAAGCTATGGCATCTCTTAAATTTACACTTTCTAAACATGTGACTGCTGCTGTTTGTCCTAGTCATGCAGAGCTTCTATGGCTTGCATGTGATGCGTTGGATGCTCTGAATGAAGACAGCAGCATGGCAATTGATTTAGCTGAAGGAGGGGAGCCAATCTTTACAACTCAATGCTGATTAATAATTGTAAATTTATAACAACAAAGGAAAGTCCTATGAAATACTTAAAATCATATTTTGTCTTATGCTGCATTGTCTTGCTTGTTCAAGCAAATATGGTGGCACAAGCTGCAGAACAAAGTATTCAATCACCGACTCCAGATGAAGTGCTGACTATGCTGAAGAATGGCAATGAACGTTTCTATACAGGAAAGTCCATCCATCCACATGCTTATGCCGCCCGTATTGAAAAGGCGGGAAAAACAAATCAGGCAGAATTTGCCTATGCAACAATCATAACATGTTCAGATTCGCGAGTTCCGGCTGAGTTAATCTTTGATGCAGGTGTCATGGACGTTTTTGTAGTCAGGGTATAGCAGGCAATGTGTGTTCAGCAGACGAAATAGGGTCAATTGAATACGGACTGACACATGTTCACACACCCGTGTTTGTAATGTTAGGTCATACTCAATGCGGTGCCGTACAGGCAGCCGTTAATGCGGCTCAGGGCAAAGGTGATGCACCTGAACGCAACATCCCTCCGTTAGTGAATAAAATTGTACCAGCTGTCAACCAGGCGATGGAAGCTCATAAAGATGTTCATGGAGATAAAATAGTTCCATATGCTATGGAAGAAAACATGTGGTATGGCATTGAAGAGCTCTTTATGAAAAGTCCTGCAACTCGTAATCTAGTCAAGACTGGTAAAGTCAAAGTGGTTGCAGGTGTCTACGATGTCGGTACTGGTAAAGTAAAGTGGTTGTCCACAGAAAAGTTAATAAGATCTTCAAACGTGTTGAAGCTTCTTCCGCTAAAGCAGTACTAGACGACGCACCTTCAGCTGAATAGGGCATCCTGTTTAATGTGAGAATGCCTGAAATTTTGCTATAAGACACTTTCGCCTTTAGCTCGCTAAAGGTACAGTGTTGCATAGCAAAAGGTTAGGTGTTATCGCATTACAGGTTCATAAAATGAATAGAATTTTAATATTAAGTCAT
>JAQICX010000236.1 GCA_027858345.1 Kiritimatiellia bacterium | reverse complement strand
ATGTAATCCCGTCTAAAAATGCGTTGCAAACATGATCGGATTTGAATAGAGAGACCCTACGGATATCACGCGGGGGATTTAGTCATCGAGTAGCCAGCCTTTCAGGGGACGGCCTTTCCATTTTTCCTGAGATAGCTTCTCCATGGCGGGTTTTAGAATAGAGGTGGACACCGCAACGTACGAGGATCTATCGTTGATGTGAATCTTGCCGACTTTACTGCCTTCGATTCCACCCTCTCCTGTCAATGCACCGAGGATATTTCCGGGACGGAGCTTTTGCTTTCGGCCAGCATTGATTTTCAGGGTGGTCATTGTCGGGGACATTGGTGACGTACTCAACAGCTCTGAATCAGGCAATGGCTCGCCTTCTATGCTTTGTCCCAGGTACTCTTCCAGACGTGCAACCTTGCTGGCTTCATTGTCGCTATACAGTGAAAAGGCAATCCCTTTGCTGCCCTTAATATATTTCTTTAGTACCTCTCTTCTTAAATCCTATCATGTTTGCGAAAGATTTTTTTTTGACCCGTCTACGCCAGAGGCTACGCCGTGGCACGGCAGGATTAACAGGATTTACAGGATTATTTTGGTTCATTGTATTACAATTACGTTCTTATTAATTTTTTCTATGCAACGCGAAGCGTTGTTGACTAAAGCTGCGGCGTTTAACACACAAAGGGACATTGGGAACAAATAAGTCCGTTCATCACAAGAGCTTAATTTGGTTGCGGATGAAAGCAGCTTTAGTGATAAATTGAAAATAAATTCCATTTATACCCTTGTGTTTATAAAATAAATTCGATTTATACCCTTGTGTTTTCAAAATAACAGAGTTACTCTATCTATAGTCTTAATACAGGAGATTATCAATGAGACGGCAGATAACAAAGAAACTGGTTGAATGGAAAGATAGACAAAATCGAAAACCTCTTATCATAAGAGGGGCCCGTCAGGTAGGGAAAACATACTCCATTACTGAGTTTGGACACCAATTTTTTAAGTATCAGATAAAGATCGATTTTGAGAAAAACGTACAACTGCGTAAAGTTTTTCAGGGCGACTTGTCTCCAAAACGATTAGTCCAACTTATTGAGTTGGAGACAGAAATTGACATCATTGAAGGCGAGACGCTTTTGTTCATGGATGAGATTCAGCTATGTCCGCAAGCATTAGCCTCGTTGAGATATTTTCACGAAGATATGCCAAACCTGCACGTCATTGCCGCTGGGTCTCTTCTCGAATTTGAAATGGAAAAGATTTCTTTTCCCGTCGGACGTGTAGAATTCATGTACATGCACCCTCTGACTTTTGAAGAATTTCTTATAAATATAGGACAGGAGCGTCTTAATGCAAAACGCCCCGCACTTTTTGAAACAAATCCTGTTGAGGAGCTCATTCATGACCGTCTTCTGGATAAGCTACGTGAGTTCTTTGTTGTAGGAGGTATGCCCGAAGCGGTAAATGCATATATAAACAGAGAGTCCTTGAAAGATGTTCACCAAATTCATGATAATTTAGTTAGTTCTCTAATTCAGGATATGCTGAAGTATGAGAAATTACTGGAAAATGACTTAATTAGAGAGATTTTTGAGACAATCCCATTACATATAGGTTCAGCCATCAAATACAGCAAACTCTCCCACAATGCCTCCCTTTACAAAGTCAAGCAGGTGTTGCAGACATTGGAAAAGGCTCTTCTAGTAACACCAGTGCGGTCATCGTCCGCATCAGGGTTGCCTCTTGGAGGAAACATTAATAAGTCAACATTCAAGTTGTGTATGGTTGATATTGGCCTAATGCAGTTTTTGTGTGGTCTTTCTCCAAAACAGATCATCCAATCAGATAACCTGCTTGCCGCTTACAAAGGAAGCCTATGCGAACAATTTGTCGGACAGGAACTTAAAGCTGCAGGGGGATCACAAAACAACAAGTTGTTTTACTGGTCGCGGGCAAAGAAGAGCAGTAATGCCGAGGTTGATTACCTGCTTGCCCGCGATGGCACAATATGTCCACTGGAAATAAAGCATGGTCCGGCAGGTCGTCTTAAAAGTCTGCACTATTACCTGGAAGAGCATCTTGAAACTGAGAAAGCACTGGTTTTCAATGCAGGAAATATAGGATTAACCGGTAAAATTCATTTTATGCCGATATATACAAAACTGTCGACGGTTTGATTGGAAATAGGGAATGGACATGGGAATTGGTGCAAAGAGGGAATAAGTGCGGGAGTGCGGGAGTGCTAAAGTTCTAAAGTGCGAGAGTTGGGGTGCGCTTCGTTATTATTCCTCGCAGAGGCGCAGAGGGCGCAGAGTTTTTTTGAGGAAGAAACCAGCCGCCGCTCTTTGAGCTTTGGCGGCCAATAAATAGAGGGGTAGGGTGCGCTTCCTCCTGCGTCTACGGCGGGACAAGTCGTAGTTTATTTAGGTAAAAAATGGTGGGTAAAAGATGGATATTACGAATTGTGGAATTGTAGTTAAAGGATAAGATAATGAAAATACAGATGTTTATTATATGCTGCTCAGCTATGACAGGGTTGATTCATGCCCAGCAAATGGGGATTATTAATAATGCGGCAAGTCAACATGTGAAATTAAAAAGTGTTAACATTGGTGACTGTCGATGGACCGATGGTTTCTGGGGGGATAAGTTTGAATTGTGTGAAGAGGTGATGGTCCCGCACATGGGGACATTGCTGAAGGGGGATGTCGGGTTTGCCTACGACAACATCAAAATTGCGGCCGGTCTCAAAAAGGGTAAGCATCAGGGGATGAACTGGCATGATGGTGATTTCTATAAGTGGATGGAAGCTGCCGCCTATGTGTATGCCATTAATAAAGATCCTGCGATTATCAAAGAACTGGATGAAATTATTGGATCCTCCGCAGAATGTGTGGGTAAGATATGGCGTTGCGGATCGCGGGATGTCGTGTGTTCTGAGAGTCATTAGCGGTATTTCTCGGTTGTGATGGTATAGGATTATCTCGTAACAAGATATTCTGGACTTAGATTAAGAGAGATTTGCGTGTACGAGTAGGTGTAAGAGTAAGGGATTCGATGATGAGATCACTATTTGACCATGAAGGACCGTTGTCGCTTTATTGGTCACGCACGAACCGCTGCGCTGCAGGCGGCAGCAACGCTCGATATTCTCGCGGTGCGGCAGGTCAAGTGCACTCAGGAAGCCACCGAGGGCAAGAGCTGCCTCGCCGATATCGTGCGCATGCTCGTGGTGTGGGAACGAAGTCTGGAGGAAAGATGACAGGTTAGGACCGCAAACACCGTACTCGTACACCTACTCTTACACGCAAATCTCCTCAGCATAATCAGAGGCACAGGAGTACATCCTGACCCACAGATTCTGCGAAAACCCTTTTTGTAAAGAAATAGGAATGTGCTCATTCAAATGAGTGGCATCTCATATTAAATTTTGTTTCGCTTTGGCCGGATTGCAACTCTAAATGCGACAAAATTCATTATGCTTGACAGCCGCTCAACTCTCCCTCGAATACATCCTTCGCGGATGTGTAGTCCAAGATCCGGCGCGGATAATTATTTA
>JAQICX010000232.1 GCA_027858345.1 Kiritimatiellia bacterium | reverse complement strand
TCGCACCGGGTGTCTCTCTCTAAAGTGTCGTTTTGGTTTACAACATAATAGAGGTTTATGCCCGGTGTTTTAAGCATTATTTAGCATTATTTACCCACAGATTCAGCGGAAGACCCTTTATTATATTCTTTCCATCTCTTTCTTACTGCGCATGACTCAAGATTTGCGACAACTTTCATTGACCCATCAGGATGCCATTCTCGATATAGACCTTCTATACTTCCGTCCACATATGATTCTGCCTTCAGCTTACTCCCATCACGTCGCCAAAACATGTTTGTGCTGTGAGGAACATAGGATATGCTGCCAGGTGAAAATGTTATGCATTTCAAAGGAGTCTCACTCATTTTATTTCCATTTGCATAATACTTAATGTCAACTTTATCTAATTTTTTTAAAGCTGCAGGATCTTTACTACATCCACATTGTATTACCATGGAAACAACAAGTATTGAAAATAGGTTTATTGTTTTCATTTCAAATTAGCCAACGATTAGGTGACATGTCGGCGGTACGCCGTACTGTCCACCTTTTTGTTAGGATGTTAATTTGAATCCTATGGGATTATTATTAATTAGATCCAACGCGTGTTTAATGCCATATGCAATTATTATTCCTGTATTACACCTATATGCCAATGGAACCTTTTGGGTTCCTTGATATATTGGTTCCTCTTCACTTCGATAGGCACAAATCACACCAGCAACCTTGAAATTTTTACCATTTGGTTCTTTAAAGATAACAGGACCTCCTGCAAAACCAGGATTGTTATGTCCATCCAAAAACAACATCTGCACTCCATTAGGAGCTGTATTAATGCATGAAACAATTGCTTTCTTCACAAATGGCAAGGGAAAGTTTCTGTTCACCTTACCTAATTCTCCAGTCATCCCGTAAGGGAAACCCAGAAAAAACACATCTTGACCATAGATGATACCACCCATAGACGTTTCTAATGGGTAAGTGGGTGATAATTGAAAATCAGCACATAGAACTGAAATATCTATTTCTCCTGAACCATGCCCAACTAAGGATACATTTATGTTTTTCCATTGTTTGTCGTGGAAAATGGATACTGTTGCTTTATCAGAAATATCTTTGACTACGTGTTTTGCTGTGACTAAGTATTGCTTCCCATCGAGATCAACTGTAAAACAGGTTGCTATGGAGTCACCTATACGTATATGAAATGTTCTATGAATGACATTCGTAGTTATCATTTTTTTCTTCCTAACGATTGGGTGAGGCTCCGGCTGAGAGCGAGGAACGAGCGATCAGGCGGTAGCCTCCACCTGACTTGTTAGCCCTTTTTTTTTATTTCTTGAATAGCCCTTCTAATAATAAATGTACGGAGAGAAGTTAGTTCTTCTGTTCCCAGAATACCTCTAAGTTTTCGTATGATCGCAGCTATAGCGAGCTCGTCATTAAGTTTTTCCCCTTCCCATTCATCGAATCCCATAACTTTTGCGAACATATTGAACAATTTTTCAAGGGCCTTGCTTCGATCTTCGCTGTCTTTTCTATTCTCACGGACAGCTTCAACATAATGTGCTTTTGCTCCTATTTCTCTTAGTGTTTTCTCGAAGGGAGCTAGTGCTTTCTCCAAACTGTCTGGAAGCCAAATGATGTATTCATTACGTATATCAAGGAGAGTCCAAGCATGCTTAAGTGCTTTTTCTGTAGGGCCTTCTTGGAGAAATGTTGTTAAGGTTGATTGTGCCTCTTTTACGTACTTTTCACTGAACTCCACATGTTTATCGAAAGCTACATTACCCATGTGAGAACCGGCTCCTAATATGAATCTATTTCCAGATTCCTGAAGTATCAGGGCTCGTTCATGGGCTGCTTGGTCCTTTAGCACTTGCACTAATGCAGTTATTAGCGACCCAGCAAATGGGATTGATATTAATATTTGAAGGATGTCTTGGTTTTTTGCAAATATATATGAAATTCCTGATATTATGCTTACACAGAGAATTATCAAATATGCTTTGTATTGTTGAATTATTGCGTTGTATTTCATGTCATTTTTTTGCTAACGTGTGAAATCACCCGTGGCTAAAAGCAGAGCGACTAAGGATCGGCGCTTTTTGCCGTCCGAGTGCATTTGCCTTGTTAGAAGCTTAGTTCTAAAATCTTCTGCTACTTGAAGCGGCCAATAATAAAAACGATAAATCCCACTGCAATTAGCAAGCAACCAATACCAAATTGGGATGCCATTGCCATAATGATGCCGACAACAATTAGCACAAAACCTATACCTTCCCATTTTGCTCCTGTTCGTGTGACATTCGTATGAGATTGCGGATTAAGAGATACGGAAGAGTTACCGGACATGGGTGCACCACAATTAGGACACGACACTGCTTTTTCTGATATTTTCTTTCCGCACTCTGTGCATGAAATTAATGCCATGATAATTAATTCTCTTTGTTTTATTGGATTCTAACGCCAACGCTGAGCATTTTCTCAAAGGCCGTCCGCGGCCTTTTGGAAATATGCTCCGGCGTTTTGTTCGCCAGTCCATGTGAGACATTGACTCATTTCAGCCTTCCTGAACTGGCGGGGGAATGATTTCCACAGGAAGAGCGCGTTGACGGTAAATGAGTTCCAGCGTGCCCTTCCGAATCAATGATTGTTCGAACTCCACGTCTGTGTGCCCCTGCGGGGTATACGCCCCCTTCTTGAGTTGAACCTTGTCAAAGTCATAGTTAAGAACTCGGCCCATCGTGTGAAGCAACTCGACAAGACAATCCTGCGACTTGATCGACCAAGTGTTGAGTTTGGCTTGATAGCTGGGGTCTTGATAGTCACGCGGCCCGTCACTGAGGTGGTCGAGATAGAGGCGCCATGTATCAATGACAGCTCTCTCCTTTGGCTTTTTGCCGGAGAATTCTAGATCAATCATGTTCAACGCTTCGACATGTCTCGGCGACATTACCGTGCCGCGGGTGGCCATGAGCGTCTTGAACACCCAGACCTTGCGTTGACGCTTATCTCTCCATGTCTCGATGAGTTTTTGCGCTTGGACGGCAAGAATGGGACCAGCGACCACCGCGAGAACCATTGCCGTGTTTGATACTGCCATATGTGTACCTTCCTGTTTTCTTCATTTGGCGAACGTCGCAGATGACCCTCAAATCAACCGCGTTCACGCGGTTGATTTGTAGTGGTCCATCTGTTTGTTCGAATCTTGGTCATGCATTCGCTTTATCAAGGTGCTGAGCAATCAGCACTTTGATAAGGGACTGCCTGGGAACGCCAAGACGTTTGGATTCCCGGTCTAGGGAGTGGATCATCCAGACAGGGAAGTCAACGTTTACACGCTTCTGCTCCTGCTCCGGGCGACGTGCCTTGGAGAAGTCAAGAAACTGGGTGACATCTTCTCCTGAATCAAATGCCTTGTCAAAGTCTTTAGCCTTCATATATCTCCACCTCTTCCTTCCGCGAACGCCTTACGGAGATGATCCTGATGCGTTCACCACGATACGTGATGACGCAAGACCAGTGCTTGCCGGCAATCAAGCCAACCATGAGGTACCTTGGCTCGTCTTCGGTTCGAGCAGGTATCTCAATCAGATCCGCATCGTCCCACAGCGCTTGCGCCTCGACGAAGTCGATCCCATGCTTACGTTTGTTTGCCGCACTCTTCTTTGGGTCGAACTCGAATTCCATGGTATAGATATTATACCTTTCAGGGGGTGGGTGTCAACACCGTGTTGCTCTTTTCTCGATTCGAACGTTTAGGACACAATTCCAGAGGGTAAGCGAAGCGTCCCTCTGGATATTGTGGTACTGTTGGTTCTGAATGTTTTTCTAATTCTTCCTTAACCGACTGTATTGCTTCCCAAGCTTCTTTTCTCACTTTGGGTTCTTTGTCTCTCAATCCTAATCCGTAAAGCGCAAATAGACATGCATTAGTGTCTTGTTGTGGGAAAAGCAATGAAGACACCCATATTATGTTTGCTCTGACATATGTGTTTGTGTTGTGTTTCATGCTGTGTATGAGGAGTGGTGCGGCAATTTCGCACCCAAATTGGTCAATCAATTCTCCAACACTACAACCCTGACCATCATTTTCATGCTTCCGCCAATATTCTGCAGCAATCTCAGTTTGTGTCTTTATTGGATTTGACACTGGAGTACTTTTCCTGCATGACAATGTTATCTTCATATTCGTCTCCTGTGTGAGACCCTATGGCTGAAGTTTATAGAGCCTCGGGCATTTTTTGCTAAGATAGAGGCGTGCCCTCGGGGGTTCCGTGGGCTACTTCGGCAAGCCGGAGTCTATCCATTATGAATTAACCAA
>JAQICX010000184.1 GCA_027858345.1 Kiritimatiellia bacterium | reverse complement strand
GCAAGATAGTCTTCAAACATTGAGTCTACAGGAGTTTTAGCACTGCTTGTATCGTTTGTTCCTAGTTGTGGAACAGTTTCTGGGGCTTTTGTCTTTGTTAGTTTTTCAAACTCGGCATCTACTTTTTCTTGTGATAATGCAGATAAATTATGCTGCTTCATTGCTGCCTTCTTAAAAGTATCTTTGCTTTTCGCCAACGTTTCTTTCTGTAATTCGGCATATTTGTTGTCAATCACTGGTTTGCCTGCTGCAATTTTATCTGATATTGCTTTGGTTTCTCTTCTGCTTTTGGATGATAATTCAAAATCACCTTTTTCATAGAGTTCCTCTTGATACTTGTTTAGTTGGCGAACCATTTTTTGTGCAGCAGCCATTGCTGATATATTGCCGCGACGTTTTTGTTCATTTTCTTGTTTCTCGGCGAGTTTAAGACATGATGATATGAGGTTTGATAGTTCCGCAGTTCTCTGTTTGTCGAGTTCACTTTGTTTTGTTACATAATTTTCTCTAATTTTTATCATCTCAGGAGTGAACATGTCAATATCTTGAGCTAACAAACCCATTGCGATTGTTAATAATAAGGTTATAGATAAATTTTTTGTAAACATATCAATCTCCTACTTGTCATTCACTAA
The DNA here is from genome assembly GCA_027858345.1 of Kiritimatiellia bacterium. Lineage (GTDB taxonomy): Bacteria > Verrucomicrobiota > Kiritimatiellia > JAQICX01 > JAQICX01 > JAQICX01. The sequence goes on along the minus strand of JAQICX010000184.1, from coordinate 13,382 downwards.
TTGTACACATTTGACTTCTGCCTCTTTGAAAAGAGCTTGAGTCTGATCACTGAATTTGTAGACTTCATCGTAGATGACTTTAACGAGACCAGCGTTAATAATCATTTTTGCACATAGTAGACATGGGCTGAGTGTGCAATAGAGCGTTGAACCTTTTAGCTTTATGCCATGATAGGCAGCTTGTACTATTGCATTTTCCTCGGCATGACAGCATGTACATTCACCTAATGATGATCCAGATGGTGCATCGCTTGCACATCTTGCACAACCTCCATCACAGCAATTTTTTATGCCTCGAGGTGTTCCGTTGTAACCGGTCGAGAGTATCTTTCTATCTTTTATGACTACAGCACCAACTTGTCGTCTAGAGCAATTTCCTCTGGTTTTAACAACATGTGCTATCTGCATGAAATATTCCGGCCATTCCGGTCGGTTATCAGCTGGGGTTCCCATGATTTCTCCTTATTTTTGCATTGATTCTTCAATTTTTTTTATAATATTTGTTGTCGAACGTCCAGCGACAAATTCTGCAAGAATGACTTTTCCGCCATTAGCTTCCACAATGTCTCGTCCACTTACATAGTGCGCCCAATCTGCACCTTTTACAAGAACATCAGGAATAATTTCTGCTATTAAATCTTTGGGTTCATCTTGGTCAAAAATTACGACATAGTCAACAACTTTGAGTCCTAGTAACATTTCTGCTCGCTCTTGTTCAGAAACAATTGGTCTAGTTTCGCCTTTGTATCTTTTTACAGAAGCATCAGAATTAAGACCTATAATCAAGCAATCACCTTGCTCTCTGGCATGAGTTAGGTATCTTAAGTGTCCCGTATGTAGCAGATCAAATGCACCATTTGTGAATACAACAATTTTATTCTGCTGTTTCAGAAGTGCTCGTTCTGCTTTCATATCATTCCACGACAATATCCTTTCAATATAATTAAATTTATTTTTCATTATTTATTTCGCTTATCACGCTTTGTATTTCATTATTAAGTTTGTTGCCGACTATTTCCCAGTCAACATTTTCCTTTGCAAATTTCATGCCGTTAACTTTAAATTTTTCAGCTAGCTCCTGATTGGTTGCAGCTTCAAAAACGGCATTTGCAAATTCTTCAGGATCATCTCTTACCTGCAGGTGTTCGCCATTTGTGGCAGGGATGCCTTCGCATCCAAGTGATGTTGAAACAACAGGAATACCAGCTGCCATTGCTTCGACAACTTTGAATCTTGTTCCGCCCCCCATTCTTAATGGAACAATAAATACTGATGAATTCCACATGTATGGTTTTACATCTTTAACAAAACCTGTAACATTAATATTATCATTTTTATATGCTTTGATTTTTTCAGAAGGTCCACTGCCGACAATTGTTATCTTGAAGTTTGGATCTTTCTTTTGGAGGAATGGATATATTTCTTCCATAAAAAAATTAACACCTTCATCATTTGGAAAATAATTCATTGCACCTGTGAAAACAGCCGAGTTCTTTTCAGGTATAATATTTTCCGGTTTTGCAAATTCAGAGCAATCCACACCATTTGTTATTTCAGATATTCGAGTTTCAGGTAGATATTGTTTTATGATTTTAATATCTCTTTGGGACGTTGTTATTGTGATTGCAGATTTCTTGACGAATGAAAGTTCTTCTTTCATGAACTTTTTTGCTTCTAACTTGTTATAAAGCTTTCTAAAAGAGAATGAGTCTTTGGCTGACATTCTAGCCAGCAGGTCAAATTCAATATTATGCTCGTCAAGTAGAATAGGCACATTTGAAGGTATCTTGAAAAAACCCATTTGTGAAAATTCAATAAATACTAAATCAATTTTGTTGTCAACAATAGACTTGTCAATTGCAGATTGCATTTCCTGAGACTTATATTGAATTGTTTGATATGAACGTTTGTTAAAAAGGGTTTTAAGCTGGTTAATACGTTTTGACTCTTCGGAAAAAGGGATGGTTTCAACCGATTTGCAAAACTCCTGCATTTTCTCTATGTCAATATTATCTCTGTCTTTGAAGGATATAAGAAACAGATTGTTCTTTTTTGCAATTTCCTTTGCAAGGTGATATGTTCTTATTGTTCCACCAAACTCTGCAGGATATGGAAAGAAAGGAGTTATCATCAATATATTCATTATAGTCTCCAGTTGTAAATTACAATTTATTATTCCCTATTCTATATAATATAGTTAATAATTTCCAGCATAATATAAAATTTAGACCGAGTTTCCTTAATTTTTAGGTGTAATGCTCTTTTTGGCGAGGTAATTAGTTTTTGCTTTTCAAACTAAGGCCAACACGGAGCACCTGGACCACTCTAGATGCTAGCGGAGTCAGCTGCACTAAGTGCGTTATGTGTTAAATGATAAGTTTTTCGTTCTTCTTCTCTCAAACGGAAAATCAATTTTTTTAAAGTTGTTGAATTTTTATCTTGTATAGTTTGGGTTCTAGTTATATAATCTTTTGAAATTGATTGTATATTATAAATAAACACTGCTTGGTAAATAAATAATGAATGCTATAAGAAGAAAAACAGTATTGTTGGCGGAAGATGATGTTCTTGTAAGAAAACTAACTGCAAAAACGTTAATAAAGGCAGGTTTTAATGTGTTTCAAGCTGTTGATGGGGTTCAAGCTTGTGAAATTTTCAGTAAACACAAGGATGAAATAGATTTGCTGGTATTTGATGTTGTAATGCCTAATATGGGCGGTATTGAAGCATATCGAAAAATAGTTGCACAAAAAGAGTGTTTGAAAAATAAAATTTTATATTTTACAGGTTACAGTCATAAGATGCTTGATGAAATAAGGGGGGGGGCTGATGTTAATTTTTTGCTCAAACCTTTTAGTCGAAAGATTTTTTTAGAGAAGGTAGAATTGGTTATCAATTCTTAAAATATTATGGCAGTGAAGATAATGAGAAAAACAATTATAACATTTATATTTTGGGTTTTATTTCCTTTCATAGGAGTTCGTGCAAGTAATATTTCTTCTCCAATGCTTGCTCTTAGTTCTGTAGGAGAATCAGTGTTTAAAATAACATGGATTATAATGTTCGTCTTATTTGCCATTCTTGTTGCCATTGTTGTATTTGTTCATTGCAAATTTATTAAAGAGAAAAGGAAACTTATTGAGCAGTTGGAGATATCTAAATCATCAACAGTAAACTCCGGTGTGATTATGTGGGAGTGGTTTGTTAATAATGGTGAGATGGTTTTTTCCGATTCGTTTTATGTTTTAACAGGTTATGAACCTGAGCTTTTTGAGAGTTCTGTTGATTCATTTACGAGGCGAGTTCACAAGGAGGATGTACATCAAGTAACGACTTGTTTTGAAAACTGTTTAAATACTTCTGTTAACATTCATAATATAAAGTTTAGATTTAAGAAAAATAATGGTGAATATATCTGGTTTAAATGTATTTCAAAAAGCAGTAGACATATTGACTATAAGAATAGCCAGCCTAAAGTTTTTGGAATTCTTCTGGATGTGACCAAAGAAGTTGAGAATGAGAACCTTTATCAAGAAGAAAATCAGATTGTGGCGACACTAATGAAGTTTGCTTCCATTAAAATATGGATGTGGAATCTTCAGGATGGAATTTTTAAATTTATAATAAATAATGACAATTCAGAAGATGATAATATTCAAACTTTGGAAGATTTTTTTGAAAACATGTGTAGCAAGGATGTGCAAAGAGTCAGTATTGCTATCAGTGATTACATAAATAATAAGACATCAGAGTGTTATGTTCAATTTAGAGATAAAGAAAAAAAGATATGGTATGAGCTTCTGGCATATACATTTGAGTATGATTCTGAAAACAAGCCATATAAGTTTATTGGTCTGCAACGAGATATTACAGAGCGTAAAAGACTAAATGAACTGTATAGAGAGAGCCAGAAAATGGAGACAATTAGTCGTCTGGCAGGAGGGATGGCTCATGACTTCAATAATATTCTCCAAGTTATACATGGCTTTACTGATTTGGCAATGTTGGATGTTCAGGAAGATTCTGAAGAGTATCTCAATTTGCAGCATGTCTTGCAAGGTGCAGCACAAGCGGAAGCACTGGTTGAACAGTTGTTAACATTTAGCAAAGATGACATTAACAGACCATTCCCGTTAGTTGTTGCAGATGCTTTAAGCAATTATGTAAGTTCGATAGACAGAAAGCTCAAAGAACTAAAAATTGATTTATCACTAGACCTTAATGTAGGTGAAGAGCGTATATATGCAGATCCCAATAAACTAGATCAACTTTTATCAAAACTTATTGACAACTCTCTTGATGCAATTGATAAAAACGGAAAAATCAGGATTAAAGCGTTTAGTCAAGTTGTTGAACAGAGTATCACCAGATATGGTTTGAATCTTAATATTGGGAAGTATATTGTTGTTTCAGTACAAGATAATGGTTCAGGTATAGAACGAGGTATTAAACCATTGATTTTTGACCCATTCTTTACAACAAAGGATGTTGGTGAAGGTAGAGGACTTGGCTTATCTACTGTTTACAACTGCGTAAAAGCTAGTAATGGTTTTATAAAAGTTTATTCTTATCCAAACTTTGAAGGATCAAAATTTGATATATATTTCCCTATATATGATTTGTTGGATAAAAAAACAAATCTGGAAATCAGCGAAACAATAAAACAGAAGTCAGATTCAAAGACCATTTTAGTTGTTGATGATTACCAGATGTCAATTGACATAATAAAAAAATATCTTAACAATGACTATGTCATATTTGAGACCACAAATTGTAATTCAGCTTTAGATTTGTTCAGTAGCTTCTCAAAGGATATAGACCTTGTCATTATTGACTGTGTAATGAATAACATAAATGGTGTTGAACTTTACAAAAAAATGTTAGAAATCAAACCAGACATTCCTGTCATTTTTATTAGTGGATTCACAAAAAATGACCTTGAAAAACAGTTTGGCGAAAAAATTGACAAGATGTTTTTATCCAAACCAATTCAGCAGAATCTTTTGGTTGAAGCCGTTAACAAACTGATTTAGGTTATGAATAATAATAAAAAAGCATTTACATTAATTGAAATACTTGTTGCAATGGTTATCCTGACTGTTGGATTCTCTATTATTTTTAGATCCTACCAGTTTTGCGTTCAAACAATCTCAACTCTCTCTGAAAAAAATGTTACCAATGTTTTAATTAATAGAGTTTATAATGATTTAACAATTCAAATAATGACAAACAACTTTGAGTTGCCTCCATTAGAAAGTCAATTTGCAGCGCCATATGAAGCATATTCTTATCAAATGGAGCTTTCTCTTATGGAATTTGATGATTTTGATGACTATCAGATTGAAAACGATGGCAATCTTTATAATCTCAATGTTACTGTAAAGAAAACAGATAGTGACCAACCTTATTCCTGCTCAACAAAAATCTATTTACCAAAGGAGGTTGAGCCATGAGTGTGACAAAACATAGATATGGTTTCACACTTATAGAAGTATTGATTGCGGTATGTATTGCATCTATTATTCTAGGTGTTGTGACCGCTGGGTTAGTCTCTGGTATTAAAATCTGGCACAGAGTTTTACAGCTCCAGGTCAAAAAATCACCTCCGGAAGTTTTGGAAATGCTTCTTCGTAATGATTTAAATGCTACTGCGGATAAAAATATCTTTAATTCATTTAAAGGCACATCAACTGAATTAAGATTCTGTAGATTTGTTAATATTGATGACATGATTCAAATTGCCACAGTTGAATACATATATGATTCCAGCAACAATCAGTTATCATACACAAAAACAGTTTTTCCAAGGAGTGAAGATAGTGAAGTACAAGTTCTTAATACCAAAGAGTTGTATGTTGAAAACTTAACTTTTTCATATCTGATTTATAATAGAAGCACAAAAGAGTTTGAATGGCTGGAGCCGGAGATCACAGCTACAAATATGCCTAGAATAATAAAATTTAGTTTTAGTGACAATCTTGAAAATGAAGATGAGCCAATCTTAAGGAGTATTGATATTCGATGAATACTGTAAGAAACAATCAAGGTGCAGCTCTTTTAATGATTCTTGGCGTAATTGCAACACTTGCAATTCTACTGACAGCATCACTTTCAATAATTGGAATGAGAATCAAAATCATTGATAGAAAAAGTGATATGTTTAAGTCCAAGATGATTACCAAAAGTGTACAAGTTTTTTCGGGATATGTTTTGATGACGGATTCCAATGAGTATGATTCTGTTGATGACGTTTGGGCAGATAGTCCAGAGCTGTTTACTGGTGATTATGACGAAAATAGTTCATGGGCAATAATTGGAAAAATTTCAGATACTTCGGTTACAAACTTTGGCTTTATTGATGAAGAAAGAAAGCTAAATGTTCGTAAGGCTACATTTGGTGTATTAGTTAGGCTCTTAGAAAACTCAGCCGGATTAGATACGCAGGATGCATATATTGTTGCAGCAGGTATAGAGCAAGCTCGAATTGATAATATGATAAACTATAGTAATTCGTTCCAGACAGTATACGAACTGCTCTATATTCCAGAAATGAATAGTGAAATTTTTGATAGCATAAGAGATTCTATAACCATTTATGGCAATGGTAAGGTCAATATAAATACAGTAGACAAAAATGTTCTGATGGCATTGGCGACCGAGGATGGAGACCAGAAAACATCTGAAGCATTTGTAGAAAAATTATTGCTCTTTAGAAATCAGGGAAATATTATTAAAGCAAAAAATGGCAATAAGATGAAGACTGCAATCTCAGAAGCTATCCCGTTATCAAAAGAAGAAAAAACTATTCTTGATAATATCTATACAAATTTGACTTCTAAATCAAATTTTTATCAGGGAAATTTGGAAATTAATATTGATGAATATTCTGAGAAAAATATTTTTATAATAAACAAGAAAAATGGAAAGGTGATATCAAGTCTCACGCTTATTGATGATGAATTATAAAAAGTGGCTCTGTCAAGGTTTCTGTGGAAAAAAATTTTAGCCACGGATCGACACGGATGAACACGGATAAAGAGGGTGGTTTATCGGTTAGTGCTACGCAAGATGATTGGTTGCTCGCTTGTAGTTATTAGTTTAGGAACCATCCCATAAGCTTCCGAGCCGAAGCGACTCGGCTACAGCTTGAAAAATTGCAGTTTAACCGTTGATTGTTGAATGAGCCCTGTAGCCGCGTCCCATGGGCGCGGAAAAAAATGGCTGTAAATTCAAAATGGATAAAAACAATAAAAGCTTAGGGTGGTCAAGTCGCCTGTCTGCGTGAGTACACGAACAGGCAGGCAACCAAAAGAGATTCTCGCACGAAGGCACAAAGAATGCAAAGAAAGAAGATTTTTAACCACGAAAGGCACGAAAAAACACGAAAATAGCTTTGCTCTAAGATTATGCATCGCCATTTAAACTTTTGTTCTATTGCTTTTATAGAAAAAGCAATAGTCTTCTAGCTCTGCTAGTCCCGGTCCTTAATTTTTCGGTTAAATGCCCTTTCCGGCGGGGTGAAGCACCCCGACCCTACAGTTGCGGATGCTGCACCCCAATCTAAGTCATTTATTGAAAGGTGTTTTGTAGGGTTTTCCTTCAAAGTCCGCTGTGTCGGGCGTAGCCCAGCTACTAACAAGATTTATTATATTGTTAATAGCTGGGCGAAGACTGGTGACCCCGCCTTTTAAATATTTTTTTCATATTTACTTGTCCCGCAGGCATAGGTAACCCAACGGGTGACAAAACAATATGTTTTCTGCTAATTTCATAGGATCAAACACAGTTTTTTATCTCCAAATGAAAAACCAAGGTCATAATAGGAGCAATTTGTGATTTGCGAACTTTTGAATTAACTTAATTCACTAGCAGACAAAAAATAATAATTTGGTGCAAGTGGTGTGATTTTCTATGCATGTTTGAGACCTTTTAGCGTAACCTCAGCCTTATAAGCGTCCCAGAAATTGACATATTTCCTCGGCAACTTATGTTAATTTAGCTTTTATATTATATCTGAATTTGTTACATTCCCCTTATATAGTTCTCTATTTTTTGTTATTTGCTGCATTACAATGAATGTGGTTTAAGACTTGACGAATAACGAGTGACGCCAAACATCTAACGTAATACTATGTACTGTACACTATGTACTATGAACTTTTTTTAAGGAAATTTAAATCATGATGAAATCGGAGACAGCTTGTATAAACTGTGTGTTTAAACAGGCTTTTAATACGGCAAAATGTGCAACAGATAATTTAGAAGAGCGATTGGAGATTATTCGTCGACTGACCGAGATAGCAGGGGAGTTTGATCTTAACGATGCACCAACAATCCTTTCAAAGAATGCCTATAGAATTTGTGAAGAAGTTACCGGCAAAAAAGATCCATACGCAGCAGAAAAGAGACTTACGAATGATATTGCACTCAAGGAATTGCCATTTATTGAAGAGTGCATTGCAAACTCAACTGATCCTCTGTCGGTTGCTTTGCATGCCGCAGCTGCCGGCAATGTGATTGATTGTGGAATTGCCCAACAATACGATTTGGATGATGATATTAAGAAGTTTTTGGATATGCCATTTAAGAGAAGTCACTTGGATCAATTGAAAGAAGATTTACAAAGTGCAAAGAAAGTTCTGGTTCTAGGTGATAATGCTGGAGAAATTGTTTTTGATATGTTGCTTGTGAAGGAACTTAAGAAGATTGTTGATGAAGTTGTCTTCTGTGTAAAGTCTGGCCCCATCATAAATGATGCAACAATGGAAGATGCTGAATATGTTGGAATGGTTGATTGCGTTGATAGGGTGATTGAGACTGGCAGCGATGATATTGGTGTGAATTGGAATAATTGCAGTAAGGAGTTTAAAGAAGAGTTTTTCTCTTCAGATATCGTAATTAGTAAGGGACAAGGGAATTTTGAGAGTTGTTGCGATGGTGATTATAATATATATTTTCTTTTGAAGGCCAAATGTGATATTATTGCAGAAAATACCGATGTAGACCTAGGCGATCTGATGTTTATCAGGCTGGCAGCGCTAGCGTGCTAAAACATTCAATTAGTAAATCTTAGCCACGGATTGACACGGATGAACACGGATAATAAATGTTCGACTACGTTGTAGTCGTTATGTAATGCTTAACATTTATACCCGTATTTCATACGGGGCTATTAATATTAGACCACTTTGTGGTCATTAGCAACTGCGAAGCAGTTGAACTTGAGTAGCCTCGTATGCAATACGGGGTTAGTTATAATAACATAAGACAACCCTGAAGGGGGCGAACAAAAAGGCATGACCCACGGAAACCGTGAAAGAGCCATAATTAAAATTAAAAATAGTGGTGTTCGCTGCGTTCCATGGTGACATAGTCGCCACATCCGTCCCATTGGTCCCGTCAGTCCCATCTAGAAAATGGGAGATATGTGACTTATGGGAGCAATGTGCTGACTACGTCAGCTAAAAAGAACAACGCCAAACGACAATCAAGCAACGTATCACTTATTACGTATGAATAAAGAAAGAATTAAGATATGACTAAGAAAAATCACGAAATATATATGCAGAAAGCTATGCGTCAGGCAATGATTGCTTTTGATGCAGGAGAGATACCTGTTGGTTGCGTTATTGTCCAGTATCCTGAAGATCCAAAGGCTCTACCAAGAGTGATTGGACAGGCGTACAATCAAGTTGAATTGTTGAAAGATCCAACTGCCCATGCGGAAATTATTGCAATCACGCAGGCTGCTAATGCTCTTGAAAATTGGCGATTGACTAACACAGTTATGTATGTGACTAAAGAGCCATGTTCAATGTGTGCCGGTGCAATTGTCTTGGCTCGCATTGACACCGTTGTCTGGGGACTTTCAGATCCTAAACGTGGCGGAAATACAGTTTTTAACATTCTGGATAACGACAGTTTAAATCATCGCACAAAAATTGTTACAGGAGTCTGTGAAGATGGATGCAAAGGTATCATTCAGGAATTCTTTGCTATAAGAAGAAAAGAGAATAAGGAAAAGTGAATGAAAATATCACAATCTTTCTGGATTATATATCCTTCGAACTAGGGTTGTCTATGAATACCCTTGAGGCCTATGAGCAGGATTTGGTTTCATTTGTCAATTTTCTGTCTTCTAAATCCATAAAATCTCTAAATGATGTTTCTCGTGACGATGTCTTAGATTATCTTCTTTCTCAACGTGAAAAAGGAATGAAGGATACAACAATTTCGCGTCGACTGGTGGCAATTCGCCTGTTCTTCTCTTACCTGGCAAAAAATAATATGATATCTAACAACATTACAGATATTATGGACTTTCCTAAGATTGCAAGAGTTTTACCCGATTTTCTGACACTCGATGAAGTTGAAAGACTTATTAACGCAGTTTCTGGCGATGATGCGCTATCTTTACGAGATAAAGCAATCTTTGAACTTATATACTCAACAGGACTGCGTGTTTCAGAACTTGTAAATTTGAAACTGGACAATATTTTATCAGAGGATTGTTGTGTTCGGTGCATTGGTAAAGGAAGTAAAGAACGAATTGTTCCGTATGGCGAAAAGGCGAGAGCAATTCTTCAAAACTATATGGAAAATGCTCGACCAAAGCTTCTCAAGGATTCAAGCAAATCATATGTATTCCTGACTCGAACTGGTCGACCTCTATCTCGTCAGAGAATTTGGCAGCTGATTAAACATTATGCATTGCAGGCTGATATCAGAAAGAATATATCACCACATACATTACGACACTCATTTGCCAGTCATCTTTTGTCACAGGGTGGGGATCTTCGTGTGATTCAGGAGATGCTTGGACACGCAGACATTTCTACTACTCAAATCTATACCCACGTGGATACAAACAAGTTTAAAAATGCACATGCTGCGTTTCATGTTAGAGGTTGATAAGATTAAGATTAAGGTTGAGAACTGGCTTCGCCAGCGGAGAAATTCTAGTTTGCCAATCTAAGATAGATATTCCATATTAAGGAAAGTTAACCGCAAATTTTTTTTTTTGTGAATAAAGCCTTGATAATATTTGATTTTGTGTTATCATTATTCAAACAAATTAATAAAAGGTGTTTTTATGAAAAAGATTTTTGTTGTTGGATTTGTGTTAGTTCTTGTGTGTCAAATGTTTGCTGTGGTTGTTGATGTTCCGCAAATGCCTGTTTCTGCGTTTGTAGACAATGAGGCATCTGTTAGTGCTGTTATTCCTGAAGTTTTTGACAAGCAGTCTAAGACTTTTAAATTTTATCTTACTTTTAATGCCACCCTTTCAAATAATGTTGAAATTGCATTTGGCCAGGCAGTGCCTGGAGACATATCTGGGAATACTCCTAATCTGACACATGAGGAAACAGATTTAATTGTTGGCTGGGATTGTGGAAAGTGGTTTTTGCGTCCTAAGGGATTAAAGGAGTTCTATTATTCTCCTGTTACTAATTTTGTGGCTGGCGAAAGAACTCTTTCAGGTTTTCTTAGGGTCGACCCTGAAAACAATTTATATTCAATGGATTTCAAAGATGGTGGGGTGAGTTTCGCATTTGATGGCGTTGCAGTGAGTAACTTTGTTGAGTGGTTAAAGCCGACTGAATGGGATTTGTTGAAGGTTGTCACCAGAGGTGATAATACAGAGGCAGAGAATATAAAAGTTAGTTTTAGTGGTGATAAGACGGTGATTATTGTTCAATAGTTCCATGCGTCGCTTCGCTATGCAGGACACGGTAGACGGTTAGACGGTTGGATAGTTAGATAGAACCCTCCGACCCTCCGTTGAGTGTGAATCAATATTAATTTTAGGACAGCGGGGACGCTGTCCCTCCCGTTGTTTTGCCAACCCAACGTTAAACTGTGGTTCGGGAGGGTTGGCGTCCTCGCCGACATAAAAAGCAATTAACTGAAAAAAAAGGAAACAAAATGTTTTGTGTATTATTAATAGTTGTATATTTAAGTTTGAGTGTTTTGTTTCTAATCCGTACAGAATGGTTTAAAGAATGCTGCGGTAATCTTTGGAATCAATGGAAAAGCCTGCACTTTTCTATCAAATCTTTTGCACTAATATTTATTGCTGTGATGACTGTTTTTGCTGCAGTTAAGCCTCCTGCCGAGCCTACAGCTCCCCCTCCAGGAACAGAAAGCACTCCTATGGCGAGTGAAGTCATTATTGAAAGAACTTTTTCAGACAGCAAAGTAAATGATAGCTCTAAAGATATTTCCATGGGTGATGATCTATTGGATATGAATAGAGATTTCTATGATTCAACAAGCAATATTTTCACAAGAGTTGTGACCAACACAGCATTTGTATGGCTCAACCCTCCGACAAATCATGTGAAATATGCACGTTGGCAGAATTACGGAGTAGCCGAAGACAGCTTTTGGGTGCCTGCAACCAACTGGGCATTTGTTTATGGAAGCAATCTTGTTGATGGAGTATATGTTTCAAGTTCGGGAACACTATCTTTTGATGTACCAAAAAGCTCCTCTGAAGCTCACGGTCTGCCTGATGGAACGGGAATTGATTTTCTTGCTCCATTTCACAGTTCGCTATCTATAATACATTCTGATACAAACAGTTGTTTCTGGTATGCTCCGACAGACACAAACTCAATGCTCTTCACATGGAGCAGCTTTTATTTAGGAAGAAATATAACTAATAAATTCTCATGTCAGGTTGAACTTTTCTATAATGGCGACTTTACATATCGCTACTATTTCCCTACAAATATCGTTGGTTTCACAAATGATTTCGTTATCGGCGGACAGTATGGTGACGAGGGCGAAACATATTTCCATAATAATTTCAGCAATCTTGTTGATGGATTAAGATATACAACAGATGTTCCTGATCCTACAATTGATACTGATGGTGATGGAATTTATGATATTGTTGAAATCTATTATGGAACAGATCCATATGTTGCCAATGAAACAGACGATTCAGACCATGATGGTATCTCGGATAACGATGAGTACTACACTATTGATCCTGCAACAGGTTTAAGATTGGATGCTACAAACTATGATAGTGATGGTGACGGCATTCCCGACAGTTCCGATCCAGAGCCTTTTATTGAAAATACTACAGATGCTGACAATGATGGACTCCTCGATGTTCTCGAACTTGTGCATTTTGATTCCATTGACAATGGGGTTTTCAATACTCATAGTGGTGATCAAAACGGTAATGGTGTCATTAACAGAATCGATCTGCTTCTTGGTGTAAATCCACTGTTGTCATGTTATGCGGTAAGTTCTTCTCATGATTCTTATGTTTTTGGTTGGAGTGATGTTGCTAATGCAACCAGCTACGATGTATCTGTTAAACAAAATGATGAAACTGTTTGGTCAACAAATTCAGTGACTTCAACATT
>JAQICX010000183.1 GCA_027858345.1 Kiritimatiellia bacterium | reverse complement strand
AAACACATTGTCTTATCACCAATTCCATGCTTCGCTCTTTGGCAACGCAGGACACAGCGGGTGATAAATATGAAAAATATTATTTTATGGCAATGAGGAATAGGCCATTCACTACGTTCATTGCTTCACCCTATTGTTTCTTTTTAGTGGTTAAAGCCTCTCTCGCAAGCTCGAGGGCCGCTCCCGTTTTCCAAGACAACGGTTATTTGCATGCTGGGAGCGATCCCGCAGAGCGGGATCCTCGTTGTCATAACTACGTTCAACCGAAAAATTAAGGTTAAAAAAGATTAACATGATTTTTTCTTGACTGTTTTAGGTTTAATTTTGTATGCTAGCATTGTTATTTATTAATGTGTTGTTTTATTGATAACATAAAATAATTTACATATAAGACATGCAAAAGCAAACTCATCTCGCCATACATATAAAAAATGAAAGATAAGTCACTATGAGAACAGTATACAAATCCGCATTACTCTTAGCTGCATTTTTAATAAGTTCAATATCTTCTGTTGCCAATGAAACTGGCATTGAAGTCTTAGACTTTAGAAATGTTATCAAACAGTCAAAAGACAAGGTATTTCCATCGGTTGTCTATATCAAATGTGTACGTGATTCATACGAAAAAGGAGAAAAAGCAGCTCATCAGGTTTCAGGCAGTGGGGTTTTGATTAGTGCTGATGGTGAAATTTTAACAAACTGGCATGTGATTGACAAGGCAACAGAAATTAGATGCCTGCTTTTTAATGGACAGCATTTCACAGCAAAACTGGTTGGCAAGGACAAAGATATTGACTTGGCTCTCATCAAGCTGGATTATGAAGGAAAAGATGGTTTGCCATACTCATCTCTAGGAAATTCAGACAAGCTGGGTGAGGGTGATTTTGTTATTGCTATGGGAGCCCCCTTTGGATTAACACGCTCTGTATCAATTGGTATTATATCATGCACGAGCAGATATCTAGAACGGTTAAGTCAATACAGCCTATGGCTACAGACAGATGCATCAATTAACCCTGGAAACTCTGGAGGTCCATTGGTCAACACTGATGGTGAAGTTGTGGGAATTAATACTCTTGGTATTATGTATGGTGGTAATATGGCTTTTGCCGTTCCTTCTACTACAATCAAGGAAATTTTGCCGAGACTTCGAGAACATGGCAGCATCAAATGGTCATGGACTGGCATAGAGGTCCAATCCATAAATGATTTCGATAGAGATATGTATTTTGGAGGCACAAACGGGGTTATCGTTTCAAGCACAGAAAAAAGCAGTCCTGCAAAACTTGTTGGAATACAGAATGGTGACAGAATCATTAAGATAAACGATGTCCCAATTAATGGCATAACAGAAGAGAGCCTTCCGGCAATTAGACGCAAACTAGGACTGCTACCAGTCAACATACCGGCTGAATTACTTGTTTTAAGAGATAACAAAGAATTGATAATCAGCCTCATACCACGCGAGAAAGGCGATGTTGAGGGCAAAGATTTTGATGCTGAGCGGTGGGATATGACTGTTAAAAACATCAATCAATTTGATAATCCAAGTTTATATTTTCATAAAAAAACTGGAATATTCATATACAGCATTAAACGTCCTGGTAATGCGGGAAATGCGGGATTTAACAGAAATGACATCATCTCGAAAATTAATGGCAAAGATATCACTTCAATAAAAGATATTAAAACTTGCTATCAGGAATCATTAGATAATATTGATGAAAATCCTAGAATTTTATTTGTTATTTTAAGAAATGGTGCAAGACGGCAACTTGTTTTGAATATATCACAGGACTATAACAAAGAATAATTGGAAGTTGCAAGGGCGCAAATGCGTAAGTGCGTAAGTTAAAAAAATGAAAGGGAAAAAGATGAAAAACTTAATTGGTTCAATATTGACTATGGCATTTTTTGTGTTGCCAGTGATAGCAGAAGAGAAAGAAACAAAATTAACACTACAAGCTCAAAAAGAAATTATAGAAACACTTTCACAAAGTGTAGTTATTGTTGAATATCACCTGCAATACGAGGAAGGTGATGCTCCTGTCAGCGTTCAGACATCATACATATGTCCAGGATGCGGGAACGAACACTTTGAGAACTCAGGTCAACAAACAATTCTTGAAAAGAGACCTCTAGAAACTTCTGGTTTTCTGGTTTCAAACAATGTAGTTATTGCAACTGATATCGGAGTACAAAAACGATTTCTAAAATCAATAGTCATTAGAAAAAATGATGAAAGTACAAATGCCTCAATTATATCTTATGCAATTGATGAAAATGCTGTCTTTTTGAAACTTGAGGCACCTATTGAAGGAACTATTCCGCTAAAGTTTGACGAAAGCAAAACAGAGCCACTGTATGCTCTCACCTATACTCCCAAAAAAGCAAGATGGACAATGGCATTTTATCCACTTGGCACTATGGTTAGTGTTGATGAATTTTCTTCTTCAGTTTACCTCCCGGAAGAACAAACGGTTATAGTTGGGTCTGACGGCACTCCAGTTGGCATATCGATGAATGGTATTCTCCCCATGGATGACAGCTGGAAGGGATCACCATTAGAGTTGGAGACTATCAGCATGGAGCAGATGGATGAAATGCTCAATAATCTCAAACAATATGTTGCAAAGGTCATGCCAAGAGTCTTACTTAACTTCCGCAGTCCTGAAGCTGACAAAAGTCGTGGCAGATACAACTATAACAGAGATAATGACACAAAAACAGAACTTGACTGTTTGGGAATGGTAATAAGCTCCAATCAAGTATGGATTTTGACATCTCTGCCACCAAAAGTAACAGCCCGACTTGAAAAGGTAACAATATTTGATGAAAACAACAAACCTATCATGGCTAATTTCAAGCATAATCTAAAAGATTATGGCATCATGATTGTAGAAACAGAAAAATCATTTCAAACAGTTGTTGACATTAACGACGGTGACATTCGAAAAGACTTTAACAAATTAATGCTTAGGGCATCCTTAAAAGTTACAGGAAAAGAGCGCATCAACCACTTCTGGCATTGCAGAATTGCTGATGCTAAGTTTGGATATTTAAACAAGCTATACCCAAGAGTAAAAGGAAAAACAGAAGACTGTTTTGTATTTGATCTTGAAAACAGGTTGGTTGCATTACCAATGACAATAAAAGAGCAGGCTGGTTTCGACCGTTGGGCAAATGATGATGACATTACTATATGCACAGATTCACTAATTGCGTTAATGGAAGATACCAAATCTCAGATAGATAAAAACAATAGGCCTATGAGCGAGGAAGATGCAGCACGCATTGCCTGGATGGGATTGGAACTCCAGGGATTAAGTCCTGATTTGGCAAGAGCAAATAATGCAACAGAACAGACTGACAATGGCGAGACAGGCGGGCTTATTAACTTTGTATACCCCGGTTCACCTGCAGAAAAAGCTGGCATTCAACCCGGTATGATTCTGCTGCGACTATTTGTCAAAGACAATCCAAAACCTCTCGATATAGAGCTGGATGATTATAATTATTATCAGAATGAAAATCTTATGGCAAACTACAACAGTGTTCCAGTAGAATACCTTAATCAGATGCCTACACCGTGGCAAAGCATTGAGAATACTTTTACACTTTTGCTCACTAAAATTGGAGTTGGCCAGGAGTATACCGCAGATTTTTTTGACAATGGCAAAATCATTAGCAAAAAATTTATTGTGGAGAACAGCCCTGTTCATTACAAGGCTGCTAAAAAATACAAAAGTGAAAAGCTTGAGCTGACCACTAGAGAATTGACATTTGAAGTATTGAGATACATGAAAAAGGACGAAGATGCTCCTGGAGTTATAGTATCCAAAGTTGAACCAGGAAGTAAAGCTGATGTTGCCGGCATAAAACCGTATGAGATCATTACGACCATTAATGAAAAACCTATAAACAACATTGATGACTTGGAAAAAATACTAAAAGAGAATGATGAACTCATAATGACCGTAGAGCGAATGAATAAACCTAGACAAGTTCGTATTGTCCAAAGTGAAAAAGTTCCTGTGAAACCAACTGACAATCTCGGTCCAAGACTAACAAAATAAATTATAAGAAATACAAGAAAATTCAACATTTCCTTGTATATGGAATGTTTATGTCAGAAAAGTTCTGCTAATCAATGAAAATTTTCATATTAGAGCAAAAAAAAACACTGTTCATCTCTGAACAGTGTTTTTTTTGCATTTCTTTGGTGAGATTAAGCAGAGCTTACTGTTTAATGCAAGATTGCGTATATTTTTGTGCTAAGATGATTTCGCCTTTAGCTCGCGGTCCCGCCTTGCGGGATCACGCTCTGCGGGATAACTCATTGCAGTGCAAAAAGATGCGTGATATTGCATTACAGATTCATAAAATGATAAGTCAGCTACACGTTTTTTAAACAAAAACAGCCCCTAGTTTTGCTAGTCCCGCTCTGCGGGATTGCAGATAAAAGTTTGTTATACTTTATAAAGCAGTAACAACACCATTTTTATGAATTAAACAGGATGCTCTAAGCAGATTTAGCTAAACCAAGCTTACTTTCAACAAGAACAACCGCACCATGTGCATCTTCGCTGTAACCATCAGCACCAATTTCATCTGAATATTGCTGTGTGATTGGAGCACCACCAATGAAAACTTTAACATTATCATTTGATGCAAAATGTTCTGCAACAACTTTCATATAAGACATAGTTGTTGTCAAAAGAGCACTTAACATCACAACAGTTGCACCTTTATTATCAACAGCATCCTAGAATTTTTCAACGGTGCAATCAACGCCAAGGTCAATCACTTCAAATCCAGCACCTTTAAGCATCATAGCAACAAGGTTCTTACCGATGTCATGCAAGTCACCTTTAACAGTAGCAATAGCAACTGTTGCTAAAGGCTTATGTCCACCCTTTGTCAACAGTGGGTCAAGAATGTCCAGACCTGCCTGCATAGCTCTTGCAGCAATAAGCATTTCAGGAACATACACTTCATTACGCGCAAACTTTTCGCCTATATCACGCATAGCTGGAACCATTGACTCCATTAAAATTTCTTCAACATTAACACCCTCTGCTACCATTTCATTAACTAACTTCTCAACATCATTCTTTCTGCCACGACAGATTGAATCAAATAATTCCTGATTCATTTCAGACTCCTAATTTTTTTATATTATGAGACAAACAACAATAGCTATCTCAAAATAGTATTTCTTTAAACAATTAAACGAGTGCAATGATATACAATTTAGCAAATAAAACATATAACAAAACAGCTGTGAAACATAACTGTTTTGCTATTTCTTCAAAAACAATGCAAAAATCAGAAAAAAAGCTAATTAAAAGTGCTTTTCAAATTATAAAACAAAACTTTGTTTTGAATTCAATATCTTTTTAGGTGATAAATCCTTAGTTTTTCGTTTGGAGGTAAAAACGTGCGTTTGCTTAATAAAATCAGCAAACCAAGCATTGTTTTATAACAACATTCCATGCTTCGCTCTTTGGCTACGCAGGACACACAGTAGGTGACAAATATAAAAATATTTTTAGGCGGTCAACGACCGCCGCTACAGTATGAAATGTGCAGTTTAATGGTTTATTGTAAAATCAACGGCTGTAGCGTCGGTCGGTGACCGACGAATATGCTGTCAAAGCTGTGACCAACCGAAAAATTAAGGTTTCTTTTGTATTAATCTTTTTGAGTTGCTTTGCCAACTACTTTTATGTAAAGTCTGATCATGACAAAACACCTCAACCACCGCCACCATACACATCTTCACCCTCTGAAAAAGCAAGGTTTAACGCAAAAGATGCAAACGGTGTAAAGGCGCAAGAAGAATTCACCATGAAGAACCTAATTCTTTTCTTGACAATATTTAGATATATAAGTAGGGTTCACTGTTTAATGCAAGATTGCGTATATTTTTGTGCTAAGATGATTTCGCCTTTAGCTCGCTAAAGGTAACTCATTGCAGTGCAAAAAGATGCGTGATATTGCATTATAAATTCATAAAATGAATAAACTTTTAATATTAAGTCATCTGCAAGCTTTTTAGCCAAAAAAAGCTCCTAGTTTTGTTAGTCCCGCTCTGCGGGATTGCAGATATATGTTGATTGTATTTTATAAAGTATTCTTAATATGCGTTTTATGAATTAAACAGGATGCCCTAAATATGCTACACAGCCAAAACAAGGAAGAAACTTGAACGAATTAATGAATGAAAAGAATTGCAGTATTATTGATCCATTTTACTCTGATAGCAAGGTATACCCAGATGCACGCGGACTAAGTCTTTTTGCCGAAAGAACAGGTGCTTGCTGGTTATATGAATTTGGAGCACTCGAATCTTGGTTATTGCGCAAACAACGCTTAGATGCGTTCTCCAGTTGCATCAACATTGGTCATCCAGGGAGCTTTCGTTCCTATCATACGCCTCTGTATGCCCGATATAGCTTTGATATTAATGAATTACCAAATAGTTTCAAGATAAAATGTGTTGCATGTGGTTTAATTTCACTTACGGTGAATGGTCAATCGACCTTGCGCCTAACAGCCGATGAAGCATTTATTGAGACAACCATTGATTTGTTACCACACTTGACTTGTGGCATAAACAACATAAACATTCGGGTTCATAGCATGGATGAACCACCAACTTTTATGATTTCTTCTGAGCATCTGGAAACCAACTCATCTTGGGAGATTAGTTCAGACGATAATCAATGGTCAGCACCAGACGTCTACAAAGTTTTAGATAGCGGCATATTTCCACATTTAGAATCTCTTCCCGAAGCTGAGGTGACATGTCAGAGCCGCAGTGGTGACATTTTTGACTTTGGACGAGAAGTGATAGGACGTCTTTTGATTTTAGGAACAGACTGCACAAATTTAGACATCAGTGTAGGAGAGAGCATTGAAGAGACTCAGAGGAATAATGTTTGTTATAAAGAACAGGTTTCTTTTGATCTTGAACTAACTGCAAACGGTGATACCACCTCCTCAAACCATTTGGCTCTTCGTTATATCAAAATTACTGGTGGCGAGAAAATATCTTCCAATCGTGTGAGATTGATAAGCAAAGTCTATCCAGTTCAGTATCGTGGTGCATTTAAATCTTCTGATGAGCGACTAAATACAATCTGGATGCACTCTGCCTACACCTTGCACCTATGCATGATGGATCTTTTTGTCGACGGCCTTAAGCGAGATCGCTTACCGTGGGTAGGAGATTTATATCTGGCAGGTCTTGCTAATCAATATGTTTTTGCAGATCAACCAATTGTACAGAGAACGCTTCTGGCACTTTATGGTGATAGTCCAGAAACACAGGATTTCAACACTATAATAGACTATTCACTTTTTTGGATAATAGCTCTGCGAGATGCCACGCTCTATGGTGGTGATATGATATTCCTGCAAAAAATGCTTCCACTTTTAAGAAGATTACTAAATGCTCTTGAAAGTCGCACAGATGATAATGAATTTATTTCCAGTGACAAATGCCAGTGGATATTTATTGATTGGAGCCCTGTTGAAAAAGATGGCTATTGTGCACCAGTGCAGATGCTCTATCTCATGGCTTTGGAGGCTGCACGGGATATCTATGCATTTTGTGAAATGCCGGAAATTGGTAATGCATTAGAAGTGCGTACAGAAAAATTGCGAGAGGCATGTAACAGAAGTTTTTGGAATAAGGATTTCTGTGCCTATGTAGATACATTTCAAGATGGGAAACAGGGAAAATCTGTCAGTCGTCCTACAAATTTATTTGCTATACTTTCTGACTGTGCAACAAGAGAAAAGGCAAATAGTATTGCAAAAAACATTCTGTTTAGAGACGATGGACCTCCAGCAGTAGGAACTCCCTACATGCGCAGCCTTGAAATTCGATCACTCTGTCACTGCGGACTAGTTAATGAAGCTCTTGCAATAGTCAAATCATACTGGGGTGGAATGTTAGATGCCGGTGCAACCAGTTTTTGGGAAGGTTATAATCCTCTGGAAAAAGGGGTAAAGCAATTTGAGTTCTATGGTCGTCCATTCGGAAAAAGTCTTTGTCACGCCTGGAGTTCCGGACCAGTCGCCCTACTCTCTGGAGATTGTCTTGGACTGCGACCAACCGCTCCAGGTTGGTCGAAATTTCGCTTCGAGCCACAAGCTCATATCCTTGTTGGAACTACAATAGCTGTTCCAACACCAAAAGGAGAAATAGAAATTCAAATAGACAACACTTCAATTACTGTAAATGTTCCACAAGGTCTAAAAGGAACTTTCTATTGGCAACATAATAAGTACCCGCTCTCTAACCAAACAGTAGTCCCCTTTGAAATCCCCTAGACGAATGATGATGTAAGGTCGCAAAAAGGAGTTCTGACGAGATTTACAAGATGAACAAGATTTTTAATGCAAAATTAAAAACGTTCATTGAGCCTCAAAATGATCCTCGAACTACATGAAGGTTTAGGTAGGGCTTACTGTTTATGATTTTTATAATTCAAAATAAGGGCATTTGTCCGGTGCGAAGCATCTCTTTGATTTTGCTCCACATTTTTTCTATAGAATTAAAATCAGGGCTATACGGAGGTAGAAACTTTACTGACGCTCCTTTATCTTCGATCATCGAAATGGCTGTTTTGTCATAGTGTACTCGAAGATTATCTAATACGACTATATCGCCATCTAAAAGTGTCGGTAGTAATATTTTTTGTACATATTCACGGAATGCTTCTCCATCTAGTGGACCTTCAAGTTCCATGGCTGCGGTTTCTCCATTAATACGAATTGAACTAATCATTGTTGTTGTACACCAATGTCCATGTAAAGCATAAGCAAACAAACGACTTCCTCCTTTTGTCCTTCCTCGCAAACGAGTCATATTCGTTTTTGCACTAGACTCATCGATGAAAACCAGTTTGTCTGGTCTTAGTTCTAGCAATTGCTCAAGCCATTCTTGACGTTTTTTCTTTACATCATCGCATTCTTGTTCCTCCGCATGTAGAGTTTTTTTTATAGTTAAACCCAAGTTGTTTCACTGCCCTATGTATAGTCATAAGGCAAACCGATACCGGTAACTTCTCCTTTATTTCCTCCAGTGTTATATCAGCTTTTTTATCAATGTATTTTTCAACAAGTTTTATATGCTCTTCAGATAGACTTCTCTTTTTGTGTCCTCTGGTTTTAGCTGCATAGCTGCCAGTCTTCCTGTAATGCGAGAGCCATCTTTGAAATGTTGTTAGGTGAACACCATAATTATGGGCAACTGTTTCTTGTGTTTGTCCCCGTTCCAAATGGGCATGTATTGCCCGCCGATGTAATAATTCTGTTGTAATTTTCATGGGAAAAGTATAACATTTTCTTTACAGCGTTTCAAGTGTTAAATGCTCTAAATGTGCAGATGACTACATCGCTGTCAAAACACGCAAAACTGCGGGATTAATCAGCGAAAATCTAATTTTCAGAAATCTAGTTCTTTGGAATGACATACCTGAAAATGCTGTTGAAATTGGTCATACGTCCCAGGCTGATATTCTTGAAAATGTTTTATTCGAAAACATTGAAGTTGCACATGCAGCAGACAATAACAGAAAAACACAGTTTACCATAAGCATAAGCTTAATTGACCATATTCAGATTCGAAACATTAGATACAACAACTTTTACATCGAGGGAGTCAGAAATGGCGATTTCAGACTCTGGATTGGCAACTCGCATTACACAACAGATAATGAATATGGAAAAATTGATGATGTAAAAATTTCAAATTACCATGTTGAATCATCAATGACACATGCGATGATTCAAGGTGCAGATGCCGCCCATATGGTTCGAGACATAACATTTGAGAATATCACACATAACAACGGCATTAAAGTTTGTAAAAAAATTTTAATACAGAAATATCATTTGCGGAAAACATCAACTATCCAAATTGAGGTTAGCCTGATATTGATATGAAGTATAAGAGCCGAGTTTATCCTCCAAGCTCGACGTTCCCAGAAACTAATAAAACTTCCCACCCCCCACTTATCTCTGCTGGCAAAGCCAGCTTTAGAGGTTGCGAGCAAAGCTAAACGGCCTAAGAGAGAAGGCTGGAGGGGGCTTCTTAATTCGCAACTCGCTTCGCACCAAGCATTTTCTTCAATATCCAACAGCCAACACGGAATATCCAACAGAACAAGGTAAGAGTCGCTCGTTCCTGGGAACGCCGAGTTTGAAGGAAAAGCTCGGCATTTAACGGTGAATCGCACCTTTTCCCACACGACCAACGAGAGTGAATCCAACTTTGCGGGATTGCGACAGCAATGTGGCATAGCGTAGTGACAATCGTTCACCTATTCTTAACTCTTAAATCAGAACTATTAACTTATCACCGCTGGCTTCGCCAGCTCATTCAGTATTCATAATTCTTATCTGTCTCTTAACCTCATTTTAACCTTACTAAAAAATCTTTTATTTTTTTGTTGAACAACGATAAGATATGTAGTACAATAAGCTTTATGTTTTAGATACAGTTGTGCAGAAATTAAAAACTGCATGATTTATTCACTTAATTTTAGAGATACAGGAATCATAAATGGCAGCACAAGAAGATGGAAAAAGTTTGGTTGATATTGCGACAGAGTTTGTCACAAACTGGATAAACAACAATGCCGACGAGGAAAAACTGCCTACAGAACTTACGCTTACAAAACTGTCCGGCTGCACAAGAGGAACACTTCGTGTTGCTTTGAAACAGCTTGAGGCACAGGGACGAATTGTATGTCTTGGAGGTAAAGGCGGACGAGTCATAAATCGTGCAGGAGGTTCGCAGCAAAACCTCATAAACAAAACGGTTGCAGTACTCTCGCCAATGATCCCGGAACAATCAACAGACCTATCGCCAATACGTATGAAACAGGGAATTATTGATGCCTTGCATGCCTACGGCTTGCATGTTTTCTTTATTTGTCCTGATATCTCTAACTCAAAAGAGATGCTCGAACAGATTAAAAATACAATTGGTATGATTGCTTTTAAGTATGATGGATTAAAAAAGGAAAACTACAATAATTTTTTAAAAGAAGTAAAGGAATTCGGACTCCCAGTGGTATGTTACGACGCCAACTACGACATGCAGGCGTTTGACCGTGTGTATAATGACCACAAACAGGGAACTTACGACTTGACAGTGGAGATGTTTAACCGCGGCTGCAAAAACATCCTGCCTATTTGGTCGTGTCACCCAATACCCAAGTGGCTTGAAAAACGTACAGAAGGATATATAGAAGCCTGTAAAGATTGCGGAATAAGACCAATGAAGCCAGCACATACATATACAACATTCACAGAACATATTAAAGCAGAAAAGTCAATGCCGATAAGAGTTAGGGAATGCAGCGGCTTGTTCGTTGAATACCTCTTAAATGAAAAGTTAATTGATGGTGTTATGCTTACAACCGATCCAGCATCTTTTCCTGTTTCAGAGGCTATACGACGCTTTAACTACGACCCAAACAAGGATATATTAATAGCAGGGTTTGACAACTACTGGATGGAGTGCGGAGAGATGGAACTTTCGCTTGACTACCCGGCACTTACTGTTGACAAGGACTCTTATAAGACAGGCAAAGCTTTGGCCGACTTGCTAATGAAAAGACTGCACAACAAGCTGCCAAAGGAACCGCAAACAGTAGTTATACCTACAAGAGTTGTAAAAACGCCTCCAAAGAATATCAACTAACAAATACATTTTAAACGACAAGGTTTTAAGGCAGAAAACATTTCTTCTGTTTAATTGTTCGACAATAAAACTATATAATGGCTTTTTTTGTTAAAAATACAAATTAACTCTTGACTTAAATTGTTCAAAGATATATATTCTACTTTATTTGAGATAATTAGGAAAAATTTCGGTATAGATTATTAAAAAAGAAAGCTCATGATTTGAGCTTAAGAAAGGGATAAGGATGAAAAAAGTAGTATTAACACTAATGGCAATATTAATGCTCGGTTTTGTTTCGACACTATCAGCACTAACTTACACAATTGAGACCCAACCAGACCAAGATGGTTTTGTTGCAAACAATGGTGATATCAACACAACAGATGGAACTGCTTTATCTGGAGGTTTACCAGGAAATATTCAGAGGTGTGCAATATTCATGGTTGCATTAACAAACTATCCATTAGGAACGGTCGACTCGGCTGAGCTGTCATTAGTTTTTAACAGTGACGAATCCGGCAAACCAGGTGCAGATTTGACAATTACATCATTCGCAGACAAGGATGATCCCGGAGAACTAGATTCTAACGACTACAGTGAAGCTGCTGTAATTATAAATGGTTCATCACAGGAAGTTTTTCTTGCATCATCAACTACTCCAGCAGCTGGAGAGCGTGTTACAATTGACATAACAGATCGTGTCAACGCTGCCTTAAAAAACGATCAAGATTATCTTAATGTCAGACTTGACGACTATTCACCTGCGACCGAAACTCCTTACGGACGTATATTCAGGACTTCAAGCTGGGCTGGAAACGCTGGGGAATTAACTCTAGAAATTGGACAGACAGTTATCGGAGATGTTACAGGGCAGGCAGGTAACGGATTTATACTTTACAACACGAATAACAACAGCTATGCTTTTTGGACAACAGACGCAAACACTAAGGTCGGTGACGAAGCAGAGTTTTTAGCATACAGGGCAATATACAAGATGCAATTGCCAGAACTTCCTGCGGGACAGATGTTTTACACTGCTAAATTTCAATACAACTACGATAGTAAATTTTCTACACCATGGACAAACATAAATATTGTATGTTATGAGTCATCATCAAATTACATATGCAACGCAGACTTCTTTGACGACACATCCGCATTGGAGTTTGAAACAGATATAACACCAACCTCTTCAGGAAACACAATTCACACTCTTCAAGCAACATCATTAGATACGGCAATTAACAATGCATACAAACAGGGCAAATCGTTTATCAGCTTTAGAATGCAAATGAATGGTGAAAATCTAACATCAGGTACATCTGCCCAGGTTTATTTTATCTCTTCATCAAACTACCCTGACGAGAACAAACAACCCAAACTTGTTATTGATACAATTCCTGAGCCTCCGCCAACAGGCACTGTCCTTATTGTTGAATAAAAATATTAAAAAAATGCTCGGGTTTACATATCCTGGCATTTTTTGTTAAATTATAGAAAGGAAGTTATGAAAAAAATTATTATTTTATTGAGTTTTTTGAGTTTTATAAGCGTGCAAGCAACAGAGTGGAGAACTTCAGTTATCGAACCATGGAAATACGGACAATCGGAACACTGGACTGTTCACTGGACAGACACTCAGGGAGAAAAGCCTTTTACCATTAATAATGACAACACTTTACAGCTTGACATCACAACAACAGATAAAAAACTAGATCTTCCAATTTACAGCCCATCAATAAAGACAAGCAAAACTTATGACGGTGTTACCAAGCTAAGACTGACAGTTGACACCAAAGGCGAAGGGTTAAAACTTAGACCTGTTTTCACCGATGGAGATCAAGAAGGTATTCAATTTACTCCCCAACCGCTTCAGCCCGGACTGCACACTTACGAGTGGGATTTGGACAAATCAATTTTCTTCACATGGGGAGGCACCAAAAACAACAAAAAGATTGATGGTGCACTTGCTCTATGGTCTTTAAACCTTGAAGTTCCTGAAAATAAAAAAGCAGAAGTACGCTTTGTCAATGCTGAGTTTGATTCAAAACAGCATATTTTTGCATTTGTAGACGTTGAGCTAGCAACAGGACACCCAATTTATTTAATAATCCCCGGAGAAAGCCAGTCGCCAAAATTAGTTTTCAAAACCACTCTAGACGAAAAAATAGCTGGCGATTTGGAAATCACAGTAGAAAACTTCAATGGTAAAACAAAAAGTCAGAAACAAAAATTGGTCTTGGATAAAAAGGCCTCAATTCCAATTGAGGATATTGATTCCGGCAACGGCATACGCTGGGTAGCCTACAAGTTTACAACAGCAGAAGGCGTGACACTTGAAGGCAAAAGTTCTTATGCCGTAATGGTGCCTACCGGTCCACACAAAGAGCCCGGTGATGATTTTTATATGAGCATGTGTCAGCATAGCTCAAGAGCTCCGGAAAAGATGGATAAAGAATTTTTAGCTGATGCACTTTGCGGGGTTGAGGTTGTTAGAACATTTTCATCATGGGGGGCAATTGAGCAAGGCAATAACAACTGGAATTGGAACACAACAGACAAGCTTGTTGACATTGCACAAAGCTACAACATGGAATTACAACCAGCTCTCGGCTTGTGTGCAGATTGGGCTGCACCACCAGAGGAAGTAAGAAAAGGTGGTTGGGAGTTTCAGTTCTACCCTCCTGTTGACCCAAATGAATATGCAGAATTTGCAGGCAAATGTGCAGAACGCTATAAAGGTAAGATTCGTTTTTGGGAAATTTGGAACGAGCCGGATCTTGATAATTTCTGGCGAGGAACTACAGATGAGTATATTGAAATGCTGAAATTATCCTATGAAGCAATCAAAAAATCGGATAAGGATGCATTAGTTCTTGTTGGCGGAATGTCCGGCTACGGAGGTCACCCCGGCAAGAATCTGAATCCCACATTGCATGCAGACGTACTGGAGAAAGCCAACAAATACTTTGATATATATGCTTTTCATCAGCATGGAGAATTTGACCATTTTTATGATGTCGTTGAAAAGAATCTGGACAAGCATATGGCACTCATGCCCGACGGAGAACCTATATATTTCAATGAAACAGCAATGCACAGCACTCAAATTGGTGAAAGACAACAGGCATACGCCCTGTTCAAAAAACTTTTATATACACGCAGCGTTGGAGCAATGGGATACACTTGGTATAATCTGGTAGACAGTGGAACAGATCCTAAAAATGCTGAACACAACTACGGTACACTAAAAAACGATTTTCATCCCAAAGCAGTTTACTGTGCTTACAATACAATTGCCAAAGCAATGTATAATACAGAATATGTGAAATCATTTGGTTTACCTGCTAAAGGTCAATACATCTATATGTTTGCCGGCAAAGAACGAACTGTCATCGGGGGCTGGACAGAAGGCGACATGGCAATCGATCTACCTTTGCTGGCAAACATTGACTCCAGCATAAAGGTCGTGCAAATAGACTTAATGGGCAATGAAAAAGTTCTAAACACAGACAATGGAGTGATTTGTCTGAATTTCTCAAACACACCATACTTCTATGAATTACGTGGCAAACAGGACAAGATAAAAATCATAGGTGCAATGGTTAAACCAATTCCTGTAACCGGCAACCCTGAACAGAAAGTTCAGCTGAAAGCATTAATCAAAAATCCATTCAATAAAAAAGTAAACGCAAAACTCAAATGGACTTTACCGGAATCCGTAACCGCAATTGACCAGACTAATCAAGAATTAACACTTGAACCTCTAGGCGCAACAACAGCAAAATTGGAAATTGTTCTTGGCAATCGTACAGCACAGGAGCCATATGACAAACCAATAAAAGTCCTTATTGAAACAGATATAAAAGGAGTAACCGCAACGACCGAGCTACCAATTGACTTGTCTATTGTAGTAACAAAGAAAATGATTACAGACAAAACACCTGTGTTTATTCTTTCCCGAAATGATCAGGTCACAAACCTTGCAGAAGGTGATCCATCCCTCGTTCATCTGCTATGGAAAGATCCAAATGATTTAAGTGCATCAGTACATCTTCAACTTGAAAACAACAAGCTGCACATTTTTGCCGAGGTTATTGATGATGTTCACAACCAGCCCCACGAAGCAGCTGATATGTGGCAGGCTGACTGCATTCAATTTGCATTTGTAATCCCGGAACAACATGGATTCTGGGAATTTGGTGTGGCAGGCAAAAATGATGGAAAAACAATTGTGCACAACTGGATGACACCTCAAAACAAAACTCTTGATATTAGTCAAATAAACGCAGATGTAAAACAGCAAGGTAACAAAACTTCGTACTACTTGCAAATTCCACTAAGTGCAGTCGGTGCTTCAGAGGCTTTGATTAAAGAAAAAGGGCTAAAATTTAATCTTATCGTCAACGAACGTGATTTTGATCGTAGAGAAGGCTGGATCAGAGTTGCACCGGGCATCGGTGCAAGAAAAGATCCAAGACTTTTCCCTGATGTTCGCTTTGAATAACAAGACAATAAGTCAATTTTCTTCGTGTATACTCAACTTCAAGTCGAATATACACGAAGTTTAATATGAACAATGGCGGAACAATCTACGAGCTAGCTTCGCAGGGGATGTTCCAAAACTCATTTCAGATGACTGCTGACCTCGGCTACAATTTGTTAAACCTGCAATAAAAGCTTATTCTACTGAGCCAATTTCAAAAGTCAGACACATATTAACTTAGAAATCCTAAAGATGACAGAAAATTAGTTACTTTTATGAGTTTTTTGTTATGCTGCCTAGTAAAATGTGAAATTAGCCTAAAATAACCCTGCAAAATGGCAATTCTAGAGATTTCAAGGCACAGTTACCCTATATCTCATTAAGTTTTACCATATTTGGCTTATGCTGCTACTGTTTTTTCTAATTCAGGCAGGATAAAATACTGTAGAATCTTTTGAACTGTCAAACATAATACACCACACATTAATTGGAAAGTGACTTTAGGGCTTCCGCGCACATATATTCGCTTGGATAGAAAAGAGTCTTTCAAGTGTGAATTTGCTCGTTCCACTGTTGTTCGTATTTTATAACGTTCAGCTTTAGCTGGTTCGAGAGGTGTCTTTTCTTTGTTTTTCAGCTTTTTAGGGTCGATAATAGCAACATGACCCAATGATTCACATACATTTTCTATAATAGGAGAGTTGTAAGCTGAATCCATTAGACTGTAACAATAATTTATTCTTGAGGAACTTATTTGCTCCATAGGTATTGCCAGTTGTGAATCATGAACATTAGCCCCCGACACTAATGCTGTAACAGGAAGTCCGTAGTCAGTTACTACACGATGAAGCTTGTATCCTTTCCAATAAGAATATTTTCCAGCAGAGTTACGTTTTCCTCCCCAAGCAGCATTGCTGTTTACAAGAGCAAGTCCATCTTCTGCACTAAGAGCAGATTGTTTTTCAATAACTGTTAGCTCCTTGGTTCTTTTCTCGCCTTTTTTGGGTCTGCCTCTCTTTTTAGGCTTTATTTCAGCATCTTTTTTTTTATTGAGTGGTTTCTCTCTCGTTGCAATAGTCGTTGAGTCTCGATTAAGATCCCCCTCAATAGAATTATTCAGGGTAACTTTAACTACCTGTTCATGCAATGTTTCAGCTAGCTTCTCTTCGGCAAATAAAGCGTTTCTTCGGCTGAAGCTAGCCCCACTAAGCCCTTTCTTATCAGAGAAACCGCATATTAAGCGTAGATTTGTGTCGCTTTTCAATCGGCAAATAAGGTCTGTTGTAGTTTCCATCCTGAAAA
>JAQICX010000087.1 GCA_027858345.1 Kiritimatiellia bacterium | reverse complement strand
GCTTGTGCTCCTCCAATAATTTCTGCTATAGTTCTCACAAATGGGTATTCCTTTTAATGTTATAATCTTGTTTATGATATAGCTACATTATAACATGGATGCCCATTTTTTTAAACAATTTATGAGTCTTTTGTCGCAAAAAATACAAGCCTCAGAAGACTTTTGAAAGAGGCTCCATAGTGTTCAATTAAAAATTAAGAATTAAAAATTGGGAAAAAGCTCCGCAGGTATGAATTAAGAAGATGTTTAACTACTTTGTAGCCGCAGAACGAAGCAAAGGTGTAACGTAACTATCTTCCCGCCTTGCGGGACTTGCAAAGCCAGCACGCAAGTGTCAAAATGCCTTGTATGATACGTTTTAATCTAACTAATTAGCAAGGTGTCTGAATGCTTGTTCAATACCTTCTTTAAGAGAGCGTTTTTTTGTGAAGCCAAGCTGTGTTTGCAACGTGGTATCTCCGCCACGAGCAAAGACACCCATTGGAGTATTTGTTGTTCCTGTTACTTCAGGGTTGTATCCAAGAATATCAGTGGCAATTTGAACAAACTCAATAAAGCTTGTGTAGATTCCTGTAGATAAATTAATGGCAGATGCATCATCAATTTGGTCTATTGTCTGCATAATTCCCGCTACGCAGTCATCAATGTGTATGAAATCTCTCATCTGTTTTCCAGTGCCCCATACTTTCACTTGTTTTCTATTCGTGTTGTCTAGGATTCTTTTGCATATTGCAGGGAAAGGATAGGACATATTTTGGTCTTCTCCATAACCCGAAAAAGGGCGATAACAAACTGATTTAAGTCCATGTTTCTCATATGCAAGTTGAGCAAGATATTCGTTTGTAAGTTTTGCCCAGCCGTATGTCATATCTGGCATGCCTATGTTATCATCAAATGAAATCATATTCTCTTTTAGGAGTTTGTAGTTTTCTTCTGTCTGGAAGTGTATTGGATATGCTGCACTTGAGCTGAATACTGCTGATTTCTCAGGCTTCGCACCTGCAGCCCATTGCCAATAGGCTGCATCAATTGCCAGATCATCGGCAATTGCAAGTGGATTGTTTTCAATCATTGCCCGTCCTCCAACCATTGCTGCAAGGTGAAAAGTGTAATCAAATTTTTCATTTGGATATTGCTTGAACCAATCTCTGCAATCCATTTGATAGTAGTGAAAGTTCTTGTAGTCTAAAGGATTGAAGATAGGCCAATTGTCTGGAACGATTGCTCCGCTCAAGGGGGCTATGACATCAACACAATGAATTTGATGGTTTTGCTGCAGTAGGTGTTGGATTATATGTCGTCCAACAAATCCAGCTCCACCTGTTACTAAAATATTTTTCATGTTACTTTTTTTTCCTCTTTTTGTACTTTTTTTCTTTGAAATATTCACAAATTGATAGGATAATAAAGCGAGGATTACCAATTAGATAACGTTTCCATAGACGCTTTGGTTCAATAAATAGGCGAAATAGCCACTCTAGGCTTAGTTTCATCATCCAGCGTGGTGCTTGTCTGACCTCACCCGCATGAAAATTGAATGCTGCCCCAACAGCAATGCTGGCGGCAGAATTCAGATGGGGTTGAAACTTTGCAACCCAGTAGTCTTGTTTTGGTGTTCCCAAACCACACCATACAATATCTGGATTAGTTTCATTTATCTTATTAATAATGTCGGCTTCTTCCTGCTCTGTTAAAGGTCGAAATGGAGGTGAATACATGCCGGCAATTTGAATGTTTTCAAACTGAGTTTTCAAATTTGTTCGTAATTTCTTAAGGACTTCATCTGTTGCACCATAAAAGTAATGTCGGGTATTTTTTGCGATGCCTTGCCTGCAAAGTTCGAGCATAAGGTCTGGACCGTAGACTCTTGTCACATTATATCCACGAAGTTTGCCAAGTATCATAAGTGGCATTCCATCAGTTGTTGCCATTCCTGATTCTAAAACAATTTTTGCAAGTTCTGGTTGCTCAAAACATTGAACCATAGTATCTGCCGTGCACACATTCACGTGATGGCTTTGTCCTGTTTTTATCCAGTTAAGAACTCTGTCGACAGCACTTTGAAGGGTCATTGCACTGACAGATGTAACACCTACAGGATACCTTATGTAGCCTTCTTGATCTTTATCTTCAGTCAATGGTTGTTCATGCAAAAACATTGGGTATTTTTTTAAATGCAATATTTGAAGAAAGGTTTCAAAGATAAAACGAGGGTTGTCAGGGAGGTATCGTTTGACAAGTCTAGGCTGCTTGAATACTCTGTGTAGCCATTGAAAACCAGAATACTTAATCCAATCTGGCGCATCAATCTCGACACCCGCATTCACATCAAATGCATAACCAACAGGGCAGATGATTTTGCATGCAAGTTTGTCTTTCATCTGATCCATAAAGTAGAGCTGTTTCGGGGTTGAAATTCCAATCCAGAAAATATCAGGCTTGAGTTCGTCAATTCGTTCAATTAGATCTTTTTCTTCCTGCTCTGTTAGAGGTCTGAATGGCGGACAATATATTCCTGAAATTTGAATGTTAGGATGTTTTTCCTCCAGTTTTTCCTGCAACTTTTCTACAATACCAGGTGCCGCACCATAGAAGAAGTGCTTCCAGCTCTTGTCGGCTGAGTATGCACATACATCTCTAAGCAGGTCAGGACCATAAACTCTATCGATTGTATTGTAACCATGTAGTTTGCCAAGCCAGACAAGTGGCATGCCATCTGCGGTGTTCAGAACTGATTGGTTCAGAATTCTCTGCATTTTTGGGTTTCTGCGAGCTTCAATGATGCCGGCAACACCAAGGGCAGATGTCATCTGTGGCTTATAGCTAGTGTTTGTGTTGATAATCTCTTCAAATTTGTTTATGCATCCCTGCATGTTTAGGGCGTCAACTCCAACACCAAGTACATTGAACCTATGTGATGTCTTTGGATGTAGTTTGGTATGCAATTCATGCAAAAAGCGAATTGATATAATAATAAACAATCCAATCATTGCACCAGTCAGACTTTCCAATAAGCCCCCCCATGCAACAACCCTTGATGGGGCAAACACCTGAATAGCTTCTGCAAATAAGGCAAACCAGATTGTACCTACAATTATGGCAAGAATATTTAGCAAATATTCATGTCTTGATTTGAATGTTGTTCCAAACAAGAAGCATATCCCAACGGCAATACCAAGTATTGCAAATAGTATAATCTGTCCATAGCTGAAGTAATCTAAATTGCCGAGTGATATGATAAACTCTATTGTTTTATCTGCTTGGTTCTCTATAAAATTTTCCTGTTTTGCCTGATTCCATGATTGGATGAAATTGCTATTGAACTTTTCGGAGATGTTTGCAGGTCCAACTCCAACCCAGGAGGATGGAATCAACATGCCGGTCAAAATTAGTAGAGCCGCACCTATTGCCATCCATCCACCAATACGTTTTTGCATATTAAGCCTTATGATGTAGTCATATGCACCAATGATTATTAATAAAAATATTAAGATGCAGAGCCACAGGGGGGGCACATAGCCTGCTTTTGTTTTTAAGAACGATAAAATAACCAGAACAGATGT
The DNA here is from genome assembly GCA_027858345.1 of Kiritimatiellia bacterium. Taxonomy (GTDB): domain Bacteria; phylum Verrucomicrobiota; class Kiritimatiellia; order JAQICX01; family JAQICX01; genus JAQICX01. Next base: position 340 of record JAQICX010000087.1, on the reverse strand, counting down.
TAAGACTATTAATGGTATTATATTAAGAATTAATTTAAAAATTTTTGCCATGCTTTAACCTAAAACTTCATATATGTTTGTTTTATATAAAATTACATTACTTAGAATGAAGTATACATTTTATGGAAGTTTTTTGCAAAATAATATTTTTCTTAGCGCTATTTAACCTTGATTTTTCGGTTGCAATATTTTTTTCTTTGAATTTTGGAAAGCCATTCTTGGTCAAACAACAACTTGCGATATCAGCACACCTTTGGCTTCGCAAGCAGAATAAGATGTACACTTGTACTATCTTACTGCTTTTAAAGCCAAATCTGTACTAATCTCACAAGCCAGTTTG
>JAQICX010000006.1 GCA_027858345.1 Kiritimatiellia bacterium | reverse complement strand
TTACACTTCTTTAATACAAGAATAGATACAGGAATTCCCGTTGAATAGAATAATTTGGAAGGCAATCCGATAACAGTATCGATGTTGTTGTCTTTTAAGAGTTTCGTTCTAATACGTTCCTCAGCTCCTCCACGGAACAGAACACCGTGTGGTAATATTATAGACATTGTTCCTTCACCACTTAAAAAATGAAAACCGTGTAAAAGGAAAGCAAAGTCAGCAGCTGATTTTGGAGCAAGACCATAACTTTTGAAACGGAAATCTTCTGCTAACGTATCATTTGGTTCCCAACGCAAACTAAAAGGTGGATTGGCAACAATAGCATCAAATTCCATTTTCTTTGCCGGATTCATTTCGTTGAGCATATCCCATTGGTTCAGTAATGTATCTCCATGAAATATCTCAAACTCGGTATCTTTCATGCCGTGCAGCAGCATATTCATACGGGCAAGGTTGTAAGTGGTAATATTCTTTTCCTGACCGTAAATTTTACCCACACTACCTTCATTATCTTTGATGCGTTTTCTTACGTTCAACAATAATGAACCCGAACCACAAGCAAAATCGAGTACTTTATCCAGTTTACTTTTCTTTCCTGTACTTGGGTCTTGACTGTCCAAAGTGACAATCTCAGAGAGAATGGTAGAAATTTGCTGAGGTGTATAAAACTCACCTGCTTTTTTACCCGAACCTGCTGCAAACTGACCAATTAAATATTCATAGGCATCACCAAGCGTATCAGTATCGGTTGAAAAATCAGCTATTCCTTCCGCAATTTTTTGAATGATGGTGCAGAGCTTTTTGTTTCGGTCGGTGGGTGTTTTACCAAGTTTTTCAGAATTCAGGTTAATTTCCGAAAACAAACCCTGGAAAGAATTATCAAACGATTCGTTTTCGATGTATTTAAAACCTTTAACGAGTGTTTCAAGCAATTCACCATCTTGCGTACGGGCAAGCTCGGTGATATTATTCCACAAAAATTCCGGCTTGACCACATAATGCACTTTTCTGCGCATTTGTTTTTCAAAATCAGCAACATCATTCTGATTTTCTTTATACCATTTTTCTAAGGGTGGTTTTACCTTTAGTTTAGACATCACATCCGGTGGCGTGTCATCCGGATAGTCTCTGCCTAATTCCTTTTTTGCAGACTCTTCATAATTGGTAGATAAATATTTTAGAAAAAGGAACGAAAGCATATAATCACGAAAATCATCGGCATTCATTGCTCCACGTAATTGGTCTGCAATATTCCAAAGGGTTTTACCCAATTTTTGTTGTTCTTTTTGTGTCATAACTCTTCTTCTTTTGTCTGAATCAGGATTTTCCTGATTTAAGGATTTTTTGATTAAGCATATTTGGGATTGAACACCTTTTTGAATTGTAAACTTCTTCCTCCAAAATTTATGAGTAATCCGATAGGTTTATCATAGGCCACCACATAGTTTTTGGCTTGCGCCAAATGCACATCTTCTAAATTAATGAGCGCTTTTAATTCAACGATTACCCAATCTTCCACCACAAAATCAGCACGTCTTGTGCCTACTTCAATATCTTCATAATAAATGGTGTGTTCTTGTTCGCGCTTAAAAGAAATGCCTGTACGCTCCAGTTCAATGGCCAGACATCTTTGGTAAATGACTTCCTGAAAGCCATTGCCCAGGGTGTTGTGCACCTTCATCGCACAACCATTGATTTTATATGTCAACTCGTCTAAAGTCATATGCTTTATTTTTTTAATCTTATTCATCAATAATCCTGCTCATCCTCCCATCCTGTACATCCTGATTCAGACAATTTTAGGAAACAAACCCTGCATCAAACCCTTTTTATGCTGCTGTAATTGTTTTATCTTTTCAGACTGTAAGGTTATTAACTCATCCAAAGCGGAAAGACAGGAAGCGATTTTTTGTTGTTCACATAGATTTTTCGGAAGACTTAAAATCAGTTCGTTGAGTGCTTTCATTGTTAAAGCTTTTTGAGAAGAACCAATTGCCGTTGATAAAACATCGCACTTTCGAGCTTCTAATAAAATTTCCAAAAAGGATGAATACACTGAGATATTTCTCATCCAAATTAGATTACCATCTTTAAAATAGAACTTACTATCTGTAGTAATCCGATAAACGTTTCCAAGAGTGCCAACAGCTGTAATTAAAATATCTCCGACTTTGGGTACATCATATTTGTCTTTTATCTCAGAGTACTGTTCTTCAGAAATAAAAAGGATGTCAGAAGGAATTATCCCTTTTTTTAGTTCAGATATTTCTTTTCCTCTGAAAAATGGTATTCCACTTTTAACATAATCAGCTAAATGCACCCTTTTACTTGATGTTAGTTCTGCTACATCCCCTAACGTCTTCTCCATCCACTCCCCATCCTTCTCAAACTCCGGAAAGCGGTAATTTGGCTCTTTCTGACCTTCTTGCGGGAAAAGGTTTTGCATCAAGCCTTTTTTGTGGTTTTTGAGGGCTTCCAGCTTATCGTTGTGGGCGGCTATCAGCTCATCTAAAGAAGATAGGCAAGAGGCGATTTTTTGCTGTTCTTTAACTCTGGGTGGTAGGTCAATAGGCATATTAGCATATTGGGTTCCATTAATTCCAGGTTGACCACTCCGTACAGAAACAGATTGTACCCACTCCCAGTAACTTGATGTAGAAAGAATTTGAAAAAGCAATTCAGAGTCTAACTTTTTCGGATTGGGTTTCACCCGAATTAAGAATCCAGCGAATACAAGCTCTCCATCTCTTTTTCTGTACTTGTATGATTTTCCAACGCTTGCACCAGTTCTTGCCAAAACAATGTCTCCATCAGTCAAGTAATCATTTTTAGTGACCTTTCTACCTACCGAAACTTTACCTGCTGAGAGGAATTTACCTTCTTCTGAAATGTCGGTAATTCGAAGATACGTAGGTAGGTTATCTGAAAATGGAACAGCAGGTGCATTCATTCCATATTCCGGTTTTTGCAGCAAACATTTTCCAAGTTCATTTTCTTCCCACTCCCCATCCTTCACAAATTCAGGAAAGCGCAATGTGGGTAATATTTTTTTCTCTTTACTCATGCGCTCCCAGTTTTTCAATATTGCCATCTGATAAAAGAATCTTCATTTGATGAATGGCAATTTGGTTTAGCTTTTTTAAGCATTCGGATTGTGGGATATTTTCATCGCGCGACTGTTTTGCTGTTTTACCAAACAGCGCCATGTTCAACACATCGGCTTCGTTAGCATATACAAAGCTAATTTGTTGCGGGGTAAGGTTGGCTGGAATCAAATTTTCTTTTATTGCATCGGTATGTATGCCGTAGTTTATTTTGGTAAGTTGTCTTTTTACATTCCAATCAAGTTCTTTAACTTCGTTTTCTTTTAATCGCTGAAATTCTTTAACCAGGTAAATTTTAAACTCAGCACTTATCCACATACCGAATTCAAAAGCAATATCAGCATGAGCATAGGTTCCGCCATATCTTCCAGCTTTCGCTGTCAGACCTATTGCATTTGTTTTATTAACCCACTCTTTAACGCTTATTTTATAACTATTTAACCCTGCCTGACTTTTAATTATGGCGAATTCGCCATAATTAAAATCCGGGTTGTGAACCCGTTCCCAAATTCCAAGATATTCTACCGTGTTCCGATTTCTTAACCAATCAGATATAAAAAAATCACCATCTTTTGCTTTGAGCATGTCAGTCAAGGAAATATAATTCTCAGGCGTAACTGTAATTGTATTATTCAATACTGTTATGTTGCTGTATTTTTTGGTCATTATCTCAATTTATTATTATCTAAACAGGTCGAATTCGAACTGTTTAGAATCAGACATCCTAATCAAGTTTATTCATAAGCAGCCAATCCACTAATTTCCCTGCCCTGTGCCAACTTTTTGAGTTGAGGAACCAAATCTGCCATGAGGTCAGTTTCGGCTTTGCTACGTTGTTTCCATCCCAATTCCAGAGGTTCCATCAAGTCGGTGAGTTTTTCTCCGTCAAAAATCATTCGGCTCATAATTTTCTCTACAAAGTTTTTTAGGTCTTTTATTTGTAAGCCGTGTGTTTTTGCAATAGCAGCCAATTCCTTGTCGTATTTTTCTACTTTAAATATTTCAAAGTTTTGTTTCAGCTCCTCTGCTGTTTGTCCTTTGCTCCAATCCACCTGATTAATGTAGTCCGATAAATCTTCTTCTTCATCCATCAGGTTGGAATTAGACTTAAGTAAACTAATCACCTGCGACTTGGTCATTTTTTGCTTGGAAGGCTTTTGCTGAGTGCTGTCAGCAATCAGGTTCATGATGTAATCGTAATCAATCACCGCTGAAGCAAATAGAACGAACTCAAAATCCAGTTGTTGTATATCTTCCGGTGCATCGTCACCTTCTTTTTCTTGCCTTTTCTTGAATTCTTTGGCTGTTTCTAAATAGGAGCTTTTAAATTCCTGATAGGTATCTTTTGGCAAAATGGATTCAATGGTGGTTTGCTGGTCTTCATCCAAATCGGTGTATTGGTCGAGCTGTGTTTTAAGTCGCTGAACTTCTTTAAAGTTCTTTACAAATGCAATCTTGGCAGCATCTCCATGCAAGTTATACACTTCCTGTGGTTCAATCACCAGATTGTGTTCCTGCATAAACTCACCTAAGGCTTCTACTGCATTTTGGTATTGGTCAATGACCACCGGAGCAGGGTCAACCATCCAGATTTCTTTGGCTTTACCGCTATCCTCACCAGAAAATAGAGTTATGGCCTGGTTTACTGCACCTTGCTGTGAACGAAAGTCTAAAATGTTGCCGTAAGGTTTTGTGTCGTTCAGTATTCGATTGGTGCGTGAAAGCGCCTGTATCAAACCATGATATTCCAAATTTTTGTCCACATACAAGGTGTTAAGGTATTTGGAATCAAATCCTGTTAGCAACATATTCACCACAATGGTTATGTCAAT
>JAQICX010000031.1 GCA_027858345.1 Kiritimatiellia bacterium | reverse complement strand
GTTTATAGTTGATAGTAAATAGTAAATGGTTCTCTACGAGGTTAGGAAGTCGCTTCGCTCTATTATGATTTATGCCAGCTTTGCTATGCAGGACACAGTAGCGGGGTAGAAAGGGCACTGCCGTGGGCAGGAGGATCCCAAACTTGCAAATCAATATTGTCTTGGAAAAACGGGCTTGTCCTGCGTAGCCCAACGGGCGAAGCATTGGGAGCGGCAATGTCCTCGTTGCCATAAAAAATTATTGTTTTTCTTCTCTATTTTTCTTTATGACAAGCCAGATGATTCCGGCAACAGCCGTGAGGATTCCGATGGGCAGCAGTAAGAAGCTGATCTGGGTGGCCATCAATGACATATTAATTTCGTTTGCCAGTGTCTCTGCGTCGCCACTATTATTTTGGCTTATAGTCTTAAATGAGCCAATCATAGTAAAAACAGTTATTGCAAATCCAAATACAGGGCTTAAAGAGAGTAAAGAACCAATAACAATTAATATTGTTGGCCCTTTGTGAGGTTTCTTCTTTTTATCCATAAATTTCATTCCTTTTCATATGAGTGTTTTTGAAGACTAGCATATGAATCTTTTTTTGTCCACGAAAACCCCTAAAGAGGAAAGAATTTTGTAAGAAGAGAAGTTTTTTTTGAGATTTATAGAGAAAAACGTTGACAATTTTTGGAAATTTGCTAACTTACCCGCTGTTTTATTTTAAGAAGTAAAATATTCCGGCGTAGCTCAGCGGTAGAGTAGGTGACTGTTAATCACTTGGTCGCTGGTTCGAATCCAGCCGCCGGAGCCATTTTATTAAGTTAAATCCATTCTTGAATTTCCTTCCCATTATTTCTCATGTTGAAAAACATTGAGTTTTAGAAGTTGCTCGTAGAGTTTGAAGATTTGGTGTAAACCATATTGTAATTGAGCGTAAAAGATAGAGGGCGTCCTCTAGTAGAGATTTAAGATGATTAAAAGAGTATACTGTTTGATGTGAGATTGCGTAATATCGCATTATGTATTCATAAATTTAATATTTACCAATACATTAGTTCTGAATTAAACAGGAAGCTCTAAGAAGGGACCTGCACATCGTTTGTGTGTCAAGTCCAATAAGTGTATGCGTTTTGCATACCGATATGGTCAATAATGACATGAAACATGATGCTGTAATAGAATATTAATGCCTATAAAAGCATTTTTATTTAGGGTGCCCTAACAAGTTTCCCAAGGATTGCAATAGATAATAGTCTTTAAAATAGTGTTTTATGTTGGTATGCCCCGTAAATAGTGGGGGCGTTGACTTTTATATAAAATACTATTGTTTAAGGATAAAGAATTATGAAATTTAGTGAATTCGGTTTAAAACCGGAAATTCTACAGGCAATCGAAAAATTGGGTTTTGAAAGCCCATTACCAGTTCAAGAAAAAGCTATACCGCTTTTACTGGAAAACCATAAAGACTTAGTTGGACTTGCTCAAACAGGCACGGGAAAAACCGCTGCATTTGGCTTGCCAATTGTTCACAAGATAGACATTGCAACAAAACAACCTCAAGCATTGATTCTGGCTCCAACTCGCGAATTGTGTCTGCAAATCACAAGAGACATGGAAAGTTTTGCAAAGTATTTGCCAGGTTTGAACATTGTTTCAGTTTATGGTGGTGCAGATATAGAGCGTCAAATTAGAGCGTTGAAGAAAGGTGCACAAATTATTGTTGCTACACCTGGACGTATGAATGACTTGTTGAACAAAAGAAAGAGAATTGATCTTTCTGTTTTGAAAACAGTTGTTCTTGATGAAGCAGACGAAATGCTCAACATGGGCTTCAAAGAAGAGCTTGATGCAATTCTTGAGCAGGCACCAAAGTCAAAACAGACTCTGTTGTTTTCTGCAACCATGTCAAAAGAAGTTCAGAGAATTGCTGCAACTTATATGCAGCCTGATGCCGAGTCAATAACTGTTGGTAACAAGAATTCAGGGGCAGATACTGTTTCGCATGTTCTTTACTCAATTCGTTCCAAAGATCGTTACTTGGCTTTAAAGAGAATTTTGGACTTTAACCCGAATGTTTATGGTATTGTTTTTTGTAGAACTCGAATGGAAACAAAAAGAGTTGCTGCCAAGCTTATTGGTGATGAATATAATGCAGATGCTTTGCATGGTGACCTTTCGCAGGCACAGCGTGAATACATCATGCAGAAGTTCAGAGTTAGAAATCTGCAAATCTTGGTTGCAACAGATGTGGCTGCCAGAGGTTTGGATGTTAAAGATGTTACTCACGTGATAAATTATGAGCTTCCTGATGACATCAGCACATACACTCATCGAAGTGGTAGAACTGGTCGTGCTGGACAAACAGGTATTTCAATTGTTCTTGCCCATCTTAAAGAAAAGGGTAAAATCAAGAGAATTGAACGTGCTCTTTCAAAGAATTTTGAAGTATGCAATGTTCCAACTGGTAAAGAAGTGTGCGAACAGCAGCTGCTAGGTCTTATTGAAAGAATGCAGAATACAGAAGTTAATCATGAAGAAGTTGATAAGTTTCTTCCTGTTATTCGTGAAAAGCTTGCAAATCTTGACAAAGAAGAACTTCTAAAACGCTTTATATCTCTGGAATTCAATAGATTCTTTGATTATTACAAAAATCAAAACGATTTGTTGCTGCCAGATTCAAGAAGTGAAGGTGGTGATAGAGGCGAAAGACGCGGTAGATATAGAGACCGCCGTAGTGATAGACGCAGTGAACGTTCTAGTCGTGATAGATCTTCTGATAGACGAGGAGATAGAAATGATGAACGTCCGCGCCGTGACAGATCCGATAGCCGGGATGAACGTTCTTCAGAGAGACCTGAACGTCGTGAAAGAAGAGACGATCGGTCAAATAATCGTGATGACTCACGAGGAGAACGTCCAAATAGAAGCAGTGAAAGACGTGGCGAAGAACAAGAATTTGCAAGATTCTTTGTTAACTTGGGTCATAAAGATGGTGTCAGCCCTAGAGATGTGATAGAGCTTATCAGCACATGTACTGAAAAGAAAAATATTAATATCGGCAAAATTGACCTGATGAAGAGTTTTTCATTCTTTGAAATTGATAAGAAATATACAACAGATGTTTTAAAAGGATTTAATGATATTCATGTGAACAACAAAGATGTCTTTGTTGAACTTGCATTGGAAGATCCAAAAACATCAGGTGGTTCAAGACCTGTAAAACGCAAGTCCAGAAAGTCAGATGGTTTTGAACGTCGTAAAAAACGCACACCAAAGCCAGGTGCCAGATCAGGCTCTAGAAGTAGTGGCGGATCAGACTATAGAAGTGGAGACAGACCACATAAGCCTGCAAGAAGAGCAGGTGCTGCTAATCCTTCTACCAGAAGAAGTTCTGGTGGTGGTTATAACAGAAAACCAAGCGATTCATAGTATATAACATAATTTTATGAATGAATATTAAAAAGCCTAGGGAACAACCCTAGAGCATTGAACAAATGAAACGCTGTAAAGATTTTATTCGAGGACGACGTTGGGCTTAAAAAAAAATCAAGTAATAGCAGGCCTATTGCGTATTTTTTTGAAAGATTCAACGGAAGCC
>JAQICX010000030.1 GCA_027858345.1 Kiritimatiellia bacterium | reverse complement strand
TCGTCTGGTTCTTTCAGTTGGAACAGGGGTAAACGATGTGGTCAACTATCAGGTCAACAGCAAAATTACGCTCAACTCGGCTATTGAAATTGAGGAGGTCGACAATAACATCCCCATCGCCACCGAGTGGAACATCATCACGGTAAAAGGGAACAACGACGGCTTCACCTTCTCACCGTCCTCGACATCCTCGAACTACGCTTTCACAGTGAGCGGAAACACATCCGAGGGCTGGATTGTCTCGGCCTATAAAATCCGAAACACCGACGGCACCAGCGATCAGCCGCTCGCCCTAAATGGTGAGGTGTCTTTAATTGGCGAAACGAATGCTGTGGTCAGTGTGAATGCCGCAACGATCGATCCCGACGGATCCGCCACTCTACGTGTCTATTACGGCACGACAGACGGTGGTGAAGTCCCCTCCGCTTGGGATGCCGTTATGTCTTACCCTGTCATCACGCAAACAGGCGGATACAGCATCCAGATAGACGGCTTAACACTGGGTGAAACCTACTCCTATCGCCATTCAATTTCCAACAGCTTCGGCGAAGTATTCTCCCTCGGTGGTGTCAACACATTCACCACCGTTCCCTATAGCACACCCGATACGTTCACATGGGCGGTCATCAACGACCAGTGGTTTGGCGAAGACGTATGGACGGTTGCATCTTCAAACGCCCGTCAATACCCAGGATTTGCGGGAGACAACATCATCTTCTGGATGGGTGGCGGCAGGTGGTGGGACGACTGGGGAATTGATCATCAAGTGAATCTTGACCAAGATGCCACGGTGACAACCTTCACCCTCTACCAGGGGAATGGAGTCACACTTCTCTTATCGGCGACCAACAACCCTGCGGTTCTGACTCTTGACGCTGGAGAAGACGTGACAAGCCACATTAACTGCGACAGCTATCTGAGAAATGTTCAGTTTGGCACGGGGAACGATGCGTTGTCCGTCGAGTTGGCAGACCCGATTCAAATTCGTTACACCGCGGGCGACGACCACGACGTCAAAATCTTCTCTAAACTTTCCGGCGGTACGGATGAGTCACCGTCCGACATCTACATTGATACGATGGGCAATTGGTACTGCAAGTTCGTCTTCAACTTGTTCAACACGAACAACACCTTCCGTGGCGACATCTACGTCGGAGCCGAATCCACGGTCTACGAGTCGTCAACCGGCCTATATCTAGGTGCCGGCTGGAGCGGACACAACCAGGACGCCGATTCGATGTGCGGGGATCCTGCAAACCGCATTATTCTTCGTAACCGAGCATCGGTACGCTTAGAAGCCCCTTCCGGAGCCCCGGCCAATTTCGGACGCACTTTGATGGGTAGCGGCACATTGATGGCTTGGAACAAGTGGAGTATTTGGCCAAACGACTGGAATCTCCGTTCGTTGCATCTCTCGCCCTCGGCTCAGTTGAAGCCTTCCGGTACGCTAACGGTGAATGCTGCAGGATTCACCGCAGATCCAGAGGTGCAGTATGTATTCTCGGTCTCTGCAACCAACGGGGTTTCGGGGCAGATTGCCGTATCAGTCAACGAACCCCTGACACTTGATGGAAACGTGATGCTGACACAGTTCGATGAAAATGAGCGCATCCCTGTAGGAACAAGCTGGGACATCATGACCGTGGCCGCAAGCGCAACGACATTCGCACCCAACCTTGCCTGTTCGTCCGGTTATACAATTGAAACCTCTGGTGATGCAACAGCAGGCTGGACAGTCTCTATCGTAAAGGCATTGTCAGGCACTCTCTTAATCATCAAATAGCCGATTCTAAACAGCTAACCAGACCGCCCTATTCTCTATAGGGCGGTTTTTTATTGATTGATAACAAAACAGGGCTGAAAAGAGTGAAAACTATGACCAGAACCCACAAAAAAAAAGGAAAATTCATGAAACAATACGACATCGCAGCATATATCTGGCCTTCCTATCATTATGAACCACGTATGGAGCACTTTTGGCCCGAGAAAGATGGGGAGTGGTATACAGTGCGACGTGGAACACCGCACTTTCCAGGTCATGATATGCCCCGCCTTCCTCTTCTGGGTTATCAGGATGAATCTGATCCGAAAGTAATGCGTGAACATATCAAACTAGCACGTGAGCATGGCATTAATGTCTTTATCATGGACTGGTACTGGTATGAAAATGCGGCATGTTTTGAACGTCAACTGAACGAAGGCCTGATCCCAGCACTGGAAGGCACAGACTCCAAGTTCTTCCTGATGTGGGCTAATCATGACGTCACCAATCTTTGGGACATGCATAATGATACCAGTTATGACAAAGCTGATATACAAATGACAGGACAGGTCGATCGCAAAGTCCTTGAGCCTATGTTCAATCGTGTAATCCAGAAATATCTGACACACGATAATTACTACCGCATTGACGATAAACCAGTATTTTCTATCTTTGACTATCCAAATCTCATTAAAGGTCTAGGGGGTATACAGGAGACAACAGATGCATTCGCATGGATGCGCCAACGCTGCAAGGACGAAGGCATGTCAGGCCTTAACATTCAAGCAATTGCCCGTCTGGGCGGGGGTGGAGTAGAGGGGGGTGCAACCTTGGAAAAAGGCAGTGAGTTTCAAACGGCTCGGGCTCTCGGATTTGACGGGGCGACGTCTTATCAGTATTGCATGGATGCAGGTGAAGAAGGAGACTATGTCACTTGGGCACACAAAGCAATCAGCACCTGGGAGAACAATGAGAAAGCCTATGAAACCTTCTACCCTCATGCATCGATCGGTTGGGACAACACCCATCGCAATCCGTCGCAAAAGACCGCTGTACGGAATGCTACTCCGGACGCTTTTGAAGCCTGCCTCTGGAAGGCTCGACAATATCTGGATAATCATCCCGACCAAGCGCCTCTGGTGACACTCAACAGCTGGAACGAGTGGACAGAGGGGAGCTATCTGCTACCGGATATGCGTTGGGGATATCGTTATCTACAGGCTGTTCGCAATGTGTTTGGGGATAGCTAGATTATTGTCTATCAAGCCTTCAAGAAGTTTTTGAATATAATCAATCAGAACAATCGATCTGTAAATTAGAGCATTTCACTCATGAAACGCAGTAAATCTTTGTCCTGCGACTTCCGTTGAATCTTTCAAAAAAATACGCAATAGGCCTGCTATTACTTGATTTTTTTTTAAGCCCAACGTCGTCCTCGAATAAAATCTTTACAGCGTTTCATTTGTTCAATGCTCTAGCTAAAAATAATATAAAAAACCTTAGTTTTTCGGTTGAAAGGAAAAACATGCGTTTGAGTCAATAAAATCAAGGAATGAACTTTTGTTTTACACCTTTTATGGTGATAAAAAAGAAAAATATTATTTTATGACGATGAGGACATATTAGCTCCTCCCTCTTTTAGGGGAGGTCACCTCGCATGCGAGGTGGGAGGGGTATTCGCTCCCGTTTTTCCAAGACAACGGTTATTTGTAAGTTTGGGAGCGACACTCGAGCCTGCGAGAGAGGCTGCTTTCCCTAATTGAGAAAAGTAGAAAGGAGCAATGAGCGTAGCGAATGGCCTACATTCGTCCTCGGTGTCATAACTACGTCCACATGAAAGTCTTATTTAAAAGGCGGGGTGAAGCACCCCGACCCTACAAAAACCTGCGAATCAACAGTTTAACTTTGGTTTCAGTATTAGCACCTGTAGGGTCGGGGTCCGTGACCCCGCCGAAAAGGGTGTTCAACCGAAAAATTAAGGTAAAAACATAAGTTTTATTTTTTTACTTGACACTAAATTTATGATGTTATATTATTACCGCGTAATTTGCAGTAATTTACACAATAAAGAAAGTTGAATAATGAAAGCAAGTATAAATAGTGCTGCTAATAATGTCTGATCCTTCATGTTATTTGAATTTTTAAGGAGAAACAGATCTTGTTTCTGGTTATCTATCTATCTATTGGGTATACGAATGCCTTGGGTACAGCAATCTTGGTGGTCAAGGGAGGCGATTTTTCTGCTATTGCTGGTTTAAAAGGAAGTATAACAAATTCTGTAGTTTTGGAAGGCAATTTAATATTTTCAAACAACTGTTTTCCTGGTTATAGAGGTGCTAACACTTGCAACTATTGTGCTACAAGGCGACTAGCCTGGTTCTGAATTAAGATGACATCGTCTTGCTATTAATAGAATTGTAATTTTTTTACTTAACGGAACAGAAATTGTTCCACTGAAACAGAAATATACTCTTGCTATGTGCAAGGGGCACAGAAAGATGAAAAATAAATGGAAACACATAAAAACTCGCTCAGAATGTCATGTCAAAAACTCGCATTCGCTACTCTTGTTGGAGGTTGTTTGATAAATATTCTGCCAACACAACTGCTTGCTGATACGAATAGTAAATTTGTGCCAGAAGGATATGTAAAAGTTTTTGGAGATGAATTTAATGGGAATAAACTTGATATTTCCAAGTGGTGGACACGTTATATTTATGAAGATGGCAAGCTTGCATCTCTGAATGACGAAATGCAGTTGTATCGTGAGAATGGCAATCATTTTATGACTAATAATTCTCTTGCATTAGTAGCGTATGTTGTGCCTACTGATAAACCTCGGTTTCAATATGAATCAGGAATGATTCGCTCCAAGGAAACCTTTAAGTATGGTTATTATGAAGCGAGGATTAAATTGCCATCAGCCATTGGAGTCTGGCCCGCTTTTTGGCTAAACAGTGATTCAGATGCAGAGGGTAAGGTGGCATGGCCTCCCGAAATTGATATATTTGAATTTGCTTATAATGGAACAGAAGACCGTAGCAATATGATACATATTGGTGCGGTTGTTCAACAAAAAGGCGACTTCAATCCTTGGGATGGTAAAGAGCTTTACGCAGATAAGTCATTTGACAAAAAGTGGCACAATTACAATGCTCCATTCAGTTTTCCTGATGATTATCATGTTTTTGCGTTATTATGGGATACCGATGATACCATTACTTGGTATGTTGATGGTTTGAAAATCTTCTCTATGAAGTACAATTGGGTTCTTTCTAGTGGCAAAGATGCACCGAATGCACATGTTCTTCTCAATCTTGCAATAGGTGGGCAATGGGCTGGACGTCATGGTGTTGATGATGCAGAATTTCCTCAATCATTAGATATCGACTATGTTCGTGTATATCAAAAAACAGGCAAAATAAATAAAGGCAAGAGTACGATTGGCCATGACTTGATTGGCGAACAGACTAGATCTCCGTTTAAAAATGCCAAGGCAAAAAGGGCGCCAGGCCCAACACCATATCCAACAGTTAACTCAAAATGGCCAGGCAAAGGTGTCATTAGAAAATTTGGATGGATGGATGATAATCGCAAATGGTTTTGGACTCAACGCGAAAACGATCAGGGAGCTATTGTTTTTACTGGCGATTCTTTGCCTGGAAATTGGGGAAGTTTGAAGGAGTCTTTTCCTGGTGTAAAAGTGGCGAATAGAGGCATTGGAGGAGACGTAAGTCGTGGTCTTTTATTTCGTTTTCAGGAAGATGTTCTTGATTTGAATCCAAAAGCAATAGTTATTGAAGTTGGCACAAATGATTTGACAGCACATGGCAATCCTGACGATGCAAAATCAAACTTAAAGGATATACTTGCAATGGTTAAGGCATATAACCCTGACTTGCCTGTTATTCTTTGCACAATGCCTCCTAGTAATCACCCAAATGCACCAATAGAACCTTCCCAGAAAGCGGCTCTTAATAAATATATAATCGAGCTTGCAAATGGTGAAAAAAATGTTGTAATCTGTGACCTTTACACGCCTATGATTGATAAAGACGGAAATCAGATAACAACTTTCTTTGCCGATGACAAATTGCATTTTGGACAAAATGGTTATGACAAGTGGGCTGAAACTCTAAACCCAATTTTCAAACAAATTAAAATAACACAATAAGTCTCGCTATAAATATATTTATATTTCAGTCTAGTCCTTTCCTGGGACTAGACTGATTTTCATTAACATTAGTTTGTCAACTTTCTCTTTAAACTTTTTTACATCATTATAAATTATACTAAAATAATCACCATGAAAAAAATATCAGAACAATTAAATCCAGTTGTTGCTCAGGCAGTAGCATTTACCGAAGCATACAAAAAAAACATAGACCAGAATATAGCCATACGAGAAGTAGAGTGCCTTAAGACTCAATATCCTGCATTAATGGGAGATATACAATCAGGTGAAATATTTGCGGGGGGTAAAGCAGATGACAGAATCACCTTTACAGGAACTATATGGTGGTCAATGCTGCCAAGCTTTAATTATTATGGAAAACAGGCTGGCTACTGCTTTGACTCCAGTGCGGTAGACCGTTACTGTAAAAATGAAGAAGAAAAAACTATTCTAAAAGAATTAAATGACTTTTGGACGAATGAAGTAACATGCAACAAAATCGCAGAGAACTGGCCGGATGAGATGACTGAGCAGAATCGTTGGGATGGAGTTGTTCAGGGTAACGGTAGTGGTTTTATCATTACTCCTGACTATGATGAGCTTATACAGATAGGGTTTACTGGGCTAAAACAGAAAGTTTTAGCTCAAAAGAAAAATCCATCTCTGGATCAGAACTTTGTTGATGCAATGCTCGGCTGTGTTGAAATAATCGAAAACACTGCCATTCATTATATAAAGCAGGCAGAGCAAAAATCTAAAGACGCCACTGAAGATGACAAGAAACGCTTGATCGAGATCTCTGCAACTCTCAAGGAAATAATGAATCACCCTCCTCAAACACTTCGAGAAGGAATTCAGCTGCTATGGTTATATGCAACATTGTTAAATGGAAAACATATTGAAGTGGCTAGAATG
This sequence comes from Kiritimatiellia bacterium, assembly GCA_027858345.1. GTDB lineage: Bacteria > Verrucomicrobiota > Kiritimatiellia > JAQICX01 > JAQICX01 > JAQICX01. Next base: position 2,440 of record JAQICX010000030.1, on the reverse strand, counting down.
GATGTTGCTCTTGGCGACCTTTATGCCAATGATATTGACGAGGGAAGATTGACTGAAGAGGAAGCTATTGAGCTGCTGGAAGCAATGTGGAATAAATATAGAAGACATGGTGAGTCAGCTGTTTGTCGTATTACAATTGGAGGTGTTGGACGTCGAAACGAAGCAAATGCAGATCGCTTCTGCATAGCTGCGATGGAGGCATGCAAAAGACATCATGATGTCATTCCTCAACTGACTTTGCGACTTTATAAGGGGCAGAACGAAGCCCTGATCAACAAGGCATACGACGTGATTGCCGAAGGTTGTGTCTATCCAATGCTTTATAACGATGACATTATTATACCTGGTATTGTTAAGGCTTTGAATGTGACAGAACAAGATGCTGTAGGCTACTATCCTTTAGGATGTGGTGAATATATGATTGCAGCATGCAGTCCAAGTCTTTTAACCCACGTAATCAACCTGCCAAGATGTCTCGATGCGGTTCTCAGAAATGGAATTGCAACTAACGGCAAAAAATATGGAATACCAACTGGGGATGTTGAACAATATAAATTTTATGATCAACTTTACAATGCACTTCTTAAACAATTTGAATTTACTCTAGACATAAGTCTTAAATCTTATATATCATCTAGAGAAGCCCACGCCAAATATGCACCAATGACATTTGCCAGCCTTTTTGCAGGAGGCTGCTGTGAAAAGGCAAAAAGTATTTTTGATGGCGGTGTGAAATACTATGGAGTGTGCGTCATGGGACACGGTTTCTCTAATCTTGCAGATAGCTTGGCTGCAATAAAAAAAATGGTATATGAAAACAAAGAATTAACCTTACCTCAACTGGTCGAGTTGCTCGATTCAAACTTTGAAAGCAATCCTTCTTTACACAAAAAACTTTTGTCAATGCCTAAATTTGGCAATGACGACGATGAGGTTGACACAATTTTAAGAAAGCTTTGGCAGGATCTAAATTCAATTGCTGACACACTTGGAAAAAAAGCAGGCTTTGACTTTTTCACAGTCAGCAGCGTAAATCCAGGTGGATATTATATGGGGAAAGATTGTGGTGCAACTCCTGAAGGGCGAAAAGCCGGCATGCCTTTTGCAATAGGTAACGCTCCAACAGTTGGAATGGATAATCAGGGCATTACTGCTATGCTCAATTCTGTGTCAAAAATAGATCCTGCTAATGGTGGTGTTGCAACAAATGTCAAATTATCACCCAAAATGTTGTTTCATGAACGTGCAAAAACTGAAATAATTTTCAAGGCATTTTTTGCAAACGGAGGCAACCAGGCCAGTATAACTGTTGTAAACCAGGATGATTTAAAAGATGCAATGATTTATCCTGAAAAATATCCAAACCTATTGGTTCGTGTTGGTGGTTGGTGTGCTCGTTTTGTTGAACTTGAGCGCTATGTTCAGGAAGACATAATCACTAGAACAAACTACTAAAATAATTGAAAATTGAAAATTGAGAATGGATATCAATTAAGGAGTTTAATCATGCCGCATAACAACCTCGTCCTGTGGAATAACAACCGGATCAACAATCTTAAAAAATTATGAATGGAACAATACTTGCAATAGAACGAGGTTCGCTACACGATGGACCGGGCATTAGAACATCAGTTTTTCTAAAAGGATGTCCACTTAAATGCTTGTGGTGCCACAATCCGGAATCACAATCCATGAAGCCAATTGTTTTCAAGGTAATAGACAGATGTCAGCACTGTGGTGAATGTATAAAAATCTGCCCGAACAACTGTATAACTATTGACGGTATTGACCGCAGTTTATGCACAACGTGCGGGCAGTGCGTGGAAGCATGCAGTAACAGTGCTTTAGAAATAAAAGGCAAACATATGACTGTTGATGAAGTCATGACTGAAGTGCTGAAAGATAAAGCTTATTATCAGGCATCTGGAGGGGGAATCACGATCTCCGGCGGGGAGCCGCTGTCGCAATGGAAGTTTTCGTCAAAACTTTTAAAAAGATCCAAAGAACTTGACATTCATACTTGTGTTGAAACATGTGGATTTGGAGCAGCTGAACATATAACCGAACTTGCAAAGTATACTGACCTTTTTTATTATGACATAAAGGCAACAAAAGAGTCACAAAAACGACTTACAGGCGTTGATAATAAGATTATATTAGATAATCTTAGAATACTAAACGAACTTAATGCAAAAATTGTTTTAAGATGTCCGCTTGTTCCTGGAGTAAACGATGATGAATCTCACCTCTTAAATATTGCAGCATTGGCTGAACAATATGACTCTGTCGTTGAAGTTCATCCTCTGCCATATCATCCCCTCGCAGAATCAAAACGCAGAAGTATTGGAATGGACAAGTCTGATATGCCAAAAGATTTCGCAACAAAAGAGGAATACCAGAAATGGGTTGATATTCTTAAAGCTAACACGACAAAACCAAT
>JAQICX010000023.1 GCA_027858345.1 Kiritimatiellia bacterium | reverse complement strand
AGAGTTCAAACTCATGTAAAGATTTCTCAACTAAACGACGAGGTGTGTGATCAGAACAGGGAATTAAGGACTCAGTTGGCTTTTCAATCATGTGTTAGTCAAGGGTTTAAAACATTGTTGGATAATGGGTTGAACCATGAACAGATTCTTAAGAATATATGCTCAATTGTTCAGGAGTCTTTTGAGTTTAACGTTGTTTCTATTCTTGGTTTTGAACAGAAGGATGGGGGGGGTGGAGGGCTGGAGTCTTTGGCCTTGGCGACATCAGTAGATACTAAGGTTGTTAAATTGCCTCTTGAAATTTTAGATGGAGACATTATCAGCAGGTTGGAAGTTGCCGAAACCATTGTTTTGAAAAATCCAGATCATGAATCTAATATCTTGTCAGAAAACATTGGCTGTATGGAGACAATTGTTTTAATACCTATTTTTCTTGTACAGAACTCTTTATGGGGGTCTTTAGTGGTTGCAAAAGAGAGTATGATTTTTGATGTTGATTCGGTCAAAAAGGATTTGCAAATCATTGGTGTTAGTCTTATTCAGATGTACCTTATACGCAAAACTAATGAAGAGCAGTTGTTTCAGTCTCGCAAGATGCAGGCGGTTGGGCGTTTAGCAGGAGGCATAGCGCATGATTTGAATAATATGTTGCAGGGTGTTATAGGGTATGGAGACATGCTTATGGCACAACATATTAGCCGAGGGGAAATAAATATGTATGTAAAAGAGATATTAGCTAATGCAGAGCGTTCGGCTGGTCTTGTTAAGCAGCTGTTACGATTTGCTCAAAAAGATGTTAATATTCTGCAGGATGTGAATGTTAACAAGTTATTGAAAGAGAGTTTGACGGCTATGCAGGAGAAAGCGGGATCTGGAATTGAGGTTAATCTTAGTTTATCAGATTTGGGATTTATTATAAGTGCGGATCCAGCTCAGATTAGACATATATTGCTTAATCTAACAGAAAATGCAGCTGATGCAATAAGCGAATCGGGGCACATTAATTTGACAGAGAAGTCAATAGATATTTTAGACAAGCAATATAATTTGTTCAATGATCTTGTGCGGGGAAAATATGTTGAGCTAACTTTTTCGGACAATGGTTGCGGCATTGAGACGGAAGCACAAGAGCATGTTTTTGAGCCGTTTTACACTAGCAAAGAGGTTGGAGAAGGAGTTGGTATGGGACTTGCAACAGTGTTTTCTATTGTGAAGCAGCACAAGGGAGATATCAAGTTATATAGCGAGGAAAATGTTGGAACAACATTTAAGATATATTTTCCAATTATTGAGATGTATGAGAGTAAGTCTATTGAACCTGGAAGCTCTTTTAAGAAGGAGAAAACCATTTTAATTGTTGAGGACAATGAGTCAATCAATAAGCTTGCACAGCTTATGCTGGGAGATGCAGGTTATAATACTTTGTCTGCTTTGACGGGCAAAGAAGCGATTGATATTTTTCGAGATAAGCAAGATGATATAGATTTGATGTTGATTGATGTTGTTACTCCAGAGTTTTCAGGTCCTGAGGTTTATCAACAGATTTCAGAAATCAAGTCGGTTTCGGTAGTTTTTTGCAGTGGATATGAAAAGGATTATCTTGAGTCCACATATGATTTTGAGATACCCGGTTCCATATTGAAGAAGCCTTATACCGAGAAAGACTTGCTTGAAAAAGTAAAAGAAGCGTTGGGAGAATAGTGTGTCTAAAAGAATAATGCTTATTGATGCATATAATGTTATTCATCAGATTTCCGAGCTTCAGAAGTTACTTGATGTATCTTTAGAAAAAGCACGTTATGCACTGTTGCAAAGGTGTTCTTTGTGGTTGCAGCATCGTCGGGATATCACAGATTTCTGGGTTGTTTTTGATGGCAAGACAGAATTTGCCCATCAAAACGTCCACGTTCAAACCTCTGGTATCCGTGCCATTTTCACAAATACTACTCAGACTGCTGATGAGAAAATTATAGAAATAATTAGGTATGGATCGTACACTCCTGCACAATATACAGTCGTTTCAAATGATAATTTTGTGATTAACAATTCTAAATCTCTTGGGGCCAAGGTTATATCTGTTCAAGAATTTCAACAAGATGCTCGCCGTAAAACAGCTTCCAGTTCTCAAGATAAAGGCTCTGTTGATGAAAAGAGCATTTCGCAGAAAGATGTGAAAGATATAAACAATTGGTTGAGTCAGGAGTTGGGGTTATAAAGTTGTGCTTTGCCGGCAAAAGTTATGTGAAAAACACAAAAAAAGGAAGATCCAATATCCAACAG
>JAQICX010000188.1 GCA_027858345.1 Kiritimatiellia bacterium | reverse complement strand
GGACGACGTTGGGCTTAAAAAAAATCAAGTAATAGCAGGCCTATTGCGTATTTTTTTGAAAGATTCAACGGAAGCCGCAGGACAAAGATTTACTGCGTTTCATTAGTGAAATGCTCTAACATGAGATATAAAAATAAAAACTTAAAGTCTGGTCAATCACTGATTGAAACATGTTTAATGTTTGGGCTGATATGTATTGTTTTCTGGGGACTTTTTCAGTTGTGTTATCTTTTTGCGGCAAAAGAGATATTGACTTATTCTGCTAATTCCGTTGCACGAGCCAAAACAGTTGGTTTAAACCAATGGATGACCCATAAAGTTGGACGTGTTGCTTTGATCTCTGTTTCCGGGAAAATGCTTGAGCCAGCTTTTGTTAACTCATCTGTGCAAAATGCAGGTCTTAACAACATGTCACCGGGAGATGCTTGGGATACAGCTCTTAACAGCAATCCGCAGTCACTCCAGTATGGTGTTGAACGAGCAAGAGTTCCTCAATACCTTGCCAGTGTAAACAATGCTAGTTCGCGAGCAATTCTCGACTATGAAAATTGGAATAATATTAATATAAATGCCAGTGGTGGTGCAGTAGGGGGAGTCTCAGTTGTGGGCGGCCTGCTGGATGTTACTGTTGAACAGGAATATCCTGAACTTTTTCCAATTATGTGGTCATTCGTTGCTCCAAATGCAACCAGTATATGGTTGAGAAGCAGCGTTGAGCTAGAAAATCATTACCCGTTGTATTTAGATGATATGGGGTTTTAGTTAGTGATTAATGGTTAATTGTAAATGGTTGATGGTAAATAGGGCACTCCGTGGGTAGGAATACCTTCGGCGGTTTGTAGGAGTTATGTGAACAAACAAAAATACAATTCAAAAAATGGGCAGACATTAATCTTTTTTTTAGTCGTTTTAGTCATAATGTTTTTTGCTGTTATATGGGTCTTTGATCTTCATAATATATTAAACACAAAAAGCAAGATAAGAAATGCAGGCGACTCTGCTGCTGTTATGGGTGCTAGATGGCAGGGAATCTCATTAAACATAATGGGTGACTTAAACATTATGAATGCCATTGCCATTGCAGATGGAGATTATGCCACTGTAGATGCCATATCAAACATACAGGTTCGTCTTGCCTTTACCGGACCATTGATTGGTTTTGATGCAGCTCAACAGGCTGGAAAAAACAATGGTATCTTTAATAACGATGAGTTCACAGACTATGTTTTTGAACATGCAAATATTGTAAGAAATCAGTATACCCAGCAATCTCCAACAACAGGCAACATGCTTTTTGCTGAGCCATACCCTGGAGCATGGGATGAGTATGCAACAATGCTGGAGAGCATTGCAAGTCGTGGAATTGCTGTTGGCATAGACAATGCAAAGTTTTATACAGATGTGAGTTATAATCATTACCTTTTAATGTATGAATTTTATGACGCTATTGCCGGACAAAACTGGTGCTGGTTCTATTTCCATGCTATGAATTTGCTGGAGACATATAATAGCTACCGCAATTGGGGACCTTTGCCTGTGTTCACCTCCTTCATACCTGTCAACTCTGAAATTCTTGGATTACAGTTATCCCGCCGCAATACTCGTCTGGGCAACATTGCTGGTCAGACATCTGAGGACTATTCATTGGCTGAACACGGTAGATCTCTCGTGAATGTTCAGAATTCAACAAACTCTTTTAATTGGTATTGCTATTCATCTGGAGCATGGAATTCGTGGAGTAGCTTTGATATTCAAAGTGGCTTCCCTGCAACAGGAACAGTAAAACCACAATATGATTATACAGGTGCAGATTCCGCAACAAGAATTGAAACAGATATGGAGAGATTAACCCCAGGGCAAGACGGAGAAATTGTTACCAATGGAGTTACGTGGACATCTGCTGCAAAGGCTTTTGGATATCTGAATGACACCGAAACACCATGTCTATATGATCTGGTTATTCCGGCATTTCATGATGTTCGTTTAATCCCTCTTGACACATCATCAACGCCATATGGTGGAGCTTTTGATTTAGAGTGGCAGAGACATATTAATGATCACTTGCCAAAATATATATTGTATGGAACAAGTGGTTTAACACCAGGATGTTATTTTTGTAATCAACTTCGCACATGGGAACGAGGTTCATTTAGAAACGATGGAATTGACTGGTTGGATGATCCAGATAATGTGCAGAGTTGTACTGCACCATCTTCCGGTGGTAACAGAGGCGGGGGAACTACACGAGGACACTAAGATTAGATTCAGAGTTGACAACATTTATTGAAAATATGAGAAGAATATCCAAAATCCAACATGGAATATCCAATGATGAAGGAAGTACCCCTCCCACCTCGCAGGCGAGGTGACCTCCCCCGTGTCTGCCGTAGCCCAGCGGGCGAAGGTTGATAAAAGAGGGAGGAGCATTGGCGAACTAAGGTTCATTTACAGACACAGCAACTGCCTGTCGCGCCGTAGGAACGAAGGCGGATAGCGTCGGGCGATGACCGACGAAGAAAAGAAGATAAAGAAAAAAGATGAAAACGAAAAAAACAAAATCTGGTCAAGCTATGATAGAATTTGTGATAGGCATTGTCGCACTTCTCATTCTGTTGACAATGGTCTTTCAAGGTGTTGTTTTGACCAAACAACATGCCGATGCAATGACAGAAGCACGTTCAGAAGCTGGGTCCAGAGCCATATCAGCTCTTTCAGGCATAAACTCGCCAATATATGTTTCGTCAGTAGATTCTGGTTCAGACTGGAAAAAGTATACTGCCGATGATATCAAGATTGCAGGCAACTCAATGGCTTTAGAAAATGATGTGGTTGACAAAACAGTTGTCAATTCATCCGATTGGAATCTTATAGGCTCAGCTCCAAGGTCAAAATTTAACGAAATACGAACTGTTGTCTCACCTGTTGACGCCTATGGGTTAGTCTGTGGTGAATCGACGAAGACTGTTGTTCTTTCAGAAGCCTTTAAAAGCTTGATATGGAATAAGGATAGCATAACTATTGATGTGGAAGTTTGGATGACTCAGACAGATGATATTTACTAAAACAAAATTTTTAATATTGTTGATGCTTGCTGCATTTGCTGTAAATGCTAGAGTATTCACAACAATTCAATCAGCAAATGCACCTTTTCAATCAATTTTGAATAGCGGTGGAATTTCTGCATATTCAACAGGCGCAAATATAAATAACTCGCAAGCTGATCTGCAAATAATATCCTTTAGTATGTCGTTTGCTGATACCCTTAAAAAGTTAAAAGGTATATTCGGTGTTGAGTTAACTCAAGGAGGAACATTTGCCCAAGCTACTATTGAGGGAAGTAAATTTGTTACTCGTTTGATTGTAATTAATCTTGGCGATTTAGAAAGCACATTAGTTTTTGCTATTCGGCAGAATAAAGATGAGTATCTGAAGTCGCAGACTCCTCTGGTTGAACATCTTTTGACCAAAGTTCCTGCCTATCCAGGTAGTACTCCAATAAGTTTTCTTGGCAATGATGATACATCTTTTTCAATGGAAACATCAGAGGTGATGGCTCTGCCTGCCACTGTTCAAACCTTCTATGTTGAAGCTCTTGCTGCTTCTGGTTGGACTACTGGAGTACCACTTCTTGAAGGTCAAAAGTTGCCTAACTATATGACTTGGATTAAGAAAAACAGGTTCTGCTCTGTATATGCAAACACAAATCCAGATGGCAAAACCACAATCAGTGTAATCTACAAAGAACTTGGAAAATAGAGCTGGCTGTCGCCAGCAGTACTAAGTCCTATGTGTTACGTGTTAAGTTCGAAATACTCGTGTTTGAATATTTAAATTGGGGGGGGATATGAAATATTATATTAAACTTTTTCCTCTTTTTCAGACCTGCTTTGTTATAAATCAATGGGATATAGCATTTTTTGCTTTATCCCCACGTTTTTTCGTCGGTCAACGCCCGATGCTACAGGCGTTGCTTCCCTATTCAACCTTTTCCCGAGCCGGGGCGACTCGGCTACAGGACTTATTCTGCAAGCTAGAGCATTGAACAAATGAAACGCAGTGTAATGTCCTACCTAGACGGAGGGGTATTCCGTTCATTGGACATTCCCCTTTTCATATTTTTTTCATACAATTTTTGACAGTACCCAATAACATTCCTGTTACTCAAAGTGTCAGGTGTTCCCCTGTTGGAATCAAAGTATAAAGACAACCCTCTTTTCATTGAATATGCAAGAAAAACCAACAATTTCATCCCATGGTTCCCTCGACCATAATCATAGATTATAAAAAAACACTATAAATGATTGGCAAATTTTTATTTGAAGAATTTAATTGCCATTGGGTATTGCCACACAATGCCGTTGTTCGCTTTGATGGCACCCATGATTGGAAATATGATGCATAAAATTCCTAATGCGAATAGCATTGGAATACCTATGACTACAGCACATAATATACCCGATACAACTCCATATATCATTGCAGAAATGATCCAGTTTGTAACGTTTTTGCCATGCATGTCAACCACTTGTGATTTATCTTTGTTAATCTGCCAAAGAACTATTGGTAGGACATAACCTAAGAATGGTACTACATAGCCTGCGAACTGTGATAGGTGAATGAACATTCCCCACATATTCTCATCTTCAAGTACATCGCTTTCGCTTGTAGTTTTTTCTTTTACAGCAATCTGTTTTAGTAGTTCTGCTTTTGCTTCCGCAAATTCTTCTTCAGTTATTGCTCCACTATCTTTTAATTCGTTGAGTTTTGCAATTTCATCTGTAACGCTCATAATGATTCCTTTTTGTTAGTATTTGTTTTGTTGAAATGTTATGAAGGTTGTAGTTTTCAACGACAACTCCCTTCAAGTTTTTGATTATTCCGTTTTACACAAATGTACATCCCTTTGAGGAAATGGTATAGAAATGTCATTTGCATCAAATGTTCGTTTAATCTGTTCCTGCATATCAAATAGCACTGTCCAATAGTCAGCTGTGTTAACCCATAATCTAAGCGAAAAATCAACACTACTGTCATTTAGTGTTTTTAGGACAATAGCTGGTTCCGGATCGTCAAGAATCAATTCAGACTTCTTGATAAGACCATTCAGTAGTTCTCTAACTTTGTCCATATCGTCGTCGTATGACACAGATGCTATGACTTCTACACGTCTTGTTGGGTGGTGAGAGTAGTTTATTATGCTGTTTGACATAATGGGGGAGTTTGGTATTGTAATTTTTTTGTTATCTGGTGAGCACAGTTCTGTTGTGAAAATGTTGACTTCCTGAACACTTCCGCTTGTACCAGCTGCTTCAATAAAATCTCCAACCTTAAATGGTTTTAGAATTATGATAAGTACACCGGAAGCAAAGTTTGATAGAGAACCTTGAAGAGCCAAGCCAACCGCCAAGACACAAGCACCAAGAACTGCAACTAATGATGCTGTTTGAACTCCAAGTTGTCCTAAAGCTCCAATAAAGACAAATGTCATGAGTAGGGCATTGAGAATATTACTAATAAAATTAACAAGCATTTCATCAAGCTTGCTTGATTTTGCCAGTGACTTTTTTACTAAATCGCAGATTACCTTTACAACAATTTTACCCACAATCAGTATGATGATTGCTATCAAAATATTTATTCCATATTTCAACAACAACACTTTTATATAGCCTAAAAAAGTATCCGGTCGGAAGTTTGCCATAAGATTGCTGAAAGTTGCGACTTCAGCAATTTCTACTCCATTTGTCATATTGTTTCTCCATTCGTTTGTTTTGTTTTGCTCGTTTTTGCCTTTTTCAATATCATTATTTACAAGATGTTACACCACATGATATCAACATCCAACGTTTTCTGTTTTGCCTTCCATGCTTCGCTCTGTGAGCTATGCAGGACACAGTGGACGTTCCATGCGTCGCGTCGCTATGCATGACACAGTCGACGTTCTATCTTTTAGGTCACCTCGGGGCTTGCCCCCGTGGAACCATGATTGGCGGCAACGCCCGCCCTAAAAAACAATCAATGGCTCTGCCATTCCTTAATTCTGCTGACGAAAGTCAGCTCTTTATCTTAACCTTAATCTGCTGGCTTCCGCCTTCGTCCCTACGGCGCGACAGGCCGCCAGCTTTGGTTGCGGGGTGCCACTTCGTTGCTGTCGCAGGCTCCAGCCTCTCTTAGGCTCCGCCACGAGTGTCCACCCTATGTTCATCCCGGGCTAATGTTTCTTGATTTTTAATTGTATTTCTTTTAGTCTTTGAAATGCAGACCACCATCAACATTTAGAGACTGTCCAGTGATGTACTGCGAATCATCAGAAAGCAGGAATGCAACAACATTTGCAATTTCTTCCGGCTGTGCAAAGCGTTTGAGTGGAATGTTCATGCCATCTCTATTGGCTTGTGGTATGATTTTTGTCATATCTGTATCGACCATGCCAGGGGAAACCGCATTAACTCTGATGCCTAACCTTGCAGATTCAAATGCAAGACTTTTGGTTAGACTCACAAGTGCTGCTTTAGATGCTGCATAGTCGGCACTCATCCATTTGCCAGGGCCATGGGCTGAAATTGATGCCATGTTGACAATTGTGCCACCTTTTTGTCTTCTCATCTGATTGTAGGCAGCTTGGCAGGTCATTAATGCCGATTCGACATTAAGAGCAAATGTGCTTTGCCATTTATCAAGCGTTACGCCTCTAAATGCCATGGATTTTCCATGTCCTGCATTATTGACTAGACCATCTATACCACCAGTTGCATCTATAAAATCTTTTACAATCTGTGTTGCATTTTCCGGATTAGAAAGGTCGTATGCTAATGGAACAATTTCTGTTGCACCTTTCAGTTCCTCTGCAACTGCCTTTGTCTGTTCAACATCTCTACCGTTTATTCCAACAATTGCTCCGCTTTCTATAAGTTTTTTAGCAATTGCTTTGCCTATTCCTCTTGTTGAACCTGTCACCAAAATTCGTTTTCCAGATAAATCGTACATTAAAATCCTTATGTATTGACTTTTATTTCTTATTACCTTACATTACCAAAAATTTTTGTTGATTTAGGATATTAAAAATTGTTATGTACAATACAGTATTTTAACAACTTTAAATTCCTTAATCACTTTGTGTACTATAACCTAATTAAAAAAAGAATAAAAGAAAAATCATATATGAATATCTTAAAAATATTAGTTGCCGGCTCTCTCATTTCTATTGTAAACCTTTTTGCTCAAGAAGCTCCTGTAAAATTGCAGGAATTGACAATATATGCACCCATTGAGTCGCCTGTCATTAACAAATCAGGTGAACTTGTATCGACTGTGTCAGAGCAACAGATTAAAGATCTTAATGCATTTGATCTGCAGTCAGCTCTTAAGAACGTTCCTGGAGTAACAATTTCTAAATATAATGTTGTTGGGAATTTTGGTGGAGCAGAAGGTGGCGGCATTTTTATTAGAGGCATGGGTACATCGAGACCCGGTGGAGAGGTGTTGACTCTTGTTGACGACATACCTAAGATGGTGGCCGTGTGGAGTCATCCTATGATGGATTTTTTGAATATTAATGTTGTTGAACGCATTGATGTATATAAAGGTGCACAGCCGGTAAAATTTGGCAACAAGGCGTTTGCAGCTGTTAATATGATTACAAAGCGTCCTCTTGAAGAGGGATATAATGGTAATCTTTCATTGCAGTACGGCTCTTTTAATACTTTTAAAGAAAGTTTTATGTTTTCCGGCAAGTCTGGAGATTTTGATTACATTTTTGCAAACACATATGCTACATCAGACGGACACCGAAAAGATGCTGATGGATATATTTTTAATGCAACAACAAAGTTTGGCTATGAATTAGACGACAATTGGGATGCTACTCTGTTTGTTAATGTTTCTGATAATTATGCAAATGATCCAGGCTCTTCCGATCTTGAAGTCCTTTCAAAGGGCAAATACTATACTGACGACTTTATGGTTGTTGCATCTCTTGAAAACAGTTATGATGAATATAATGGATATATTAAGGCATATTATCAATATGGAAAGCTTGACTGGCAGGATCAGGATGAAACACCTGGTCTGGATACCATAACAAAATATAGCCAATATGGAACACATCTTAAAGAAAATATTAGTTTGTCAAACTGGCTTGACCTCATGACCGGCTTTGATTGTGATGTGTCAACTGGTAATGTGAATGCAAAGGTTCCTGCTAAGCCTAATAATAAATCAGACTATTCAACATTTATTGTTTCTTCTCCTTATGCTGCCGCTTCAACAACTTTTGAAGGTATCGTTGATTCTGTTTTCACTTTTGGTGCAAGACACTTTTTGCATAGCGAATTTGATAGTGAATTTGCTCCGGAGGTTGGTGCAGTCTTTTCATATAATCAAACTAAACTTGCTTTAAATTATGCCAAAGGTGTTAATTATCCCGGACTATTTGTTAAGATTAACAGTGAAATCTTTATGCCTGGGGATAATCGTTGGGAGGACTTGAAGGCAGAAACAGTCGACCATTATGAGGCAAGCCTGCAGCAGACTTTGTTTGATTCTTTTACAGTGACTTTCTCAAGTTTCTTTGATTATGGTAATGATAGAATTATTGTTGTGGTACCTCCTTTTCCACCTTCCTGGCAGAATGTTGATGATTTCAGCACAAAAGGATTTGAACTGTCTGCTTCTTGGAATTTTCTTGATGATGCATCTCTGTTTGCTGGTGCAACATGGATGTACGATGTTGACCCCGTTGATTTGCCATATATTCCAGAACTAAGTATTAACTTTGGAATTAGCTGGGAGTTTATGGATGATTGGAAAATTGTTGTTGATGGAACATATATGGATTCATACTACGCTCTCATAAGAAAACGTAATGAACCAAGTGCTGTTGCAGAAAAAGTCGACTCTTTCTTTGTAAATAATTGTAAATTATATTATACTTTATCTTCTGAGAATAGAAAACCTATTCTTTTCAGTTTGTCTGTTGATAACATATTCAATGTGGATTATGAATATTATCCTGGATATCAAATGCCTGGAACTTCTGTAATGTTTGGGATTGAATTGGAGATATAGATGAGTAAATTGGATTATTTGGAAAACACACATGATTTGACCTTGTCTGATTGGGGACCATATACAAAAAAATATATGTTGTTCAATTTAATGGAAAAGATATATCATACAAAGAAACATATAAAGGCACTTTAGAGTTTGAATTGTTCGGCTCTGAAGGAACCCTTATTATTGAATAAAGGAGAAAATGAAAAGCCTAAAAAAATACACAAAAGTCATATTTGCTCTGTATACAATTACAGTTGTGGTTTTATCAATTTTACCATCCTTTATTTTTAGAAATATGCCGTATTTTCCTACATTTTCATACGCTGATAAAGTGGCGCATGTTTTAATGTATTTTTTTTATATGCTTATCACTGGAATAATGATGTATGCCAATGGAAAAAAGAGAGTGATTCCATTTGCAATTCTTTACACAATTTTTGTGGGTGTGCTAATGGAGTTTTGTCAAATGACTATAAGTGGCGTTGGAAGAACAGGATCAATGGAAGATATCATTGCTAATACAATTGGGACTATTGCCGGTGCAATCCTAATCAAAATGATTGTTAACCACAAAAAGAGAGTTTTATCCACAGATTTCGCAGATTAGCAGGATTAAAAAATGGTTTAACGCAAGAGATGGAACGTCGCAAGGGATAAAGAAGAGTTTGAACCACGGAAACCACCGAAATCACGGAAATAAGACAGGATTGACAAGATTTGTTTTTAAACACTTATTCCAACAAGTTGGAATTTTTAATCACTGCTGATTAACTAAACAAGTTTATCACACATCGTGCCTTAAAACTCCATTCGGTTTTATCGAATAATATTTTAAAAAAAACAACGAACAACGCTGGTTGTATTGCATAACACTTGTAGCAGCCGAGTCGCTTCGCTGACAGCCCAGAATAACATAGCTTAGGGCACCGCTCTGGGAATAATAAACAAGCAACTGCATCCTGCATAAATTCTAAAAACAATCAAAAAACGCCCGATGTAATATGGGTATATTACATTTTTAGGATGTGTTATACCGTTTTTATGATTTTTTGAACGAAAATCTCTTCTTTTTTGCTGTTTTTTTAAAGATATATTGTTGACAAAATTTGAAATAAAGCGTATTTTCACTATTAACAAAGTAAAACTGTATAAACATTTTATTAGAGGAGAATTTTATGCCGGAAGCATTTAGCAATGTTATTGTTACCCGTTTATGGAAATTAATTTGTGCAATTCGTAAGGAAATTTGTAGAAAAGATTTACCATCAGAACTTAATTGCACCGAGCGAGCTTTAGGTACTGACATTGGTCGACTCAAAAAGATTGGCATTGGAATTCGCTATTCAAGAATAAAAGATTTATATACCGTTGACTTTCCAGAGAACTCTTCCATAAACTTGAAACTTAATGATCAGGAATTCTTTTTTTCCTACTACCTTCTTGCTGTGACAAAGAACAATGAATTCAAAGAGTTAGAACAGAAAATGATGTTAGCTTCATCAGAAGTAGGCAGTCCTGTTTTTGACTGTGGCCCCGCATATGGAATAGGGAACCCAGTGACAGGCAAGTTAGAGAAAAAGATACTAGACTTGAAAAATGCAATAATCATGCGCAAGAAAACAGTCCTGCAATATTGCAAATTTAATGCACCTGATGAATTGATTCTTGTTCATCCATTAAAGTTAATCCATACACCAATCAGTTGGTATCTGCTGGCATGGAATGAGAAAAAGAGGAGCCTTAGACGATATAAACTGATAAGAATTTCCAATTTGATGATTACAGAAAATAGCTTTCATCAACATAACATCACTAAAGAGGAAATCTTTGGAGATAGCTGGTGGTTGCAGTATGACCCCAAAAAGATGGATAATCCATACAAGGTAGTTGTCAGATTCTTTGGTGAGTCAGCAAAAGCAATTCAGGAATACAACTTTCATGCCTCCCAGAAAGTGGAAGAAGTAAATGGCAATACTGTTGTCAGCTGGGAAATGAGTTATCTTAACGAATTCGCAACATGGCTGATGCAGTGGCTCGACTCAATCGAGATACTTGAACCTCAAGAACTTAAAAATTTCATTGAACATAAAATTGAAAAATATAGAATTTTGTCCGCAGATGACGCAGATTAAAAGGATTAAGAAAGAGTATAAGCCACTGATTAACACTGATTTTCACGGATAAAGACAAAAAGTTTAATCGCACTAAGGCACAGAGAGCACGAAGAAGAAAAGAGTTTTAGTCAGCTAATTACGCTAATTGCACTAATTAAGATCCGCCTTCGCAATGTCTACGGCGCGACAGGGTAGAGGGTTTTTTGAAGAATGTGTTGCCATTCACTTTTGGTCACATTGCTTTTGTTGTCACAAAGCAATATAACCAAAGGCAAATGGAACAACACAAGTTAAATCGCTTTGGAAAAGAAGAAAGGAAAATTAAATGACAGCGGAAGAAATTGTGGAAAGAGTTATAAAGCATGGGGCGATGATATATGTTTGGCCACCACAGCTTAACAGAGAAGAATTGTTATTTCCTCTTGGTGGAGTTATGTGGTTGGAAGATCCTATGCGAATCAGGTGGAGTCAGACCTTTCCAGAAGATCAACACCATGTTCATGAAGCGGAGTATGATGAGGTTAGGATTGAAAACGATATGGAAGTCATGTTCTTTAAAGATGGCTTACGGGCTGCAAACATTCTGCCGCATGAAAAGGCAGATTGTAAAGATGACTTGACAGAGCATTTTGCTGAGTGGCATAGATTGCTCAATGCTCATAATAATCAGACTAATTTTAGCAGATTTATGGATGAGGCAATGTGAGAAGAGCTTTTTGTCAGCTAATTACGCTAATTTACACTAATTAAGATCAGCCTTCGCAACAAGCTGACTACGGCTCGACATGGAAGAATTTTAGCCACAA
This sequence comes from Kiritimatiellia bacterium, assembly GCA_027858345.1. Lineage (GTDB taxonomy): Bacteria > Verrucomicrobiota > Kiritimatiellia > JAQICX01 > JAQICX01 > JAQICX01. The sequence goes on along the minus strand of JAQICX010000188.1, from coordinate 39,532 downwards.
AGAGGCGCAAAGGACACAAAGAAAAAAGAAAAGATTTAGAAGAATGCGTTGCCATCAGGCCTTGCATTGATATTGCCTTTTGTTAGGAGGCAATATATGCAAAACCGATGGCAACACAAGTTTAATCGCTTTGAAAGATGTAACGCGAGTGCCGTAAATGATGCAATGAAGCAAGGTGAAGTTTTTTAGGCATCATGCGTTTTGAGTCGTGAGTCAAAAACAGTCTACTGTGTCCTTCATAGCGACGCGACGCATGGAACGGACTAACTGTCTAACGAACTAACAGTCTAACTAAAAAAAACAATGAGAGGGTAGAAATATGTGGATGATGACAAAATATGGATTTTTCTCTGTTGTGTGTGCACACGATGATGATGGAAAACCACACAAAAGCCTTATGATGATTAGGTCGCGTAAACGATCGCATTTGGAAAAATTGAAAGAGTTTTATGAACTTCCTGAGATTATTGAGAATACGGGTACTGATTATCGCTACAGAATCATTGCTGATAGGGACGTAACATTGGCGATGATGGGAAAATTGGCTGAAGATATTGATTACTCAAACTTTAAGAATGCTGCACATAAGAACTGCCACGATGATTGGGATTATGGTGACTTTCTTATGAGTGTTTGGAGTGAAGGATTGGCAATGCAGAAATGATAGTTGGTTGAATGGTTTTAAATTCAGGGTTCACCTAAAAGTTCACCAAAAACGCTGGTAGAAATGCGGGTGAAAACTCGGGTATAAACGAGGGTGAAAGAAGGGAAAAACGATTGGAATTTTTCGGAGTGATTTTTCGCTGTATCCTGCATAGCTCACTCTGTCCTGCGTAGTTAGTAGAACGACTGTGTCCAGCATAGCTCAACGAGTGAAGCAGGAAGCGGGAACGAGCGAAGCTGGATGGGGAAAATAATGGGGGGGAATCGGTGAAAAAATTTGACTTTGGGGTTTTATTTCGGTATTGTTTGCAAAATGAATTTATGTTGAAGTGTTTGTTTATAACACTTTTTATAATTACCTCTATTAAATGTGTGGTTTTTATAGTCAGACAAGCCTGTTCCACACAAGACCTATTAAAAACAATTAGCAATTTAAGGATTTAAATATGGCGAAGAAACCAGTAACGGACGGTAAGTCTTTTGAGGAGTCTCTTTGGGATTCTGCAACTAAACTCCGAGGGAGTGTAGCATCTCCTGAATATAAACACATTGTTTTGAGTTTAATCTTTTTAAAGTTTGTTTCGGATATGTTTGAGGAACGAAGAAGTGAATTGATTGCTGAGGGTCAAGGTGATTATGTTGATATGGTTGAATTTTATACTATGAGGAATGTTTTCTATCTGCCTGAGACTTCACGCTGGAGCCATATTCAACAACACGCCAAGCAGGGTGATATTGCCATCAAAATTGATACGGCATTAAAGGCTGTTGAAAATAGTAATGCTTCACTCAAAGGTGCTTTGCCTGACAATTACTTTTCTCGTCTTGGTTTGGATGCAAGTAAACTATCTGCCTTGATTGATGTAATCAATAATATAGACACAGTGGCTGACAAGGAAGAGGATGTTGTAGGGCGTGTTTATGAATATTTTCTTGGCAAGTTTGCTTCTTCGGAAGGAAAGCTGGGAGGCGAGTTTTATACGCCGAAGTGCGTGGTTAATTTGATTGCGGAAATGATTGAACCTTACAAAGGCAAAATTTATGACCCATGTTGCGGATCGGGCGGAATGTTTGTGCAGTCGTTGAAATTTGTGAAGAGTCACCATGGCAACACTAAGGATATCTCGGTGTATGGTCAGGAATACACCGCAACCACTTATAAACTGGCTAAGATGAATCTTGCAGTGCGTGGACTATCCGCCAACCTTGGTGATGTTCCTGCCGATACATTTTTCAAGGATCAACATCCTGACTTGAAAGCAGACTACATTATGGCTAATCCTCCTTTTAATCTGAAGGATTGGCGAGGTCCAGACGAACTGGTTCACGACCCACGCTGGAGCGGTTACGAAACACCACCAACAGGCAATGCAAACTACGCATGGATTCTGCACATGATCTCAAAACTTTCTGAAAATGGAATTGCTGGTTTTGTTCTGGCCAACGGCTCGATGAGTACTAACACCACTGGTGAGGGACAGATTCGCCAAAAGATGGTCGAGAACGATCTTGTTGATTGCATGATTGCACTGCCTGGACAACTTTTTTACACCGTACAAATTCCTGTTTGCTTGTGGTTTCTAACTAAGAATAAGTCTGGTGGGCAATCACCCTCACCCTCGATCCCTCTCCCAGAGGTAGAGGGAAGACAATCAAGTACTAATGGGCGGGGTGGCTTTTACTTCTCGGGGCTTGTGGAAACAGCTCGGGAGCTCAGAAAAAAGCAGACTCCTGCCGAGGATATTGTCTGGGAGCTATTGCGCAACAAAAAATTCATGGGGTTAAAATTTCGTCGGCAGCATCAGATAGGCGATTATATTGTCGACTTTTACTGTCATGAGCACAAATTGGTTATAGAGCTAGATGGCTCTGTGCACTCAACTCCCAACCGGAAAGCGAGTGACAAAAAAAGAGACAGTTATTTAAAGAGTATTGGCAATACAGTCCTTCGCTTTGAAAATAAAGATGTCACTGATACCCCAGATGTTTTTCTTTCAACACTTGAATCTAATATTCACGGTCAAGCTCCTCTACCTTTGGGAGAGACCAATAAACTTCGCGACCTCAATGACCGAGCTCCTCTCCCTCTGGGAGAGGCGGGGGTGAGGGTAAATAGCCTTCGCGACCGCAGGGGCGAAGTCCTATTTATAGACGCCCGCAAGATCGGCTCAATGATTAGCCGAACCCACAAAGAGTTGACTGTCGAAGATATTTCTAAAATAGCTAAAACCTACCATTCTTGGCGAGGTGAGGCGAAAGATGGTGTTTATGAAGATGAGGCTGGCTACTGCAAATCTGCCACGCTTGACGACATGCGCAAACACGATTACGTGTTAACTCCAGGGCGCTACGTCGGTGCTGCTGACATCGAAGACGACGGGATTCCTTTTGAAACCAAGATGACCGAAATGAGTCAGACACTTTACGCTCAGATGGAAGAATCCAAAAAACTAGATGAAGTAATTCGTAAGAATTTGGAGGGGCTGGGTTATGGCGAGTGCTAAGAAACAAATCATTTCATCAGAGACGGATGCAATTAAGACGAGAATCTTTCAAATTCGAGAACAGCAGGTGATGTTGGACAAGGATATTGCTATTCTTTATGGGGTAAAACCAATTCGTTTGCGTGAACAGGTACAGCGTAATATCGAACGCTTTCCAGCTGACTTTATGTTTCAACTCACTGAAAATGAGGTTGATTTCATGGTATCGCAAAATGCGATACCTTCGCGAAAACACTTGGGTGGTAGTCTTCCGTATGTATTCACGGAGCAAGGTGTGGCCAGCCTTTCAGGAGTACTTAAAAATGCAAAAGCTGCAGAAGTTCATGTAAAACTAATGCGTGCTTTCGTGGAAATGCGAAGATTCATCCAGCACAATGCCAATATTTTTGCCCGTCTGGATTCAGTAGAACGCCGTCAGATTACCTTTGAATCAGAAACAGAAAAGAGCTTTGAAAAAGTTTTTAAGGCATTAGGTTCCGACAATCAGCCCAAGCAGGGTATTTTTTATGACGGACAGGTATACGATGCCTATGCCTTTGTATCCGATTTAGTTCGAGGTGCTCAGAAATCTCTGATTCTTGTAGATAATTATGTTGATGATTCTGTTCTGACATTGCTTACAAAGCGCAATCCTGAAGTGTCTGTGACCATTTATACCAAATTCATTTCCAAGCAACTCACGCTAGATCTAAAAAAACATAACCAACAGTATGCAAAGATAAAAATGAAGGAACTTAGCAAATCTCACGATCGCTTTATTATTCTTGATGAAAAGATAGTCTATCACTTTGGAGCCAGTCTGAAAGATCTTGGAAAAAAGTGGTTTGCCTTTTCTAAAATGGAAATGGACGCTTCAGATATTCTGAATAAATTGGAAGGAGAAGGTAATGATTGATTTTTTGAAAATATTCTTCACAGCAGCTGGAGGAACCGGAGCTGCTATTGCTGTCTGTATTTGGCCTATAACTATTTGGTTGAAAAAGAAGATTGAAGCTGATGTGCAAAGCAAATATGATGTGGCATTAAAAAATTTAGAAGCTAAGAACGCAAAAGAACTTGAAGGATTTAAGGCTGGATACCAAAAGGTGCTTGATGAGAATCAGATTAGGTTTTCGTGGTATTATTCTGAGAAAGCTCAGGTGATTAAGGAGTTACACGAATGGCTATGTAAATTAAATATTTCTCTTGATCTTTTTACCCAAATTTATATGAGTGAACTTTCTAAAATGAAGAAGGATGGCACTATTGATAAAGCAGAACTGAGTGTAAAGGACAAAGAACGACTAGAGCAAATAAAAATTGCTGGAGTTAAGGTTGAAGGTCTTTTAACTCTAAATGCTATATTCTTTGAACCAGAAATGTTAGAAAGAATACAGCATTTATCAGAGGTTGTAAGGGAGATTGCGGTCAAACGTATTGTTGTAATGAGTGAAGATGATATTATGAAAGTAAGACAAAGTTTTGTTGAACAGTATAAACCAATTATTGATGAACTAAGAAACAAGTTTCGGGCAATTTTAGATGGTACTGATTGTGAGGTGAAAAATGAAAAATAACTGGAAAATTGTTCCTGCTTCCGAGTTTTGTAACTCAGTTCGTGACGGAACACATGATTCTCCGAAGCAAGTTGAATATGGCAAACTTCTTGTTACCTCGAGACACATCACAGGAAATCGGTTGGATTTAAGTTCTGCTTACAATATATCAAGTGAAGACTACGAAAGCATTAATAAAAGAAGTAATGTAGATCAGTGGGATGTTTTATTTACAATGATTGGAACCGTTGGAGAACCTTGTCTAGTAAGTTCAAAACCAGATTATGCAATTAAGAATATAGGTCTTTTCAAAAGTAAAACAGAAACTCATGGAAAATACCTTTACTACTATCTCTGCTCGCCAGAAGCTCAGCACCACACCGAGTCGCATTCACAAGGAACTACCCAACAATATATTCCTTTAGGTGAGCTGAGAAAATTTCCTATTTATTATCCAGAAGATGAAAACGAGATGCTGGCTATCACTCATATTTTGGGGTCATTGGATGACAAGATTGATTTAAATCGGCGTATGAATGAGGCGTTGGAGGGGATGGCACAGACACTATTTAAGAGCTGGTTTGTTGACTTTGACCCGGTGATTGATAATATTCTTTTAAGGAACTTAAAAGAATATCCCTCACCTAGCCTCTCCCAGGGGGAGAGGGATAACAGCCTTAAAGGAAAAGCCTCACCTAGCCTCTCCCAGAGGGAGAGGGACGCAGGCTCTTCTACCATTGGGAGAAGCGGGGATGAGGGTTCTGAAAACAGATTGTTTAATGGAATTCCTGAGGAGTTTATGGAGCGAGCTGAAACTCGTTACAAAGCTCTCGCTGATGGCACCGCCAACCGCGAAGTCGCCAAAAACTTCCCTGATTCATTTCAGGAAACAGAAGAAATGGGCTGGATCCCCGAGGGTTGGGTAACACAATCAGTCTACGACATGGCTAATTTTATTAATGGAGCCGCATATAAAGGTAAAGATTTTTCTGTATCAGCCGAAGCATTACCTGTTATAAAAATAGCTGAGATAAAAGGTGGAATAACAGCTCAAACAAAATTCACCGAAATTAACAAAGGTGATAAATATATAATTAACGATGGTGATATTTTACTATCTTGGTCAGGAAATCCGGATACATCTATCGATACATTCATCTGGACAAGTGGGAAAGGATATCTAAATCAACACATTTTTAAAGTATCTTTTCATAGCAAGAATGACCGTTACTTTGTTTACTACCAACTGAAAATTTTGCGGTCTGTATTTGTTGAAATAGCTAGAGATAAACAAACAACAGGTCTTGGTCATTTCACAGCTGCAGACATGAAAAGGTTGAGAGTGTTTAAACCTACGTATAAAATGTTATCCCTTTTTAACGAAGTTGTTGCTTCTATATATAAAAGAAGCTTAGATAACAACATCACAACGAAAAATATAACCAAACTTCGAGATACGCTTCTTCCGAAACTGATCTCAGGCGAGTTGAGAATTGAGGATGCTGAGAAAATGGTGGGGGATATAGTATGATGGAATGGGCTGGTAAAATTATTGATATTTTAGGCAAGGCAACTGTTTGGAGTATTGGCATTGCATTTTTGGTCTACAAGATATATGGAGAAGCTCTTGGAGTTTCAATAACTAATGATTATATTTTGTCGGTATGGAATATAGTCGGAATTGTCTGTTTAGCAGGAATGTTTGTTAAGTCTTTAGTTGGGCTATATTCTTACTTTTCTAAAAAGACTGCAAAGATGATTGCTCAAATTAAACAGAATCGAAAACGTCAAAAAACTCAAATATCTGATATGAACAATAGAATAAAAATATTAAATTCATTATCATATGACCAAAAACAGTTGGCTGAATTATTTTGTAAAAAAGGACAACGCATAATGCATAGCATTGAAATAGGAGGCTATCATGCGGTTTGGATGCCGGATATGAAAGTTCTAATCCATCAAGGGTTAGTTAAGCAGATAAACATAAGCACATTTGAAATGGTTGAAGAATATTATGAAATAATTCAAGATGCTTTTTGTGATAATGTAGAAGAATAGGAGAAAAAGTGGAAAATATTAGTTTGATATTTAGTTTGATATCTGTGGTTATTGCAGCTATTGCATTGGGCTGGAATATATATAGAGATGTGGTTGTATCAAGCAGAATTAAAGTTTCTTTTAGTTTCACATATCTTTGTGGTAATGATGGACAGTCAAATTCCAGGCATATAATGTTGAAAGGTTGCAATCATAGGCCTTTAAAAACAACCATTAATGGGATTTGTTGTCGAAAATCAAATGTTTTTTTAAGGTTGTTTGGCAAAGAGAACTGGCGATATATAAAATACACCAAGCCTTTTTATGAGTTTTCTGATGATATTCCAAAGCAACTTGAACAAGGAGATGATATAAATATTTTTTTTCCTAAGGATGTAGGGTTTACTAAAGAAAGATTTACTCATATAGGTTTTTATGATAATTTTGGGAAAAATCATTGGTCTGCAAGAAAAGATGTTAGAAAGTTTTTCAGGGAGTTAGGATCTGAGGATGTGGGAAAAGGTTAAAGATGTAACAGTATGAGAATAAGTAAGTTAAATGTTGATAATAAGACTCTTTTATATTTCACGGAGCATTTGATTTAATTCAATCATACATAATAAATAACAGGCATGATATAAACAGCTTACTTAGACTATAAAGTTTAGTATTATCCGAAATGCCCAAATAAGAACAAAAAAAAGGAAAATAAAAGAGTAAAAAATGAATAGAAGAACTAGATTAATATTTTTAGGACTATCATTGATATTGTTAGTCATCATTGGACGGTCTGTGCAAGGTAACTTCTCCTTTTTATTAAATGATTTTTGGTTTACTTCTGGTTTTTTGCTATTAATACTTCTTTCATTAATTGATCAACCACATTTTTCAAAAGATTCAAATGTTTTTATTAATGCTGTAACAGCAGCCATATCATTGCTGTTGGTTGAACAGAGTGATAGGACTTGGATGTTCTGGGTGTTTCTTGGCTCCACATTTTACTTGGCTATAAGTAGCTATATACTTATGTGGTTAAGAAATCAACCCTTGATGAATGAAAGAAAATGGGTACAGTTCTTTTCTCGTATAAATAGACAGATTGGAAAACCTGAGACTTTATTCTCTGCCTTCTTTTTATGGGGAGCAATAAAACAATTTGGACTAAATAGCAATGAGTTTAACTGTTTGCTTTTGTATTGGGTCATCTTCATGATTCTTAACCTTAGTTCAATTGCATCAATATTAAATAGTTTGTTTGAAAAAAAAGCTATAGAGAAGTTAGATAACTCTTTAGGAATAATTTTTGGTGTTCAATCCAAGAATACTTTTTTGGTAAAACTATTCCCTGATAGAAAAGCTTCTATTAACTCGTTTGATTTTGTTGAATTCACTTACTCTGTTGATAATGCCAAAACCTTAAGAAAAGGACTTGTTTTAGATTCGTATCTTCTAAATCAAGAACAATGGATTAAGGTTTTAACAACACCTGAAATTAGTAAAATATTTGAAGATCAGCCTGCATACGAGAAGCACTCTGATGATATTGTTTATAAAATAAAGGAAATTCCAGATACGAAGTATTTAGATTCTTTTATTGGTATTATAACGACTAAATCTAACATCGGAAGAATCAGGTTTATATACAATTCCAAAACAGAAATTCAAGAAGGTCAACTACTTGAAGTTAAGGTTGGAGAGAAGCAAATAAATGTATATTACCAAATAGTTGAAGGTGAAACGAAGATTGAAACGCTTGAAAACAAGAATGAAACAGGATTAATTATTGGAGAGGCCATACAATTAGGAACTTGGAATCATGAAAAAACAAGGTTTGAAAAATATGGCTGGGTTCCATCTATCAACTCGCCTGTTTATGTTTCTGCCGATATAAAAGATGTAGAAATAACTTCTAAGGAGTTTAAAATAGGAAAAATACCAGGCACTAACTTTCCTGTAATAATAAATAAAGAATTGGCATTAACTCACCATACAGCCGTACTAGGTGTTACAGGTACTGGGAAATCTGTTTTTTCTCGAAATTTAATTAGAGAATATCTGGAAGATGAGAACATAAAAGTGATATGTATTGATTTTACAGGAGAGTATAAGGGAAAATTTGCTGATTTGTCTCCGGCGAAAATCGTTTCTGCTGAAAATGACCAAAAGCTATATAGAATGTTTGACTGGGTTGCTTCTGAATTGGAAAAATTTGGCAACCAACAGGATAAAGTAAAATTAAAGAAAATAGATGAATTTATTCGTAGCACGTTAAAGGATTCGTTAACTGAATTCTTGAAAGAACCTAAAGCGCGGTTGAGTGTTTTTGAATTACCTGATGTGTCAAATACGGCTAGCATATTAGAATATACTCGTCAATTATTTAAAGCATTATTTGACTTAGCAAAAACAGAAAAATGCTTCGGACATAAAGTTTGTTTTGTGCTTGAAGAAGCTCACACGGTAATCCCTGAATGGAATTTTGTTGGTATTGCAGATAAGTCATCTCAGTCTTTGTTAAATAGTATCGCTCAAATTGCCTTACAGGGCAGAAAGTACGATGTTGGTTTGTTAGTTATAGCTCAGAGAACTGCAAATGTATCAAAAACTGTATTAACTCAATGTAATACCATTATTGCATTTCAAGAATTTGATAAAACAAGTAGCGAGTTCCTTTCAAACTATTTTGGACAAGGCATTGCGAATACTTTGCCCAACTTAAAATTTAGACAAGCTATAGCTGCTGGTAAGGCTCTGAAATCAAATGTTCCAATGATTTTTGAAGTTCCGGAGATTATAGAATTAAAAGAACAAGAGGATTACAATGATATCCCAATATGAAGTAAAAATAATGAATGAAGCGATTCATAAGTATGCGAATGACAATGTTTATGATGCACTTTCTCAAGCTGTGTGGAATAGTGTGGATGCTGAGAATAAAGTGAAGGGATTTTGACATGAGTGAATTGCCTCCAATTTTATATCATTATACATCTATTGATGCTTTTAAGGGAATTATTGATAACAAACATTTAAGAATGACAAGACATGACCAGCTGAATGATCCTTCAGAAGTTAAGTTTACCTTAGACATGATTTTTGACTTTTTAAAACAATTTAAATGTAATACTAGACAGCAAGAATTAAAAGAAATACTTCTTGAATTCCTACCACATTATAGAAAATTGCCTTTGTATATTACATCATTTAGTAAATTAGCAAATCATTTAGAACAATGGCGTGCATATACGCCTTTGGGTGGTGTATCAATTGGTTTTCGTAGTAAAGAATTAAATAAAGGATATTATTTTGATATAATACCTGATGGTGAGGAGATTAGAGATGGTGTTATTGCATCAGATTCAAACGCTATATATAAAGGAGAAAAGATTAAGAATTATCATGGTGTTAGACCGCCTTATGGTATTTGGCAGTGCAGGTATATTTCTAAAGACGATGAGTTTAAATCTCAGAGAATAGAGCAGCATCGCTCTGTTCTTACCAAAGCTTTTATTGAAAAAAACGTGCTAGAATGGTTTAGTGAAAGTAATGTATATACTTTCGAATTAGCAAAAAATCATCCTGAATCTAATCTTGCACAGCAAGTTCCTCGCTCGTTACTAAATACAAACGTCCTTAGATTAGCATCAGCAACCAAACATTCTTCCTATGCAGGAGAAAAAGAGTGGCGTTGGGTAGATCTTTTATCTAAAGAAGAGAATTTTCCTTTATATTTAGATGAGAAAAACAGATTGTATATAAAAGCAGGAATTAAGCCTGAAAATTTTATAAAAGAAGTTTGGATTTCACCTCATGGTGATACAGAAGGATTGAAAAGAGCTGTTGAGTTTTATAAAGAGAAGTACAAGCTGGATTTTAAAATTCATGAGAGTAAAATCCCGTATAGGTTGTAGGAAATGATGTTAAAGAAGAAAAAGTATATTGATTTAAATTTAGTGAAATATGAATATGGTCAGGCTGGCGATATAATATATTCTTTGAAAGATATTGTTAAGTTTGGAAAGCTATTAGTTTTGTTGGGTCCTCCTGGTAGTGGCAAATCTTCAATATTAAAAAAATATCATGAAGATTTCAAAGGGACACAATTGATATCTGTAAAAGATTTTATTAAGTCGGAAATGCCTTTTAACCACGATACATATGTGTTGCTTCTGGATGGATTGGATGAATTCCGAGCAGTACAAGATGATAAAACGTTTGTTATAACTTCATTAGCAGATAAATTAAACAAACTAAAAATAAGTACTGTTGTCTTGAGTTGTCGAGATATGGATTGGTTTGGTGAATATGATGAGAATGCTCTTAAATACAGAGTTGATAAAAATCCTGGTGTGTACCATATTCAAACTCTTGATCCAGAACAGAAAAATCAGTTGGCAAAAATAGAAGGTATTACAGATTTTGATAATTTCATTAGCAAATATTCGGCATCAGGCTTTCTTGAGAATCCTCAAATGTTTAAGATGGTTGCAGAGGTATATTTAGGTAAAACGCAACAAGACATTAAATATAGAAAAGATTTATATTTTGCTTTTGTATCTAATGCAAGGGAGAAAAACCCAGAATACAAGCTTAATAGAATTAATGATATAACTGAGAAAGAATTTCTTCAGTATGTAGGATATCTTGGTTTTTATTATATTTTTAATGGCATAGAGGGTTTTGATACCACAACTGTTGATCGTTTAGTTGTTGAAGGCACATTTTGTAAGGATAAAATTAATATAGTTTTAAATAGTTGTCTATTTGCTGATAAGTCATTTATACATAGAACTATTGCAGAGTTTACTACAGCTTGTTTTATCAAAGATACCATTCTTGGTGCTAAAATTATTTCTGTGAGCAGAATTAAAAGTTTATTTATAAAAAACAAACATATTCCAACAGGTCTACGAGGAACTTTTGCTTGGTTATGTTCATTAACAGAAGATAAAGAATTTATAGCCATTGATCCTTATTATCAAACAATATATGGTGATGTATCTCATTTTAGTCTTGAATCAAAACAATCTCTTATTAAAAATATAAGAGAGTATGCTAAAAACACAGAACCATATTTTCATCAAACAATAAATATTACTGGTTTAGCAGGTATTTATGATGAATCACTTGATGATTTTTTTGTCAAAGAATTAAAGATTGCAGAGAATCAACCAACTCAGTATATCTATTTCATTATTGATATCTTAAAGGCGACAGATACGTTATCAGGGAAAATGATTAATTTTATAAAAACTAAAATTTCAGACAAACAGACAGGTGAGTATCATAGAGCAAGATTGTGTGAGATATTTCCAACAGAGGCAACTTTTTTAAGGGAAGTAATTGAGAAAATATCTGATGGAGAGTTAAAAGATGATGAAAATTTTTGTAAAGATCAAGTTCTCAAATACCTTTATCCAGATCAATTAACTTCTAAAGAGTTTACTAAATATTTGAAGATGTATAAAGAAAAAAGCAATTCTCATCGTGATTCTTATTTTCTTATTTATACTGATTTTGTAAAGAAAATTCCTTTTGTAACTGAATTGTATGAGTCGAGTTATGATACAGAAGAAAGCAAGCTGTCCTTGCCTTCAGGAGTTGAGTCTTTCATTTCTGATTTTTTCTGTGAGTTAATTTGTCAATTTTTGAAAGGGAAATATGATGCCAAATATGTTTACAACATGCTTAAAGAGTTTTCTCAATACTATAAGGGACATCATAAATTTCCGATGTATTCATATAGGACTGAGATAAGCGAATCATTGTCTAATAATGATATAAGAATAGAAAAACTTAGTAATGAGTTGTTTCGTTTCTATATTGATGATTATATTAAAGAAGACCTAAAAAAGCAGAGAAAAACAATTTATGACTTTGATGATAATATATTTCCATATAAACAACCTACAGAAAGAATTAAAATACTATTTAATAAGATTGAAAGCACCAAAGATAAGAAAAGTAAGCTCGAGCTTTTGTATCCTGCTTTAAGGTATTTACCAGAGGAAAAGCGGAGCGAAGAAACTATTGTTGAATTTGTTAATAAAAACAGTTTGTCTAAAGAGTATCAGGAATTCATGAATCCACCCAAGCAACCTTGGGAGGAAGAACATGAGAGAAGAGAAAAAGAAAGAGAAGAAGAAACAAAGATAAAGGTGGATAAAAATGAAAGTTTCTTTTCTTCAATGAGTGATGTTCAGATAAGAAATCATTTTGGAGCTTTAAAGTTTGTTTCAGGCATTGTTTTTTTTGATAAAGGTGTTAACCCATATAAGATAACTAATGAAACCTGTGATAGATTGAAAAGTATTCTTAAAGGACTTATAAGGTATCCAGAACTCTATGCAGACTGTTCTACTCTGCAAAGTGCCGTGAAAGAGTCCCCTTGTTTTGACAGACCTATTGATAAGGTCTATTATGCTTGTACGTCTTTGCAGGACTTAAAGACTATTTCCGTGCAACAGAACAAATTCTATAAATATTTATATATTAATGATTTGAGATATCTAAATTGTGGAGGTGCAGGCAAAACCAAGTTTTCAGAGGTCATTAAAGAAAAATCTCCTAGTTTTGCACTTTCGACACTAAAAGAATATATTAATCTTCTTTTTTACACACATGTATCTAAACGACTTAAAATATTTAAGAAGAGAATAGACGCTGAGATTGATGATTCTGGGTTGGTAAATTTTTTACATTGTCAAGGATTCCCTACATATACAGAAGGTCTATTGCAAAGATTCTTAAAATATTATAATTTTTCTCTTACATTGAATGAGTTGCAAAGTATAGAAAAACATCTTACAGAAGAAGAAAATATTTTTCTTGCGAGAGCATTTAAAAGTTTTAAGAATAGAGAACAATTATCAATGGATGAGGTTGTCGCGTTGTTTTCTTTTGAACATGAATTTGGTAAAAAAATATTTGTAAAGTTCAATTCAATTGAACGAATTTATTTGTTAAACCAGATGATGGATAAGTTTAACACATTAGATTTAATAAGTTTTAAATCTGGCTGGGTGGGTGACGAAGACAGATGTGCTCGTTTTATGAGTACAGGTGCATTAGATTGTCTTTCTGGTGAAGAGTTAGAGATGTTGAGTGATATGAGGCTTGCGAATGCTGATGATATTTGGAACATTAGGTTACTTTCTACAATGAATAAAAAATCTAGGAAGCAAACTGATGAGATGTTTGAATCATTCTCTATCAGTGGTATCAAAGAATTTATTTTAAGAGGTGATGTTTTAGATAATCATGATTTTTTTGTGGAAGTATGTGAAAGAATAAACGCACTGAAAAATATAATTGAAGCAAATAGAAACAACAATATAGAACCTTTTTATAAAGATAAAACAACTTTTAAAAATGAGGAAGCCTGTAGAGATGAGATTTTGCGTAGATTGGAGGATAAGTATCAAGCAATTGATTTAAATCTAATCAAAGAAAAATACGAAGGTAATAATAAGGTTGATATAAGCATTGAATATAAAGCAAATCAAAGCTATGAAGTCCAAGTTGAATGCAAAAAAGAGGGGAATCCGCAAATATATACAGGGGTGAAGGACCAGCTAATTGACAAGTATTTAGCAAGAAAAGTTAAATATGGAATCTATCTTGTTTTCTTTACGGGAAAAAAATTAAAGAAAATTGATAGAATGATATCAAATATTGAAGCTCAAATCCCCGAAGATTATAAAGATAGAATTGAAATAATCTGTATTGACCTAAGAAAGTAAAAACAGAGTTAGGAATAATAAACAAGATCCATCCAATGTTTTTTGACTTTGATATTGGCGGAGAAAATGATAGTATTATTTAAATTATACGCCCCCTGACCCCTGAAGGGGGAGATATAAGAGCGAGGGTGCAATCTTTGATAACTTAGAGGTTTACAAAGTAAAAGAGTAAAAATATGAGTGAGAAAAATCAGTATAAAAACTCCAATCACTGGTTGGAGAAATTGGCTGGAGTCATAATATTACCATTGTGAAACGATATCTTGAAAGGTATAGATGAGTAAATTTACAGAAGAACAACTTGAGAAGGCAATAATTGAACTGTTTGAGGGGAGTGGTTACACTCACGTGAAAGGTGAGACAATCACTCGCAGTCATGATGAGGTTCTGATTAAAGATGATTTAAGGCATTATCTGGCGTCACGATATGATAGGGATGGTATCACTGTTGGGGAGATTGAATCAATCATCAGAACATTGGAGGCATATCCAAGCTCTGATCTTTATGAAAGCAATAAGTCTATCATGAAAATGGTCTCAGATGGTTTTCTGTTGAAGCGTGAATACAACCCTCACCTAAATCCTCTCCCAGAGGGAGAGGACTGCTTTGGCTCTTCTCCTAGTGGGAGAAGCGGGGATGAGGGGTGGTCGCAACGCGACCTCTATATTCAATTGATTGACTATCGGGATCTTCCTGAACACCGTCTCCCGACACCGCAAGAAGTTATAACTGTCAGTGCAGAAGAAAACAAAGAATATTCAACATCGACAAATGCGTTTAAGATTGTTAATCAACTTGAAATTGTTGGGAGCGAAAAGAGAATTCCTGATGCAATTTTGTATATCAATGGGCTGCCATTGGTCGTGTTTGAGTTCAAAAGTGCAACAAGAGAAGACGCAAGTGTTTATGATGCATATGTGCAGTTGACTGTGCGATACCGAAGAGATATTCCTGAGCTTTTTAAATATAATGCATTCTGTGTGATCAGCGATGGATTTAACAACAAAATGGGATCGTTTTTCAGCTCGTATGAATTTTTTAATACATGGCGGACGCCAGATTTTATAAAAACACAACTTCCGGCAGAATTGGATGTTGATGTTGATGAAGCGGTCTACGGTGAACGGGAAATGGATGAAGATGGAATATATTCTCTCTATTCAATGGTTGAAGGTCTTTTCAATCAGCAGACGCTTCGTGATGTTATACGCAATTTTATATACTTCCCTGACACTTCGAATCATCAGGTGAAAATTGTCTGTCGATATCCACAGTACTATGCAACGATCAAGCTTTATAAAAACATCAAGGAGCAAAGCAGACCTCATGGTGATGGTAAAGGTGGAACATATTTTGGAGCAACTGGCTGTGGTAAAAGTTTGATTATGTTATTCCTGACTCGTTTGCTGATGAGAAGTGTTGACCTTTCAAGTCCAACAATTGTGCTTATTACGGATCGTACGGATTTGGATGATCAGTTATCCACGCAGTTCACAAGTGCAAAGCAGTTCATTGGCGATGAAAACATTATAAGTGTGGAAAGCAGACAGCACTTGCGGGAACTATTGAAGCAACGCAAAAGTGGCGGCGTTTTTCTTTCTACAATTCAGAAGTTCACAGAGGATATTCAGCTGCTAACTGAAAGAAATAATGTAATATGTATTTCAGATGAAGCTCATAGAACTCAAACAAATGTTGATGAAACAACCAAGATAACAAAAGACGGAGTTTTTAAAAAGTATGGTTTTGCCAAATATCTGCACGATTCTCTGCCAATGGCAACTTATGTAGGTTTTTCAGGAACCCCGGTTGATGCAACATATAGTGTGTTTGGCGAGCTTGTTGACTCATACACAATGAGTCAATCGGTCAAAGACAAGATTACCGTGCAGATTGTTTATGAAGGACGTGCAGCAAAAGTACTTCTGGATGATGAGAAAATTCATGAGATAGACCAATATTATGAGCAATGTGCTACTATGGGTACTAATGAATATCAGATTGAGGAGAGTAAAAAAGCTAGCATCAGTATAAATTCAATTCTTGGTGATCCTGATATATTGAAGAGTATTGCTACAGACTTTATTAATCATTATCAAAGCAGAGTCGAAGAAGGTGCCACTGTTAAAGGCAAGGCAATCTTTGTTTGCTGCAACAGAGGGGTTGGCTGGGATCTTTATAATGAGATAATTTACCAGTTGGAAGAACAAGGCTCACAGCTTAACTCATCAGAGATTAAGATGGTTATGACTCGTGACAAAGATGATCCAAAAGAGTTATATGATATTCTGGGAACCAAAGAATACCGAAAAGAGTTGGACAAACAGTTTAAAAGTGAAAAGTCTAGTTTCAAAATTGCTATAGTTGTGGATATGTGGTTAACAGGATTTGATGTGCCGTTTCTGGACACCATCTACATTTACAAACCTATCCAACGTCATTCCCTGATCCAAACAATTTCTCGAGTTAACAGGCGCTTTGAAGGTAAAGACAAGGGACTTGTTGTTGACTATATTGGTATCAAAAAACAGATGGAAGATGCATTAGGTGAATATGGTGATGGCGATACCGGAGGAACGGGAACATCAATTCAGGATATCGAAAAAACTGTTATAATAGCTAAGGATCTTCTGGACTTGCTTAGAACCTTTTTTCATAAATTTGACAGCAGAATGTACTTTGAGGGTACACCGATGGAAAGGCTTAAATGTTTGAATGCAGCTGCCGAATTCACTCAGGCAACAGAAAAACAGGAAAAGTGGTTTATGCATACTGTCAGAAAGCTTAAACTTGCATATGATATATGTTGCGGAAGTGAAAAATTGACAAAGGATGAAAAAGAACATATCCATTTCTATATAGCAATCCGATCTATTATCTTCAAACTAACAAAAGGTGATAGTCCTGATATTGCCTTAATGAATGCCAATGTTCAAAAAATGATTGAAAATGCTCTAAGAAGCAATGGCGTTGAAGAAATTATCAAACTCTGCAACAAAGATGGAACTATTGAAATTTTTAATGATGAATATTTGCATTCACTTTGCTGTATGAGTGAGTCTAACACTAAGTTAAAACTACTCATGAAATTACTAAAAAGAGCAATTGAGGATTTTGCAAAAACAAATAGATTTAAGTCAATTGAATTTTCAAAGGAGTTCAGAGTTCTTGTTGACAAGTATAATGCAAGAAGTGAAAACGACATGCAAAGAGAGAACATTGTTAATGACTTTACGGATGAAATCATAAAAATATTTAATTCACTTAAACAAGAGACCATTTCATTTCAAGATCTCGGAATTGATTTTGAAGAAAAAGCTTTTTATGACATCCTGAAAGGTTTAGCCATCAAATATGAATTTGACTATCCGGAGGAGCAGTTACTTCTTTTAGCTAAACAGGTAAAAGAAATTGTTGATGACAAAGCCAAATATACAGACTGGAGTTTAAGGGAGGATATAAAAGCTGAACTAAAAGTAGATCTTATCATCTTACTTGCTAAAAACAAATATCCTCCAATTGACCGTGACGAGGTCTACAAAGAGATTTTTGAGCAGGCTGAAAATTTCAAGAAGCATCAGGGAAAATAATTGTAAGTGATGAACGTTGGGATGCCTCCGGCGAAGTTTTAATGGTAATAAATGAATGTTAAGGTTGTAGGAGACTTAAATGTATAAAATTAATGAAAAATCAAATCGTATAATCCCATTGGCGGAGAAGAGTTTTAAAGAACTGAAGTTCAAAGAAAAAAATCATCTTCAAGAATGGCTGGCTCATGCACCTGAGGCTTTGGGCGAGGATCTACTCATCATTCAAAAAGAGTTTGATGGATTTGATGACACTAAAGAGCGGCTAGATCTGTTGGCGTTGGATAAAGATGGAAATTTGGTTATTATTGAGAACAAGCTAGATGATAGTGGTCGTGATGTTATTTGGCAGGCTTTAAAATATGCGGGCTATTGTGCTAATTTGAGCAAAAATCAGATTGTTGAAATTTATCAAAGCTTTCTTGATAAAGAGCAAAAAAAGACAGATGAGCCAATAGATGCCAAAGAGAGCATTGTCGAGTTTATGGAAGCTGGGGATTTCGATGAGATTATGCTTAATAAAGGGCAGAGTCAACGGACTATGTTTGTTGCTGCGAAGTTTCGTAAGGAGGTGACTAATACAGCTCTATGGTTAATTGGGCACGGAATTCCCTGTCAATGCTTTAAGGTAACACCTTTTGTTTCAAGTGAGGAACTATTTCTTAATGTTGAGCAGATTATTCCTACTCCAGAATCTGCGGAGTTTATGATTGGAATGGCTGCAAAAGAGGCGGAAGAAAAGGCGACTGGAAATGAGGTTAAAAAGCGTTTTAGTCTTCGATTCGCTTTTTGGACACAGCTACTTGAAGTGCTCAAAAACAGTGATTGCACACTCTTTGATAATATTAGTCCAAGCAAAGACCACTGGATTTCTGCTGGGTCGGGAGTTAGCTCTATAATATATAGTCTTATTTTCGGAAAGAGATTTTCAAGGATTGAACTGTATTTGTCTCGTGAATCTAGCGAAGAAAATACATTTGTGTTTGATTTTTTGGAAAAACATAAGGATGCTATTGAGCAAAGTTTTGGTGAAACATTAACTTGGGATCCTTTGATAGGAAAGAAATCTTGTCGAATTTACTTTAAAATTGATATAGACGGATATGAACAACAAAACTGGAAGAAGATTATTGAGTGGTTTAGTAAGTATGTGCCAAAATTTGAAAAGGCATTTAAAAAGCCACTGCAAGAGGTTAAAGAACAGTTAAAAGAGCATGTATCAACATCCATCTCTGAAGATTGATTTGCTAAGTTCAGCTTTCATGTCTAATAGACATATAAAATTTCTACTGTTGTAGATGTATAAGGCTTCATATTGTAACAAAATTTTTATAAAGATATAAGTTGCTTACCGAATTGGCTTGCTTTCAGAACTTATGGGTTTTCAATAGAAAACATTTCTACCTCGACCGTGCTATTATCTTCTGATAACGTTAATTTGCCTACCGCCGTTATCATAACTTTGGTAGCCGGTATAGCCTCGCTGAAACTCGGTTGGAACAGCAACCGGCGTAAAGTATAGGTTGCCTTGTGAGTTACGTTTTGTGACAGGAAACACAGCATATTTGATTGGGTATACATATTCTGTTCCCAAAATAACCTTTGTAGTTGTTTTTGCTGGTCTTGAAGATGCATAACGAGATTCTTGTGATACGACTTTGTTGACAACTCGTGTGGTACTCTTGATGTTTTCCTCTTGAGCTTTTTGATATGCAGCTTCCTTCTCGGCCGCAACAATATCAGCCTGTTCTTTTGCTTTCTTCTCGAGGTTAGCAAACATCTGTTTTTTCATATCACCACTCATCACCTCATAAAGTTTCTCAATACCATTGCAGGATATTGTTGCGCTATTCGTCATTACCTTATTTATGGTATATGTGTCGTTGTAATAATCAAGCTTATCATTGTCTTTTGCATACAAAAAATATCCATTCTCTTTGTTGACAAATGCTGCAAGTAATCCTTCTATAGTTTTGGGTTGGTCAACGGTCAGTTCCAATTGTTTGCCGTCAGGAGATTCTAAAATGACCGTCGATACATCTTTGTCTTTGTATGAAGAGGTAGTCTCAATGAATTCTTTATCAAATTTCCGGGCGTAGGAGATGATTGTGTAGTCCCCAATTTTTTCGCCGATTGTAGAAAAGATTGTTTCATCCTCTAGAGTGTTAAAGCTAAGTACTGGTTGTCCATTTTTTGTAGAGCTTTTTCCCTTAAAGAGATAATCAAAACAATTGGGGTATACAGCGTATAAAGCAATCTCGCCAAAGCTTTGAAGTGTGAGTGTAAGAATAATTGATATTGGCAGGATGTATTTGATTGTTCGCATTTTTATTAAAAATCTCCATTGTTGGATGTTAGATTCCCTATAGTCTACATCTTAATCAATATGTTTGTCTATAAAAAAATTGTTTAATACATTAACCCTTGATTTTTCGGTTGAATGCCTTTTCTGTCAGCGGGGACGCTGACCCTCCCGAAGTGCAGTTTAAGGTTATGTTGCAAGCCGGGAGGGATGCCGTCCTCGGCGTCCGCCAAAACTAATTTTCATGTTTATCACCCAAAACGCAAAAAAACAGTCCCTCATTTCTTCATTTTATTGGTCGAAAAACATGTTTTTCTCTCCAACCGAAAAATTAAGGACATTATTGTTTTTTTGCATTTTTTATGGTTGTTATATGATTGCTATTATATTAAAATTCAGCTTTTAATAGTTAATTTAGAATATTTAGGAGTAATTATATATGCCGAAAACAACAACACCATTGCCACAGCTCATTCCAAACAGAGTTAAGAGAGCTGTCTCTCGTGTGCAAAGACTTGTCTGGGAAGATACAATTGATGTAAACGTTTTTGTTGGGCCGGAATCTGAAGGAATGTTGACAACACTTGATGATGCATACTCGTTTAAATTTGCACCAGCAGAAAGAGGAATGTGTTTCTCTAAGCCGGAATGGCTAAATCGCTGGTTTAAAGTTGAGATTCCAGCTGCAACAGCTGAAAGTGCAGGTAGACGCTATCTGCATTGGAATTGTAATGGAGAAACAACAATATTTATTAATGGGGAACCATGGTGTGGAATTGATGTTGGACACCCAGAAGCTCCTTTGCCTGATGAGGCTTGCACTCTATATATGGACGTTGGCACATATCAGACAGGTATGGGGGTCTGTTTGCCTGGAGAGGTTCCAAGCCTTGGCCAACCTGATATGCATGGCTATAGATTTAATTCGGCATCAATTAGGGTTCGTGATGAACTTGCTTTTGATGTGCTGCACGACATTCAAATCCTATCTTTTGTTATGCAGAAGAATATGAAGGATTTAGGCTGGGATGTTCCTTGTATTGGTCATGTTAAAGTGTTGGAAAAAGCTCCACTATTTTTTAGAAAACTCTTAAAGCAGTTGAATGATGCTGTAGATCTGTTTGACACTGATGGCTTGAATGAATTCTCAAAGGCTCTTAAAGATATTTATGAGCGTTTTCCTGCAGAGGAATGGGGTGGAAAAGTTAGCTATATTGGTCATTCACACCTTGATCTTGTCTGGATGTGGCCAGAAGCTGTAACAAAACGTAAGAGTGTTCATACTTTTGCCACAATGCTTAGGCTTATGGAAAAATACCCGGAATTTATATATCAAATGAGTCAACCGTATCTATTGCATGAACTTAAAAAAACACAACCTAAGCAATACGAGGAAATTGTTAAGCGAGTTCAGGAAAATCGTTGGGATGCAACAGGTGGATTTGAAGTTGAAGCTGACACTATGATGCCGGTTGGTGAAGCTCTGTCGAGAGCACTGCTTTATGGGCAACAACGTTTTAAGGCATTTAAGGGTGAAATCACAGATACTCTCTGGATTCCTGATGTGTTTGGTTACAATCAGTGTCTACCTCAAATTTGTGCACTTGGCGGAATTAAAAACTTTTATACAACGAAAATGACTTGGTCATGTGTGACAAAGTTCCCTCATAATAGTTTTGTATGGCAGGGAGCTGACGGCTCCGAGGTATTAACTCATCTTGCTAATGTTGGCTACAACTCTGACTCTGTTCCTGGAGAAGCAATTGACTCAATGCAAAATTATGCTCAGGCAGATGTGCATGATGAAATATTGATTGCTGCTGGATATGGTGATGGAGCAGGTGGCACAACAGAAGGTCACATGGAACGTGTGAAGAGAATGAGTAATCTTGCCACGGTACCCAAAGCATCATGGTCAACGGTTTCTGATTTCTTTGATGGACTTGAAGCTGTAAGAGATGAACTACCGGTATATCGCGGTGAACTTTATCTTGAATATCATCGAGGTACAATGACAACTCAAGCTGATTTTAAGTATCTTTATCGTCGTGCTGAACGTGCAATGCAATCTTATGAAGCCATGTGTGCATTAAATGGTGTGAAAGCTGATAATGTTGAAGAGTGGTTGAGAATCATCTTTTGCCAATTCCACGATGCAATACCAGGCAGTTCAATTGAGCTTGTTTATAATCAACTGAATGCAGAACTCGAATCAATTGGTGATAAGTATTTTGAAGCTGCTAAAGAGTCGGCGGGCGAAGAGTCAACAACTTTGATATCCAATCCACTGCTACTTGCAAACTCTGCAATAGTTGAGTTTTCTGCGGATGCTGGTAATTGTGTTCAGACCTCCAGTGGAAAAGTCTGCCCAACGCAAATTGTTGGGAATAAACTTATTGCCAAGATTGACTTGGAACCATTGGAATCTGTTAATGTAAGCATTTCTACAGAAGAGTTACCCTTTGAATCTATTCAAGCAAGTACTTCCGGCATTAATAATGGTATAATTGATGTGTCATTTAATGGGAATGGTCATATTGATTCTATTACTGTTGATGGCGAAGAATTACAGTTGGCAGACCATATAAGATTTATGCTCCACCACGACCAGCCATTTATGTTTGAAGCATGGGATGTTGACCATTCCATTAACTGGATGAAGTCTGAGGTTGCAGAGAAACTTGAACTATCTGTTGTTGAAGCTGGCGCAGCTCGTGCTGTTGTTCGTGGAACAGCTGCCATTAGCGATGTAAGCTCCATACAGATTGATTATATTGTCGAAGCAGGTTCTCCATACATAAAGTTTGATGTAAAAGTTGATTGGCATGAAGCCCATAAACTACTCCGTCTTGAAGTTCCAACATTGTATAAAAAAGATAGAGCTAGATATGGTTGTCCATTTGGCAGCATTGAGCGTTCACAACGCCCTGGCTTGCAGCAGGAAGAGACAATGTGGGAAGTTGCAGGAAGTCGCTGGATGGCAGTCACTGACGGAATGGATAATGGACTTGCAATTATTTCTGAATCAAAGTATGGATTTGGTTCAAAAGATGGCTTAGCACATCTATCACTTCTTAGAAGCCCTTTTACATCTGATAATGATTCTATTAAACATGAAAATATTCTTGCTGATCAAGGTTTTCACGAAATAAAATTTGCAATTGGTAAATTTGTGAAAACTTCTGGCGAGCAGATGTCAACTGCATCGGCAGCTGAGGCTCATTACACAAAACCAGTTGTTTCAAAAGGCACATCTGCAGATATTCCTGTTAGCTTATCTGATTTGAAAACAGTTACACCATCGTGGTTTAAAGCTCTTGATAATCGAGATGGCTACTTGCTTCGCTTGCATGAAGTTATGGCAGTCAATGGTGAGTTTACGTTACACACAGCTAAACCTGTTAAGGATGTATATCTTGTAGACCTCTTTGAAAACAAGATTGGTGATGTGACTAAGGTTTCTGATACTCAATACACTGTTAAGTACACCCAAAATCAGATTATATCAATAGCTGTTTTAATTTAGCACACTATTTCATAGTGCACTATTAACAAATGAGGGAAAAATGAAAATTAAGATAATTGCAATTGGAAAACTCAAAGAGAAATATCTCAAAGATGCCGTGAGTGAATATCAAAAACGTCTTTCTCGTTTCACGCAGTTGGAAATTGTTGAATTGCCAGATGAAAAAGCTCCTGAAAATATTTCTGAACAGGAGCAGTTGATTGTGATGAAAAAAGAAGCAGATAAGATATTGCAGAAGATACCTGATCAATCAATGCTGATTTTGTTGGATGTACAGGGTAAACCTATGACTTCCGAAGCATTTGCTAAAACAATTGAAAACTACACGATTGCAGGAAAGTCAAGTTTCTGTGTTGTTATTGGTGGTTCGCTTGGAATTCATGATTCATTGAAAAAACGGGCCGAACTTCTGTTATCCATGTCAAAAATGACTTTTCCTCACCAGTTGGCACGAGTGATAATCTTAGAACAGTTATATCGCGCATTTAAAATAATCAACAATGAAACATACCATAAGTAAGAGGCTCACAATGCTCGCAGTTAGATGGTTAGATAGTTAGATGGTTAGATAGGGCACAGCCAAAGTCAGGTTTTAGTTAATAGGGCACTCCGTGGGCAGGAATGTTTGTTGTTGTGGAGTTCTATGAACAACAAAAGCATCTTATTTCCAATGGGGCAAGCCCACTGGAGATTGAAAAAAAAGTGTGGAATACCTTCGGAAATATTTATTATGTCCGAGGTCTTTTGACCGCGACTACGGTTGGTGTTGCTGATTAATATTGATTTGCAAGCACAACGTCTGTAGCGGCGGTCGTTGACCGCCGGAAACAAAACATTAACGTTTAACAGGGTGGTTATTATGAATTTAGTAATTAGGAAAAAGTATGAAAATAAAAAGAATAATAGATAGACCTTTAATATCAAATGAAACTCACCCCGAATTGGGAGGCAATATTAATGGTCCAACAGTTATTAAAGTTCCTGAATGGGTTGAACAGCCGTTAGGTAAATATTATATGTATTTTGCTCATCATCAAGGAAAATATATTCGTATGGCTTATGCTGACAATGCATTAGGTCCATATACAATGTTTGATGGAGAGGTGTTAAGTATTGATGGATTGCCTTACGAACACCATATTGCATCTCCTGATATTGTTGTTGATGATGAAAACAAGAAAATAATTATGTTTTATCATGGGTGCGGAGTCACTGATGCCAGTCAGGCAACATCCGGGCAATGGACTTCATATTCAGAATCATCTGATGGATTATCATTTGTAAGCGATGATATATACCTCTGTCCATCATACCTACGTGTTGTCAAGGTTGGTGACCGATATCTTGGATCTTCTGGAGGTCCAAAGAGACCTGTATTTGAATTTACAAAATCGTTGCGTGATATTCCAGAACAAATAGGTAATATAGAAATTAAAAGTGAGCCATTCTGTAAATTTGAGAATGGTGAAGCATCCATGTTTTCATATAGAGTACGACATCTATGTTTTGATTTGGAGTCTGAATCAAAACTATGGATCTATTATTCAAATGTTAAAGATAAACCTGAGATAATTAAAAGAGTCTGTGTTGATCCAAAGAGCTGGTCAGCTGAATGCTTTGAAGAAGTCTTACAGTCTGAACTTGATTATGAAGGTGTTAACGAGCCTCTTGTTGAATCAGAGGGTGGTGCAAAGCACTTTCCTGTACATGAACTTAGAGATCCATATATCATCAATGATAACAGCAAGAAGTATATGTTCTACACAATCGCTGGCGAAACAGGAATCGCCGTGGTGGAATTATTACCATAAGAAACTGTAAAAGATGGAATGGCTCACTATTCGTTTTTCTGTGACATCTTCACCACATTGTTTTCCGTCCCATATCTCCCATTCTTTCCTATAGGACGTATGGGGCTTATGGGACGGATATGGCGACAGCGTCTCCTAAGGATTATGCAATCAGCTCTAAAAGCTTCTTTCTTAATCTTAATCTCAACCTTTGCCTTAATCTTAGTCTTTTTTCGCTTTCAGCGAAAAAAGACCTAGTCCTACGACTATAAGTATCCCAAGCAACTGCAATAAGAATGCCTTTTTGTAAGGGGCATACGTCATTACAATTGTCTGCTCGCCTTTACCAACTTCAACACCTCGCATGATGTAATTACATGGGAAGATATCAGTTGTTTTACCATTCACTTTTGCTTTCCAGCCTTCTGCAAATTTATCATTGAAAAGTAGGATGCCATTTTGTGATGTAGTAGCTTTAACAACTATTTTGTTAGGTTTATACTTAACAATCCTTGCAGGTGATGGACTGATGTTTTCTGCCGCTCCATCAATTTGCTTGCTTACAAGAACAGTTTGCTGTGGATTCCAGTTGTCATCGGTCAATTTTGCTAACATAGCATCCTTGTCCATTGATTCCCAACCGTAATATACAGATGCTCTTGGTAATGCGTTGATATATTCCGCAATTGCAAATTGACCATTGTTCATGATTGTTGCTGCCCTAACCTGCATATTGTTGTTTACATCAAATGTAGTATGAACTTTAAAACCTCTTTTAGACTTTACAAGTTCCAGTACACCAGTTCGAGGTGCAAGAATATACTTTGTATTTGTGAGCTGCCATAGTCTTGCAGTATCTTTTAACCCCGCATTATAATATGCTTTGTAATCATCAGCTAAATTGTTTATCTTTGTGGGTACACTCACGTTGATTAGATTCATCGGAAATGTAAAACGCTTCCAGTAGTCAAAAGGTGCACCTTGTGAAGGACAACTTAATCGATACATTGAAGGATCTGATTTGATTGACTTCACGAAATAGTTTTCTTCAAGTAGGGGCATCATTTGTGGCTGGCGATTCACAAAGTACTTATCAATAACAGTCATTTCAATACCAACACCAAGTACAATAATAAATGGTAGATACTTTTTAATGTTCATGCTGTCAACGTAGTAGATGATTTGAAATAGTATTCCACAAAACGCAAATGTCATAAAACTGAAGAAAAATCCAAATGAACGAATCTTAACGAGATTTGCTGAAATACCACTTAACCCCATTTGATTTAATTGGTTGACAAAACTGGTGCTTTTCAATGTTGTACCAGCAAGAATTAGCATAATAACAGCAATGATAAGTGATGCATAACCAAAAATAATTGCTGTTTTACTTTTCTTGCAGTTGAAATGTTCCTGAAACAGGTCAATTCCATATGCAAACATAATAGATATAGCCAAGTTGCAGATGTGTATAAACTTAATTGGACAACGAATTTTGTCAACGCCGGGTATCATATAGAATAGCTTATATAGCGGGAAATAACGCCCTAATGACAATAAAAAGACTAGAGAGAATGTTGCCAGCCAGAATATGATTTCAGCTCTGTTTTTGCTGTCTGCTACAATCGAATCTTTAAAGTTCTCTTTCTTTCTATAGTACATGAAAAGCATACATATTGCAAATGCTGCAAAAACAAGTTGTATTGCTCCAATATAAACAGTGTGCTGCCTTAAGTTGAATAGTCCTTGATGATGCTCTTCCCATTTATATGTTTGACCAATCTTTCCCCAGTACGGATATGTTCTATTGGCTGTTTCAACTCCATAAATAAATGGTACAACTAATTCGACTGCATCGGCCGGAGGAAGACTCCAATTGGTACAGAAAATCCAATCTTTCTCTTTCTGCTGTTCGGCGGTTAACGTTGCCGCACCTGCGGCAGCTGAAGCGCCTCCAGTCATTTGCTTTTCTCTGTTTTTCATTGTCACATTGATCAGTTGGTCTATTGTTTGGAAGGATACCAAGCTGAAGATAATGCCTGCAAATATTGCTCCTAAAACAGTAATTATTACCAGCTTTTTATTATTGCCTTTAGTTAATCTCCACTCTTGTACCAACCTGAATAGGGCATAGGGTAGTAAAACAAGAATAAACATTCCCATTATATCAGGCTGGTTTGGGAAGCCCCAAGCAATGCATAGTGCTGTCAAACCAAAATAGAAAAGTTTGCGATTTCTAAAACCTCGATCAATTCCGGAGAACATTAAGACTGCCCAAGGCATCATCTGAAAAATTCCCCTGTGACCAGCAGAAATTAGAGTGAAAAAGTAGCCCGATAAAGCCATTGCAATACCACCACCAATGCAGGCTGTCCATGACAGTTTTTTGCCTCGTAAAAAGTATGCCATTGTTATAAAGACAAAAAGAACATTCAGAAAATAACCACTTGAGTGCGATAAGAATGGATTCGAAATTAAACGAGTTAGATATGTTGGAATAAATGGTGTAAATCGACTCGTTGATCCAAGAAGAGAGTAGTTGTTCCAATCACTTACTAATGATCCTGGAAAACTTGCAATTGAATTTGCATAACTGGTAACTGAATTATCCCCGGTTACCAATAATCCTTTGCCTGAAAATAAGATTGCCAGCAAAACTGATAAAAATATAAAACCACCTAAAAAAATTAATAAATTCTTGTTCTTCATTGACCTATCTTTCCTCATTATTACATTTAATTACAATTGTTCTTTCAAATTTGATATTAATACTCACCTCATCGTCACTAGCGATATCAATGGGCAGTCTATTCAAATCAATTACTTTAAATTTATTATTAGCTTTTGCAAGACCAATGCTGATTGTTGAACCGTTAAGGCTGACATCTTCAACTAAACAGTTCTCGATAACATTGCATTCCTCTTGTGAAGCACTGCGTATATCAATGTTCTCTGGTCTCATTAAAAGCTTCACTTTTTCTCCGGCACTTAATTGAAGACCGTTCGCATTGGCTTTCAATTGACCGTGTTCGCTATCAATAGTCGCCATGTTATCACTTTGTGCGATAACAGTGCCCTCAATGAAATTTGCTTCACCAAGAAAAGTTGCACAAAAATAGTTGTCAGGATGATGATATAAATCGGCTGGATTCCCAAGTGACATGATTTTCCCCTTGTCCATTACGGCAATTCTATCTGCCAAAGATAGTGCCTCCAATTGATCATGGGTAACATAA
This sequence comes from Kiritimatiellia bacterium, assembly GCA_027858345.1. GTDB lineage: Bacteria > Verrucomicrobiota > Kiritimatiellia > JAQICX01 > JAQICX01 > JAQICX01. Next base: position 10,606 of record JAQICX010000188.1, on the reverse strand, counting down.
ACAAAGGTAATGTCAGTGTTTTTATGCAGTTCCTGGATTTCATGACGCATCTCATGCCTAAGTTTTGCATCAAGATTTGATAAAGGTTCATCAAGCAAAATTATATCAGGATTCAGTACTAAAGCTCTTGCAAGCACAACTCTTTGCTGCTGACCTCCTGAAAGTTCTCCTGGTGTTCGATTTGCCAAGCCAACCAAATTCACAAGTTCAAGGATCTCATTAACTTTTTTTTCAATCACTTTCTTTGGTAGTTTCTGCTCCTGAAGACCAAAAGCAATATTTGCATAGACAGTCATATGAGGCCAGAGTGCATAATTTTGGAAAACCATTGGTGCACCACGTTTGTATGCAGGAAGCTTGCGAACGTCTTCGCCCGAGAAATATATTGCACCGCTATTTGCCTCTTCTAACCCGGCAAGTATACGAAGCATTGTTGTCTTGCCGCAACCACTTGGACCAAGTAGGAAAAATAGTTCTCCTTTAAATATATCAAATGAAACACCATTTAGAGCTTGTACTTCTCTAAAATTTTTAAAAACATCGCTAACCTTTAACGCTGAAACCATAGTATATTCCCTTTTTCCAATATTTAATGAATGAGATGAACTATAACAAAATTATAATCCTTTTAATATTAAAAACTTTAAAAAACAAAAATTCTTTTATCATATATTTGGCTTCGCCACCTCAAAACTAACAAAATTTCTAGCTGGTCAAAATATCTTTTTGTTTTCTTTTTTGGACTGGATCTTTTGCAACGATTAATTTTTCGTTTGTGAAAGGATTCAGTTCTGTGTAATACATAACCGCTGCCCAAGTTGATGGCAACGGAGTGAAAATTTGAACCTGCTGCGGTGTAAGACGTAGTTCGTTTGAGACAAACCTTTTCAAATCGTGCATCTCTTTGTAGGAACACCCCGGATATGCAGCAATAAAATAGTATGTCAAAAACATTTTGTTGTTCAGTTTTTTTGTTATATTATAAAACTTGTTCTTAAAGTCTTTTAAAACTTTTGCACTTGGTTTTCCCATAAGATCAAGAATTTCGGGAGATGTGTGTTCTGGAGCAATTTTCATCTGCCCAGATATGTGCTTCTTGATAAGGTTCTCAAGGTATTTTGTTCCAAAGCTGTTGTCTGCATTGATAAGGTCATATCGGACACCAGAAGCAACGACAGCCTGTTTTATTCCCGGCAAGGAGCTTAGGTCGTTCAACAGATCAATTTGTGCTTTGTGGGATACAGGCAGATCTTTACACATTGTAGGATACATGCAACGCTTGTTTTTACATGCTCCACTTTTTTGTTTGATATTGCAGTCAATCTTATACATGTTAGCTGTTGCAGCTCCAACGTTGCCAATGCGTCCTTTGAAACTTTTGTCTTTTAAGAATGATTTTGCTTCACTGATTATTGACTGTTCAGAGCGAGAGCGAATTCTGCGTCCTTGATGAACTGCAATTGAACAGAAGTTGCACTCGCCATAGCAGCCACGATGTGTTGATATTGAAAACTTGATTGTCTCCATTGCCTTGACCTTTCCCATCTTTTTGTAGTATGGATGTACATCGTTCGCAAATGGCAGCTTGTAAATATCATCAAGTTCATTTTCGCTCAAATGCTCAGCTGGAGGATTTTGAATTACATACCGAGTGTCAAATTTTTGATAAAGACCTTTTGCATTTATCGGGTCATTATTTTCATAGAATGTTTTAAAGAATTCTATAAAGTTTTGCTTGTCTTTAGATACCTTATCAAATGGTTTAAGCTCTATAACGTTTTGGTTGGTAGGGGGGATGTTGGATATATAACATATACCACGAATATCTGTGTACGAACTGTTGTTGGCAAAAGCATCTGCCAACTGAACAATTGTTCTGTCACTCATTCCATAAACCAGCACTTCAGCTTTGGCATCCAATAGTATAGATTTTCTGACTTTGTTGTTCCAATAATCATAGTGTGCAAGTCTTCTTAGACTAGCTTCAAGTCCACCTAGAACAATTGGCTTTGTTTCTTTAAAGTTTCGCCGAATAAGGTTTGTGTATGCCATACAGGCACGATCAGGCCGCTTGTCATTTATTCCGCCTGGAGTATAGTCGTCATCGTTGCGTTTTTTCTTCAATGCGGTATAGTTTGCAACCATTGAATCAATACAGCCACCTGTAACACCCCAAAACAGGCGTGGTTCGCCTAGTCGTGTAATGTCTTTCGTTGTTAAGTCTGGTTGACCTATGATGCCTATAGAGTAGCCGTTAGACTCTAGAACCCTTGCAATAACAGAAACACCAGAGAATGGCGAATCGATGTAGGCATCTCCGGTGATCAAAATTATATCAAGTTGTTTTATTTCTCTTTTTTCGAGTTCTTCTTGAGTTGTCGGTATAAACATGTAGCCTTAAAAATATATTATTGAGTTGTTGTTTTCATCAAGTTCAACAGTCTGTTCTTGTGAGTCAACTGTTGCTTTTATCATGAAGTCAGCTGTTTTAGGTGTAATAGAGTCAACAGGAACAATAATGCTTTCTCCTGATGCTAATTCATCCTGAACTAGAGTCCACTGAGAAATTGCTGTTCCAACTATTTCAACATCTACATAATTTGGAATGCCAGCAGCATTACCAACGTTGTCAATTTTGTATTTGTTCTTATCTGCATCATAGTTGCCATACCAATCAGACTCTGTCCAATCAATTGTTTCGGTGTTCTTGGTCGGAACAAAACTCGGCCACACAAATGACTCTTCTTTTCCACCACCATGCTTTGGCTGTAGTTCAAGTTCGACACCAAAATGGTCATACAAAAGGGTTCCAGGTCCTTGTGCCATTGCTCGGGGTACCGTCAACGAAAGCAAAATAACTGCTGATAATAGACTTTTTAATAACTTCATGATTTACCTCATAGTTTAATAATGGGTACAAATAATATTAGTATCACATGCGTATATGCTATATTAAACGGTCAGAATTACAAGAATTATTTTAAGCTTTTTGATTTTTTTTGCATTTTTGCGAAAAAATCCCGAAAAACAGCCATTTTTCTTCGTAATTCATTAAAAATAAGGGTGTTAGCTGGCTTTGCCGGCTGTTTTAAGTGGTAAAAAAGATTGAGATTAAGATAAAGATTAAGAGGCTAGCTATCGCGCCAGCTAGGATGTTCGCCAGATTCGTCTGATCCGTCAGAGAAAAAAGAATGGGACTGATGAGACTGATGTGACGGATGTGGAAAATTGCAGTTTAACGGTTGTTTGTCAGCTGGGAGGGATGCCGTCCTCGGCGTCCGCCATTGTTCCGCAACCGTTCGCTATCGTTCTCCGGGCGAAGCCCATTTATCAGTTATTCAAAGAGTTTCATTCTTTCTGCGTTTCTAGCAGCAAGTTCGTCTTTATAGTTGTCCAATGAAGTTCTTGCAGCTCCACTTTTTTCAGCAGCCATTGCAACAGCATAAGGAACAACTTCAAAAAGACGTGGATCAAATGGTTTTGGAATTATGTATGCAGGTCCAAATGCCATATCTGGTTCGCTATATAGTTCTTTAACATAAGTGGGGACTTCTTCTCTTGCAAGTTCTGCAAGAGCTTCAGCTGCTGCAACTTTCATTTCCATGTTGATGGTTGTTGCTTTTACATCCAATGCACCCCTAAACAGATATGGGAAGCCAAGAACGTTGTTAACTTGATTTGGATAGTCAGAACGACCTGTTGCCATAATATATGGCTTATCTCCAAATGCAGTTTTTGCATCTTCTGGAGCAATCTCAGAATCAGGATTTGCCATTGCCAGGATTGCAGGAAATTCTGCCATTGTTTTAACTGCTTCTTGTGATAGGCAATTAGCCACTGATACACCAACAAAAACATCGGCATTAACAATTGCTTCATTCATTGTTTTAGCATCAGTGTCAACAGCCATCTCAAGTTTTAAACCTGTTAATTCTCTTGAAGTTGATAAGGGACCTTTTGAGTCGCACATAATGACATTGGTTGCACCGGCAGCCTTAATCATTTGTGCAATTCTAATACCTGCAGCGCCTGCACCATTCACAATGATTTTTAGATTTTCAATTTTCTTTTCAGCTAGAATGCAATAGTTCATTACAGCTGCAAGTGTAATAACAGCAGTGCCCCATTGATCATCATGAAAGACAGGAATGTCAAGCATAGCATCAAGTGTATCTTCAATCTCAAAACATGCAGGAGCTGCAATGTCTTCAAGGTTGATTCCACCATACATTGGCGCAATAGCACAAACAGCATCAATAATTCTTTGCGCATCGGTTGGACCTTCATTTTTGCCATCTTTTCTCATGCAGTTCAGTGGTATAGGCCATCCATCAACATCACCAAAGGCTTTGAAAAGTACGGCTTTACCTTCCATAACAGGAATACTTGCTGAGGCACCACGGTCGCCTAGACCTAGGATTGCTGTGCCATCAGAAACAACCCCAACAAGATTACTCTTGGCTGTATAATCAAAAACAGTTTCCGGTTTGTCTGCAATTTCTTTTACTGCCACAGCAACGCCCGGTGTGTATGCAATACATAAATCTTTTATTGATGCGAATGGTGATGTTAGGTCGGTTCCTACTTTTCCACCTTTGTGATATTCAAATATTTCCTTGTTGGTAATTTCCATATTATATTCCTTATTAATTTTTTAATTTATAATCCTAGCTTATCTCTTAGCCATTAAATTGTTTATCGTTATTCGTTTAGCGTTTTTTCCCGCCTTGCGGGACTAGCGAAGCTAGCCGTGGTGCATGATTGAGCATCGCATTGTTTTCTGTCTCATATCTCCCGTTTTCCTCAATGTGACGTATGGGACTGATAGGACGTATGTGCTTTGCAAGCAAAGCTAGCCAACTCGCACGCTTGCCTGTTCGCCGTAGGCTAGCATGCGAAGGCTGGAAGCATTCGAGCACTTGCGAACTTCTTATATCTTAACTCGGTGAACGACCTGTTGCGCCGGAGGAACGTAGGCGGAAGTGACCCCTTAATCTTAAATCTTATCTTGGTCCGTAATTCACACCCCAACCAACGAAGTCTCGTTTGCTTTGCAGTTCCTCGTTTTCAACAACATCAAAGTCCGGTGCAGTTCTTACTTTTGGGAAGAAGTGCTGAACGTTTTCAATAAATTCACGTTTTACCATAATAATTCCACGTTCTTTGCTATAAATAAATTTTTTAAAAGCCTCATCTTCTGGAGTGTAAAGAATTGTGATATGGTCGTCTGGTCCACGATCAAGATAAAATACTAAATTTTCATATGTATCAGGATAAATTGCAATTCTGTCTCCTGGTAATTTGTCTGCCTTTTCTTTAATTGTCAAAGCAAACTTTTTAAGAGGTCTATATTTATCAAGCATTGGTGTGATTACGCAATAGAACAGCCCTAAAAATATTGTAAATATGCCTATGTTGAAATAGACATGCCTTAAAAGTGGACTTTTAATATTCCTGTTTTTTATTGTATAGAGTATAACGAAAACAGACAATATGCCAGCCATGAAAGTTGCTGTCATAAGTCCTGTTTCGGGCTCAATAGGAGAATGCTCCATAACCTTTGCTTTAACAGATGGGATATAGTATGCAATTGGAACAACGATTGATGCTGTTATCAAAATTGTTGCCAAAAATGACTGAAAGCCAATAGCAATGAATTGTAGAACTCTGTTGAAACTTTTACTTGGATATATTGCTGAAAAGAAAATACCTATCTGTATTGCACATAGAGGAATTGCAGGAAGTATATAGTAGCTTCTTCTTGATCCAGATAATGAGAAGAATACAAATACTAGGACAAATGCTAATAGCAGCCATTGAACTTCTTTATTCTGCTTTTTGAATTTTCTGCTTAAACCAATGAATGAGGCTACAAACATTACACTCCATGGCATAAGTAAACGAGGTACGTATTCAAAATAGACCCACCACGGTTCAATGTGGTCAAATGGATCGGCAAAACGCATAATGTTTTCTCTGAACACCTCAACAAATGCATTATCTGTATATGTTGCTGTACTCGTCAACGTTGCAATAACATGTGGAATAATATAAACGGTAACTCCAACTATACCTGCTGAAATATGTGCAGGTGTTAAAAGATATTTCCACCTCTTTTCAACGACAAGGTCAGGAATTAACGCAAGACATGGAATAACAATTGCTGGTAATCCTTTTGTTAATGCTCCAAGAAAGCAGACAAGGTAGAATACTAAAAATGTTACAAAATTGGGTTTCTCTCTACGATACCAATACCACGCCAATGCCATCATTATGGCTGCAACATTTTCTGTTTCGGCTGTTCCCGTTCTTGCCCAGAACATTATTCCGTAGCTGGCCATAATAATCCAGGCACCAATTAGTCCCGCCTTGCGTGATTTAAACTTTCGACCTAAATAGTAGGTGCAGAAAACAATTATTACACCTGATATTGCCGATGGAATACGCAGCGACCATTCATTGATTCCATTGGTCAAAAATGTAAATGGCAGAATTAACCAATATGTTAGAATCGGCTTGTCAAAATATGCAGTTCCATTGATTGTTGGATGCAAAAAGTCTCCGGATTGGAACATCTCTTTAACAATGCATGCCCAACGCCCCTCAGCAGCCCATAGAGCTCGATCCCCAAGCCCCCAAAAAAACATTAAAATACTTGCAGAAAATAGTAGTAGTTCCGGCCACCACTTCGCAAGAATGTTCTGTTTCTTTTCCATAGTATATTTCCTTATTTCTTCTTCTTTAATTTATTCAAAACCTGTTTCTTACTAATTGCTGTTTTCTTAATCAGAAAGTTAATATCTTTATATTCCTGATTTTGTTCAAGTCCATCTAAAAAAAGTAATTTAACATAAACAGAATCATTCAATGCTCTATGATATGTGTCGCCGGCAAAACCAAGGTGTTCAGATAGAAACTGCAAGTTATGTTTTTCTGATTCAGGATACCATGTTCTTGCCATCTTAAGACTATCTAAAAATGGATTGTTTATAATGTCAATGTTGTGAAGCTCCATCTCGGTGTATATAAATCCAGCATCAAAAGTTGCATTGTGGGCAATAAGAATTGAATCACCAATGAAATCCACAAAGCTTGTTCCAACAGTTGCAAATGTTGGTTGGTGTTGAACCATTTCGTCTGATATGCCATGAATTGATTGGGCAATCCGTGAAATTTTAACCTCTGGGTTAATCAACCAACTTTTCTGGTCTATGATTTTGCCGTTTTTAAACTTAACGGCTGCAATTTCAACCATTCGTTCATAACGAGCATCCAGTCCCGTAGTTTCAACATCTACTGCTGTAAATATTTGATTTGTATAACAGTTTATTATTGTTGTTTCAGCATTTAAGTTTATCAAAATAGTAATTACCCCTAAAAAAAAATAGTTTTTATTTGTTTCATAAGGGAGGAAATATACTAAAAAAATGAACATTAAACAAGCGAAATATACCATTTTTAAGCCAACCTGAGTTTTTCGGTTAAATTCCTTTTTCGGCGGGGTCAAGGCTTTCAACCTTACATCGTGATATAGTCAATGCATTGGTCGCATCCTTCGACTATGGGATTTATAGGACGGATGGGACGGATGTGCTTTGCAAGCAAAGCTAGCTATTAATCTTAGTTTTTCCAAGTTTTTTGTCTTTTATGTCGTTTTTCCAAAATTCACCATTTGCAACTTTAACAATTATTAATTGTTAATTAAATCATTTTCTTTATACTTGTTCAGTTTGCGGTGCAGGGTTCTGCGGCTGATCCCAAGTTGCTCGGCAGCCTTTGTAATATTTTGGTTATTGTCTTTCAGAGCATTTAAAATCAACTCCTTTTCAACATCGGCCATTGAATTTTTTTCATCAACGTGATGCTTACTTTTTGTGGAGAATGCTAGAATCTCTTCAGGTATATCATGTTTGGTTAAAGTATCTGATGAGGCAAGTACAACCATTTTCTCAATTACATTACGTAGCTCTCTAACATTGCCTTTCCAAGGATATTCTTCAAGCAACTTGATTGTATCGTTATCGAGGCTGTTAATGGATTTATTATTCTTTTTATTAAATTCACTAATAAAGTGATGGCAGAGTAGGGGAATGTCTTCAACTCGTTCTCTCAATGGTGGAATGAAAATTTTGACAACATTTAATCTATAGTATAAATCTTCTCTGAACTCATGATTGTCAGCCATCTCTTTTAGGTCTTTATTGGTTGCTGTAATGAGTCGTATGTCAACCTCAATTGTTTTCGAACCACCAACTCTTTCAAATTTTTGTTCTTCAAGAACTCTCAATAGTTTAACTTGTATTTCCTGACTCATTTCTGAAATTTCGTCAAGAAACAGAGTCCCGGTGTCTGCAAGTTCAAAGCGACCTTCCCGCTTGTTTGTGGCTCCTGTAAACGAACCCTTTTCATGTCCAAACAGTTCACTCTCAAGCAGGTTTTTAGACAATGCAGCACAGTTCACAGGTATAAATGGTGCTTTGTTTCTTGAACTTAGTCGATGTATTGCATTGGCAACAAGTTCTTTGCCGGTTCCACTTTCACCATGTATCAAAACAGTTGCCTGTGTTGGGGCTACCTGTTTGATTATATTAAAAAGTTTCTGCATTGGTTCTGATTCGCCAATGATGCTATCCATGCCATATTTTTCATCAAGCTGTGCATGCAGCTGTGTATTTTCTTTTTCAATCTTCATTGATTTTATGGCACGTTCAAAAAGCAGTTCCAGGTGATTTAGGTTCACTGGTTTGGTTAGAAAATCATATGCACCATTCTTCATTGCATTCACGGCTGTTTCAATGTCGCCATAGGCTGTCAACAGTATGAAAATTACATCATTGTTAAATTTCTTGATTTGCTTAAGAAATGACAGACCATCCATGCCGGGCATTTGAAGGTCACTTAAGATTATATCTATATTCTTTTCATGTAAAATATTAAGGGCACTCTCGGCACTCTCTGCAATATAAATCTTATATTGGTTCTTAAGTGCTCTCTGCAATCCTTCTCTTGTGTTTTTGTCGTCATCAACAATTAAAATGTTTGCATTCATATCATTTTCACCTACGTCTATGTCCTGTTCTATAAAATACTTTTTGTCAGATCGATTCTGTTATAAATTAATGGGATACAGAAAATCCAGTCTTATCCATCAACAGTTATTAGCTGTTAGTTTTTAGTTATTAGCAAAGACATTACCGTTAGTAGGTAAAGAGCTTTGCTCTTTGTTATTACCAATGGCGTTGCCCTAGGTTATGGTATCTCGGGCTTACAGCCCTTGTTTTCGCAAATGAACCTTAGTCCGCAAAAGCTCCTCTCCGGCTAGCTCCGCTAATCTCGCTCTGCGGGAGGAGGTCACCACTCTGTCATTTTGCTCATCAAAGCAAAATAACGGAGTGTTAGGAGAGGGCCTTACTTCATAATTGGATATTCCTCTTTGCATATTTTTCATATAATTCTTGACAGTATCCTATGTCCTAAATGACAAATCTAACGTTCTCTTGATTCTTAAATTTTAATTTTTAATTGATATTATGTCAACATCAATTATTGAGACAAACTTAGTTGTCTCTTTCTGCTGTGTCACATGTATGTTCACATGCTGATGGTTTAAGCCATCCAATGTCTTCTGGATTGTCGTTTCTGCAATCTCAGGACAATTACAATCGCTGCTCAAATGTGCAAGAAATAGGTGTTGCAGCTTTTCAGAAGATATAGCTTTCAATAACTCACATGTCTGTGTGTTTGAAAGATGCCCCTGACTACCAGATATTCGCTGCTTCAAAGACCATGGACGTGCTGAGTTGACAAGCAACTCTGGATCATGATTCGCTTCCAAAATCAGTGTATGGCAATCCTTTAAATGATCTTTAACCAATTCTGTTATAATTCCCATGTCTGTTACAATTCCAACCTTTATCTCATTTGTCGTCAAAATGTATCCAACCGGTTCATATGCATCATGACAAACTTGAAATGGATGGATAGTGATCTCGCCAATTGCAAATTTTGATCCCGTAGTGAAAATATTCCATGGAATTTCAATTGCAGATAGACGTGCATCAATTCCTGATGCCGTTCCTGTGTTTGCATATGGCTTGATGTCGGTCTTTTTAAGCATTGTCTTAAGTCCCTGATAGTGATCATGGTGCTCATGAGTAAAGCATACAGCTTCAATGTCATTTATATCAACATCAATTGATTCCAGTCGTAAGCATATCTGCTTAAATGACAAACCTGCATCAATTAAGATTTTTGTTGTATTCGATTCTATATATATACAGTTGCCTGAACTTCCACTGCCAAGCACGCAAATTTTAAAAGCCATCATTTTCCTTCGTAAATTATTATATTTTGCCATCGGTCAACCGTGACCTGCGAAGCTTGCAAAGCGAAGAATGACGCCCGAGACGCTACAAGCATCATTTTCCAATTCAATATCTTCCCGAGCCGGGGCGACTCGGCTACAGGGCTAACTTTTCGTTCCAACCTTAGAGCATTTCACTAATGAAACGCAGTAAATCTTTGTCCTGCGGCTTCCGTTGAATCTTTCAAAAAAATACGCAATAGGCCTGCTATTACTTGATTTTTTTTTTAAGCCCAACGTCGT
>JAQICX010000161.1 GCA_027858345.1 Kiritimatiellia bacterium | reverse complement strand
CATTTAAAGGTAAAACAGTTAATATTAGAGAAATAAAACGTAATGAAATCAGTCGTTTTGATGAGTTACTTGAAGAATTTCACTATATTGGAAAGAGTCGCAGTGTTGGTGATTCAATTGTTACCAACCATATTACCATCGTATGATTCTATTGTTTTCTTCAAAATTAAATGTGTCTTTTGTACTGTCTTATTGTGGCAGAAATGAGTTTGTTTGTAAAGGCGTTATTTTGTGATAAGTTGTTTTTCTGTGGTTGATATTTTTGAACCTCCCATGCCCTGAAAATCCTTTCTCTCAGGGCGTAGCCCTGAGGGAAATTCCTGTATGGTATCATATAGGGATGAAACGTTTTTATTCATCTATTGAGAAGATACAGAAAACAATTTTAAATAGCCGTTCGATTCGGTGTCCTGTATGCGGGCTGATTGGGTTGTTGAACAGGCATGGTTACCGAATGGGATATATGGTGATCCGTTGCAGGAGGCTTTACTGTGATCCCCGGAAGAGGTGACAGAAATATCGTCGCAAAAAACTAAGGCGGTCGCAGGAATCCCCTGCCACCGATATAAAAGGGTAAAGGGTGAAGTTAAAAGGGTAAAGGATTGTGCTTTCGCCTATCTGTAATTTCTGGCTTCAAATTTTACGACCAGACTGCAATTTTTATCCAGAATCATGGAAGAACGAGCTTCGCTCTACCTGTATTTTTCCATTTTCCCTTTTCAGTTTTAACTTTTTTAATCAAGCTTATCGTATCAGAAACACCTCAATATGATATCCTTGGCAGTTTTTAACCACTTTTTCAAACAGACCTGCGGAAGCTTTTCCACCCTTTTCCATTTTCCCTTTTCAACTTTCCCTTTCTTTCTACGATACCCTTGCTCACAAAAAAACGATCCCGGTTTGCGGGATGGAAATCCACCCTTTTCCGTACACATTTAATTCGGTCGTTCTATACAGCTTTAATTTGGTTCTCAACACATAACATTTTAAAAGGAAAACAAAGAACGAAAGAACCACTTCCTGTAATTTTTTTCCCAACTATTAATATCATCTTTAAGTCCATTATCGTTTCTTTTGTTTGGTCCCTCTGACCAAACGTTGACACCAATATTGCCAGCTGAATTTGTTTCAATCATGCCCCAGAAAACATATCCACGTTTTTTGATTACCTCCAAGTCCATGTCATCCAAATATATATATCTATTGGTGCTAATATCATTGGTGGTCTCTCCATTCAAAATATCTTTTTTTCTTGAATCTAAACAAAAAGCACTATTAATTTCAAAAATCGTATTATCACGGTTGTAGTATATAAAACCTCTAATTGCCTCTTTGACAAAAGAAACATATACTACTTGCTTTTGATACAAACGTTTTCTCTTATGTAAATAGCCAGCCACCTCTAATATGGCAAAATGACATACAAATAACACAACAAACACAACTATTACATATTTAATTTTCTTGCTCTTCATATCGATTTCCTAACTACTTTTTACTTCCAGTTAGAGTATAACCGCCACAACAATCATCATACTCCTTATCCACATCAATAAAGTCTGGTAAGGTCAGCTGAGACCATGCTTCCGCTAATGTGGACTTAATTGATTTGTTCATTGCTTGTTCGAGAACATCTGCGTCTTTCCATAGTGTATCTGGTGCAGAATGCACAGAGCCTGGGGTAGCCTTATGAGTTATTTCATGTAAAACAGTTCCGGCAGGGTCATTGTTCTCGTTAAAAAAATAAGTTTTACCATCGGGGTGGTCATTCACAACTAGCTGATCAAACCTTTTTGGCACCAAAGCATAATTTTCATCTTTGTCAAGGGGGTGAAACATCGTTGCAAATGAAGAATTGCGATAAACCTTTAGTGGTATATCAGATTTCATAAGAAACAGTGTGCTTTTAAAAATAGCATGAGTCTCTGCCAATCTCCTTAACCATTCTTTTTTATGGGGACATTTATTAGGCAATGCTTTGGCTTCTTTTATTAAAACGTCCATTTCTGGTATTATTGAATAAAGTCTAACCTCTACTGCTGTTAACATATTAATTACATAAACACGTTTATCTAAAGGCCAGGACCAACTAAACTTAGGCGTATATAACCCCAATTCATCCCAGTTATTTATCAGGTCATTGTTGCAGATGGCGTAGAGGTTGAGGCCACCTTGCTCGTTGATTGGGTCTCGGGAGAGGAATTTGCCGAGGTCTGGATTGTATTTGCGGTATTTGTATTCAACAAAACCTGTTGTGTCATCAAAATATTCGTTGCTGAATCTGAAAGGATTCAACGAAACGGTGAAGGGTGAAGTGAAAAGGGTGAAACTTTGGACGCCGAAAGGCGAATAATCATAATGCACTAAGTGCGTTCCAGAGTCATCCACCAAATCAGTAACATTCTTATTTGCATCATGGCAATAGAAGACGGTTTCACCATCTAAACTAGCGGTCAATGTTTCGCCGTTTGCCCATGTGTAGTAATTGGTTTCAGACTCCCCAATCTCTGCAATTATGTGATTTCCGATCCAGTAAAATGAAGTTTGTTCTTCCTCTATTTCTCCACTTTCACTTTTAACTTTTTAGACGTCATTCGTCCTTGATAGTCATAACCATAAGTAATATATGTTCCATCAACGCAGTTGGTTGCAGATGTCATTCGGTTTTCCCCATTCCAAGTAAACCAATAATCATCGTCCAAATCATACTGGTAACA
>JAQICX010000154.1 GCA_027858345.1 Kiritimatiellia bacterium | reverse complement strand
ACGACGTTGGGCTTAAAAAAAAATCAAGTAATAGCAGGCCTATTGCGTATTTTTTTGAAAGATTCAACGGAAGCCGCAGGACAAAGATTTACTGCGTTTCATTAGTGAAATGCTCTAATGTTAAGAAAAAATATTTTGACAGAATAAAAAACATTCTTAACAAGGTAAGGATTAGTCCAGACTCGTAGCGAGGAACGAGCGAAGTGGTCGTAATCCTTGGTTCATGTCAAGCCGCGGGCTGCGGCAGATAGGCTATAGGGGATTGGTTAACACCCCTTTTGTTAATAATTTTGTGCTCATGGCATTATTCCCTTGTTCTTTTGATTGTTAAAAGATAGGATATTCCTTGTCGGGTTTATATAATGCCATGAGCACTATTAAATTGCAACTGCCGCGTAGCGGCTTACTTGAACAATCGGTTGCAGACTACGACCCACAAGTTGGTGCATTGCTATGGCTCCCGCTCGCTACAAACGCTATTCTCTATCCGTGTGGGTCGAGCCTGACCCGTGAAGTTGGAATTTTAGGGATAAATAATCTGATTTTCATCGACAGTACCATTGAAAGCAAACAACAATATATCAAGGAACCGTATATTATTACTAAAATAAGGGTTGATTTAATCCAATCTATATTCTAAGATTCATTTATGAATATATTAAAACAAATTCAGAAAAAAATAAAATTACGGCAATATGAGTTATCAAAACATGCTGTTGATCAATCAATTATAAGACAAATCACAATATCTGAACTTGAAGAAGCGTTGATAACTAAAGCAGAAGTAATAGAAGATTATCCAGAAGATAAATATGGATCAAGCTGTTTAATACTTGGATTTACAAATATTTTAAGACCTCTACATGTACTATGTAGCTATCCTAGTAGACCGTTATTAAAAATAATAACAGTTTATGAACCAAATCCAAATATGTGGATAAATTTTAAAATCAGAAGAAAATGAGGTGAGTTTATGAAAGAGACAATGGTTGAAACAACAGTAACATATACATTAGAACATCAGAATAAGTTTTATTTGATTGAAAATGTTCCTGCCCGTGTATGCATGGAAACAGGAGATCAATATTTTAAGCCAGAAACAGTAGAACATATTCAAAATGTTATAAATAGTCAGCAAAAGCCAGTCAAGGTTCTTGAAACACCTGTCTTTGAATATGCATAAAAGCATAAATAATTTACAACAAGCTCCTGCAGGCGACTCGTAAACTCGCTCCTGAGGAGTAACGTTAGAATTTTTACACGAATGAGAAAGTGAGAAATCAGTAAAAATGGAAGAAGAAAAATTAGAAGCAATTTGCTTTAATTGTAATCAATTTTTACCTGCAAGGATGAATGAACCAACGGAATTTGGTATTTGTTTGAGTGACCAGATATTCGAACCCTTTATTAGAGAATTGCTTGAAGATTCAGGAACCGCACCTTGTCAGGAGATTATACAGTGCAAAAAATTCTCTAGTGAACAAAAAGCATGTGATAATTTTGAAGAAATTGATGAAGGAATAGAGATTAATGATAATAACTCGTTAGGAGTGGCATTATCTCGCTTAATTGAAACTGATGAATTGAATACGGACTCTTTCAAGACCGATCTCTTGGAGGAACAAATCAGAAATATTGACTGGAAAACAATGCCCGTTGATCAATATGCCATACGCTTACACGGTTCTAACCCACAAGAACAAAAGAAGGCGATATCCAGTCTTGGTGTTTCATTGGATATGACAATGTGGATGCATTTCATGAGTTATTCATGTTTTTCAAACAGTTACCTTCTCCCACGACAATCAGGGAGGTTCATTTCAAAATAGAACTGTTAAGATCCCTGGAACGTTCACACACAAAAACGGTGCTTATTCCTGAATTACGTGATGAATTGTATCAAACAGTTTCAAATAATACGACGAGACAATGGATAACAGAAATCTTCCGATTTTTGGAGTTCTGTCCACAAGAGGACATTCGTGAACCTTTAGAAAAAATGTTGAGTGAGAAGAAATTTTCCTACAAATTGAAGAAAAAGATACAGAAAATTTTGAACTTTTCATAAAATAAGTCATGTGTAGAGGCGGCGAGCAGCTAATAAACTCTCTAGGGACTTCTTCCCTTACTCACCTACGTGACGATAAGTTGGCACAACCTTCAATGTTGTTGGCGTTTCTCACTTGCATACGACCAGCGGGAGTACAGCTGGAGGTAGGCCATTACACTGCGTTTCATTGCTGTCGCAGGCTCCAGCCTCACTCCCACTGGTCGTGGTTCGACAGAAATGAAGCGAAGCGTAATAGCCTAACCTGGAAGCGTGCGTTACCTCAAACACACCTGCAACGAAGATCGAATGTAACCATTCGCGTTGCTCATTGCTTCAGCCTATTAAAGTTTCTTATTAGTGGCTTAAGCTGCTCTCGCAAGCTCGAGTGCGTTACCCTAAACAATTGCTTAAACTCTTCTCTTTTTTAATCCTTTTTAATCTGCGAAGACCCGACCAACGGGAGAGAGGCTGGAGTCTACGACAGCAATGAGTGCAACGAATGGCCTATCTGTGGACAAAACTCTTTTGGTTGCCTGCCTGTTCGTGTACTCACGCAGACAGGCGGCTCGGCCGCCCTAGGTTTATCCGTGGCTAAGAGAAAAAAGAACACGCAACTGAAAAATCAAGGTTTTTTATTTATTTACCATAATAAAATTGTAATTTCACAAGATTTATAATACAATAAACTCATATTATTACAAAAACACAACTACATCAATGACTTACACTTAAACAAAGTGCATAATTAACGGGCCCAGCTACTAAAACTTGTTAGTGCAAAGTTTTAATAGCTGGGTGTGTCAAAGTACAATTAAATATACCCAATACGGCGCTATGCACTGCATAACCGACAGGGCGAAGCTGTGACGAAACCAAGTTACGCGAGATTAAATCATGCGATGCTTTACCATTCTTCGCTAAGCGCTTCGCAGGGCACAGCAAGCTATGCACGACACGGTGCTGAATAGTGAATCATGCTTCGCTCGTTAAGCTTCGCACTACAGGTGTTAAATTACTTGAATTTACTGTTTTTAAGCAATTTTTAATCCCGCAAACCGGGACTAGCATAGCTAGCAATAAAAAAAGGCTCTTTGAGATTATTAACAAAAATATTGAAAGACATTATTTTACGAACGTTCGTATAATACTTGTTGGGTGAAAAAGAGTATGAAAGAAAAGGAGTGAACAGATGAAGAAAAAAGGATGTTTGGGAATATTCCTCGTCATTGCACTTATAGTGATCGGGGTATTGATATTCGGATACCTCAACCGACACAAAATTTTTGCCTGCGCAAGCGAGAAGTTGGGTTTGGAAGCCGTTACAATATTGGAAAACAGGGGTACGAAAGTCCAGTCAGGACTCCCACCCGGCTTCCTTAATAAAGCTTACCGGATAGATCTGCCAGAGGGTAAAGGAACATTCAAAATCGCCAGCGTCTCGATTTCACGGGAAGAGGCCTATTCAAAATTGGTCGAATATTACGAATCCGAAGGATGGAAGCTGAAAAGTGAAGCTGACATAATGGAAGAGTCTCTTGAAGAGTCTCTTGAAGAGATAACGCCCGTCGCTGCTTTAACAAAGGAGTTGGAAGTTGCAGAGTTGGAAAAGGGCGGCAAAAAAATGAGAATCGCCGTGAGCCGGTATGGGAATGAAACGCTAGGGATAGTTTGGAAGCCCGCGTTTGAGGGGACAGCCAATTCTGAAACCTCAGAACTACCAGCAACAAAAAGGCCTACGTCACAAGGAAAAACTACGGAACCAGAAAATGTTGCGAAGATGGAAAAGCTGGAAAGCGTCGACGGGGCTGATCCCGAAGGCATTCCATTGTATAAAGGTTCAGTTCGCACCGACTACATGCGCGTGGTAGAGAATGGCAAGATCATAGAATGGGTCGTCTACTCTGTCGCAGGGAAAAAGGACGCGATAAAAAGCTTTTTCAGCAAAGAGCTGGAAGAAAAGGACTGGGAAATCGAACGGCAGGCAACTATGAACGGCGAGAGCTATTTGCAAGCGTCCCAATCCGGTCGAAAAACCCATATCACGATCAAAGATAGATCTGACGGTTATACGGGAATAGAGGTCGTAGTGGAGAGCGAACAGGAGTGAAGCCAAGACGAGCTTCACCATCTTCAACGCCGTATTCGAAGTGCCAAAGTACAGCCAAATGCAACAGCACCCGGACTTCGCGAACACCTCTTTCAGTTCCTTGAAAAGAATGCAGTACCTCGTCTGAGCGATCGCATCCCCCTCTTCATGATAAACAGAGAGTTTCGGAAGATTGTTGACGTACTGAATAGCGGAGCACGTGTATACATGCAACACCGTGCTCTTTTAGATGAGGAGTGAAGTCTGACTGGAGCTGGAGTCAAGCTTGTCCACAACATCATTAGAAAAATCAGATCCAACAACACCTTGGACGGTACGGCCTAAAGGCCGCCCGTCAAGGTGGACGTTGAGCAAAGAGAATATGAAGACACCCGAAGATATCTGTCCGGACTTTCCAGAATGGCCCGACCGTTGGCACGGCATGCCAGAAGACGTTCCTTACGGACAAGGCATACTTGACCTCATGCGACCATTTGTGGTTTCGATGATCACCCGTGGTTTGAAAGAAAAGACCATGAGGAACCACATGGACAACCTCTGGCTACTCGGTGGCGAACTCATCCGGGACGTTAGTTTGCATAAGGAATACAACATCCCACCGGAGGAATACCTCCGACGGAATGTCGATGAAGAAGGCGGTCCTCTTTGCCGCCATATTGAGTCCGAATATGCCCAGGATTCATACGATGCCACGTGTAGAAAACTGCACAAATTTCTGAATTCAACCCAATGAACTGACCAACAATCATGTGCAGCACGATTTGCTAACAGCCGCTTTTTCAAAGCGGCTGTCAGCAAACGGCTGACATATACGTTAAGAGAAAAAAAATTTAACGGAATAAAAAAGAATTTGATAGGCTTTGCCAAATCTGGCAAAGTAAAATAAGTTTTGGGCTTTCGTGCCGGACGCGTAACGTTAACGAGAAAAACTTTTAGAAAAAGTTTTCATGAAAAAATCGATGGTTTACAGTACCGGTGATTGATTATAGAATCGCTTTAATTTTTTAACAACAAACTACCCCACTCAAAGGCTAACTTTTTGCCTTTGAAATTATTACAACATAATAAGCAAATAAACATGACTCGACCTGACAAAAAGGAGTATGAAAATTATGAGTGACAATAAAAAGATTGCTATATTTCAAAGAAAAGAGATTAGAAAAACTATTTATAACAATGAGTGGTGGTTTGTAATTGAGGATGTCGTTTTTGCTCTTACTGATTCAAAAGACCCAAAACAATATATTCAAAGAATTAAACAGCGAGATGCCGAACTTAAAAAAGGGTGGGTACAAATTGTACATACCCTTTCTATAGAAACGACGGGGGGTCGGCAAAAAATGATTTGTGCCAACACGGAGGGAATATTTAGACTTATTCAATCTATTCCGTCCCCAAAGGCAGAACCTTTTAAAAGATGGCTGGCAAAAGTAGGATATGAAAGAGTGCAGGAGATTGAAGACCCCGAACTTGCCACTAAACGAACACGAGCTTTATATCAGGCAAAGGGATATAGTGCTGATTGGATTGAAAAAAGAATGCGTGGCATTACAATCCGTGAAGAACTTACAGATGAATGGAAAAACAGAGGTGCTAAAGAACAAATTGAATATGCAATTTTGACAGCTGAAATATGTAAAGCAACATTTGGAATGACACCTGGAGAATACAAAGAGTTAAAAAAACTAAAACGTCAAAACTTAAGAGATCATATGACCGATCTTGAACTTATATTCTCTATGCTTGGTGAAAGGGCTACAACAGAAATAACTCAAACAAATGATTCTCTGGGTTTCATAAAGTTAAAACAGGATGCAAAAGAAGGTGGCAAAATTGCCGGAGACGCAAAAAAAGCACTTGAAAAAAAGACCAATAAAAAAGTAAGTACCAATAAAAATTATCTTGATGTCGCCGAAAATAAAAAAAGAATAGAATAACTATAATCATCAATTTTTAAACGTTAAAGAGTGACAAATGGCTCTTTGAAATTATTAACCAAATATTGAAAGTAAGCGTCCGTTGAAGCACCTTGTATACAGTTGAGATAATGTGGTTTATAATATGCTGCATGAAAAATACAGAAACAGATAAAACAGGACGGCAGTTGAATCAGTTTTCAACTGAGGA
>JAQICX010000153.1 GCA_027858345.1 Kiritimatiellia bacterium | reverse complement strand
ACGACGTTGGGCTTAAAAAAAAATCAAGTAATAGCAGGCCTATTGCGTATTTTTTTGAAAGATTCAACGGAAGCCGCAGGACAAAGATTTACTGCGTTTCATTAGTGAAATGCTCTAGCCACGGATGGACATAGGGCGGTCGAGTCGCCTGTCTGCGTGCAACGCACAGGCAGGCACGGAGGCACCCTCCTTTGCCCGTTAGGACTACGGCGGACAGGCAGAGAACGCAGAGAAAAAGACAAATGGATTAAGAACATCGAACGTTCAATATTCATTCGACCAACGGGAGAACAGCTTTAGTTTACCTAAAGCAACAATCCCGCAGAGCGGGAGAAAGTGGTCGTTTTGAATGAACACCCCTCCCACCTCGCGGGCGAGGTGACCTCCCCTTAGCAAGGGGAGGAGCTTTGGCGGACTAAGGCTGATTGGCAGACACCACACCTGTAGTGTCGGGCGTTGACCGACGAAATGGCGGTGTTTTCACCGACCGTTCATAATGCAAACAACTGGTGTTTGTTCGCCTGCCGTTGCACGCAGACAGGTGGTAAAACAAAAAGTTGACATGCATAAAATTGTGCTGAAAGTTGTTTGTAATAAAACAGTTAGAAATATTCTAAAAACCAAACGATCAAAAAAAACAAGAAAATGAAGGGTTGTAGTACCGATGAAACACGGATAAAAAAATGAATATATTTATCCGTGAAAATCCGTGGCTATCCGTGGCTAAGAGAAAAAAACAGCAACAGTAACATTCGTCAAGTGCTTAAAAAAACACTTGCCTCAATAGAGATTAAGTAATAGAATAAAAAAACAATGAAAAATTTAATAATAACAATATTAATATTTGCAAGCATACAACTTTTTGCACTAAATGAACAAGCAACCAAATTCATTTGGAATGATGCAAATTCAACAATGTTCACATCAAAAAATGAAAATGATTTTAGCAAAGCTGCCGGAATATATAGTAAACTAATTGAACAAGACATTGACAATCAATACATATATTATAACCTTGGTATTGCATATCTAATGGCTGAACAATACCAGAATGCTCTTTTGTCATTTAGAAAATCAGAAGAATATAGTGGAACAACAACAGAACTTGAATCCTGCATTGAAAACGCATATTCAAAAAGCGTGAAATCGGATGTATTAACTTTGCCATGGTATCGCATATTGCTGTTCCCTCAGTTCAAAATCTCCTTTCAGCAAAGGTTGTTGTTTGCCGGCATAGCGTATTCCCTAATATGGTTAGGCTTAATACTAAAAATATTCAAAGTTAAGACAGTTGCCACAAGACTGATAATTGTATCGATTGTTGTGTTCTCAATTTCTGCAACAAGTATAGCCGCCTCCATCATAACTTTAAGAAAAAACTTTGTAACCATAGAGATTAAGAGTGATGAAACAAATAATAGTTAACATAATAATTTGGTTGTTTATGACCACATGTATATTTGCTCAGGATGACAACCAACCATATATCAGGTCTTCCATAAACATTCCTGAGAGATCTGTTTATGTAAATGAAATTTGGCCATTTGAATTTAGTATCACATCATATAAAGTTCAGCTTAGTCCCAATCTAAGCATATCAGGATTACCTGTTGCGCCATATCTGTTTTGCTCTGACTTCTTTGAAAATCCAGAAAAAAGAGTTAATAAAGACTATAACGTCGAGATTACTAAAACATTCCAATGCAACGCATATTCATCTGTGCCTGGTGACCTTGCTCTTGCCCCAACAATTCATATGTCTATTCTTCAAAAATCGCGCGGTTTTTTTAGAAATTGGATAGAAACACCATATGAGCAGAAGGTAAAACCAAAAAGATTAAGAATACTTCCCCTGCCGGAAGATAAAAATCCTGCAACTTTTTCAGGTGCTGTCGGAACTTTTAAAATTGAGACCAAGACAAAATCAAAAGATGTAACAATCAATTCACTTATTAAACTCAACATAGTTATTCAAGGTAGTGGTTATTTAAAAAACATAAAAGCTCCAATAATTGGTGAAAATGAAAATTTCAAGATATACAACCCTATACTCTTAGATAAAGAAGAGAATCAGGTAACTTTTGAGCAGACAATCATTCCTCTATCTGAAAAAGCAGATACAATACCATCAGTATCATTCAGATTTTTCGATCCTTCACAAGCTGAGTATGTCACAATATCTTCACCTGAAATAAAACTTACGTTTCACAAAGAAAAAAGTGGGAACAATCAATTTGAAGCATTTAGACCTACTCTTACTGTAACAAACAACATAACAAATTTAACAGTAAGTTCTTCCACATCCCAAAGTGTTGATCCTTCATTCTCGGAAGTCATTCCGCAAAATACTATTAATATCGCAATGTATGCAATGAGCGGAGTTGCACTTTTTATTATCATCATTTCATGGATGTTCTTTTCAAAAAAACGAGCAATATTAACTACTGTAACCATTATTGTCCTCGCCGGCATCATTGCTTTTGCCATAAGAAAATATACAACAACTAGTGAGAAATATCCTCTATATGTTGTAAGTCAACAGTCAAAAGCCCGTATTGCTCCAAACTCACAAGCGTTAAAAACATTTCAACTCAATAAAGGCGACTACGTCTTCTTAAAAGAAACATACGGCGATTGGTCCATGATATTCAAAAATGAACATTATGGCTGGGTTAAGAATGAGACAATAGGAAAACAGTAGCGGAACATGCTTCGCATGTGGAACGATGGCTTAACAATTGTTTTACGATGGTTCCGCCATTGTTCAGCTATTGCTTTCAGGTTCACGGAGACAATACAAGGAGACTGAAATGCAGGAAAAGCTAAAAGTAATGATATTATATGCTAATGCAGGCAATGGACACCGTCGTGCTGCAGAAGCATTACATGATGTATGCATATCTGATGACAGATTCTCTGAAGTTGCACTTGTGGATGTCCTCGACTACACAAACAAAGTCTTTCAAGATTTGTATTCCAATTTATACATCGAAACTATAAAAACTGCCCCGGCAATTTGGAGTTTGGTTTTTGACAGTACGGATCAACCTTGGAAAAAAGAGAAGGTAAGACTTCTTGTTGAAAGACTAAACTCTCAACCCCTACTCAAAAAAATCAAACAATTTGATGCCGACATATGTATATCAACCCATTTCATGCCGGCAAGTATCCTTTCATACCTAATCGCAAAAAAGAAGATATCATGTCACCATTCTGTGGTGGTTACCGATTACTACGTACATGCAAGCTGGTTGACAGCAGTAATGAGCAGGTATTTTGTGGCAAAAGAAGAAAGCAAAATTCAGCTCAAGAATATTGGCTGCCCTATTGAACGCATAAGTACAACAGGAATTCCTATCGACAGTAAGTTTGCGCAGAGCTACAACATTCCCGAACTTCAAGATAAATATGGTGTCAGTAAAGAAGTTCCCCTTGTACTATTGTCAGCAGGAGCTTTTGGTGTTATGTCGGGGAATGATCTAATTCAAATGCTAAAATTAATCACAGAACCATGCGAAATTGCAATAATATGTGGCAAAAATGAAAAATTGCAGAAGCAGATTAGCAATGAAATTAAAAAACTGAAAAGCAATACAACACAATATCATGTAGTTGGATTCACAAAAGAGATGCATGAATGGATGGCAATGTCATCACTGTATATTGGAAAACCAGGAGGATTAACAACATCTGAATGTCTAGCAATGGGACTACCAATGGTAATTTGGGAACCAATTCCTGGCCAGGAAGTGTTCAACACTTCATATCTTTTAGAAAATGGTGCCGCTATAGCTCCTGATTCAGCTCTGACCCTCGGATACAGAATTAATGATTTACTACAGAATCCTAAAAAGTTGGAGAAGCTTGCAGCTTCGGCAAAACAACTTGGCAAACCAAATGCCGGCAAAAACATTATCAATATAATACAGGAGAACATCAAAGAGGATAATGTGCTGATCAAAAGAAAAGAAAATATTCTCATAAGACTTCTATTCTTATCAAATGCCAAACTAAGAAGAAAAGTAATGAGAAATCTACTAAGTGAGTAAATATAATAATTTAGTCAATGGTTTCGACTACAGGACTCCATCGACCCCACTGAGTGAACCATTTACCATAAACCATTTACCGAACCGCCGGAGGCATTCCTGCCCACGGAGTGAACTATTTACCATTTACTATAAACTATTTACCGAACCGCCGGAGGCATTCCTACCCACGGAGTGAACCATTTACCATTTACCATAAACCATTTACCCTTTTACAATTCCATTGGAACCGCACAGACAATTCCCTGTCCATCAGGTTTGATTGTAACAGAAATAGAGTTAGGCAAAGGTTCTTTCTTTTCTTCAACTACAGCTGGCGTTTTCTTGACCGCAGGTGTTATCTCGGCAGGTTCAACAACAGCTACTTTATCAACAACTGGCGCTGGTTTTTGTGGTAAAACAACTGGTTGCTCAGGCTCTTTATATACCGGCTTCACTGCAATAGGCTGCTGAACTACAGGTGATGTAGTTGGTGCAACATATGCTGAATTTCTGGGAGAAGAATAGACGGTAGTACCAGAATTAATATCCTTACGCATCTTACTTACTTCTCGCATAACATTAACCAATGCATTAGATATTGCTGAATTACTTGGTCCATCAACTGCTGTGGTTTTCTGACTTTGCAACTGGTCAATCTTTGCCTGCAACTTATTAATTTCAGCTTGCGAATCCTGCATCATTAATGATACTTGTGCTTTTTGTCCTTCAGACATTCCTGAATTATTCTGTGGCTGCTGAGGCATAATTACATTGCCTCTATTGTTATTCATGGCACGTAAGTTCTCATTCTGCATTCGCAGTAACTCTGTCTCAGAATTATGACTAACTTGTCTAAGCTCGTCTTTCATCTTTGATAGATAAACTGAACCAATAAAAAGTCCACAGAAGATTACACAGACCAATAGTAATGTGAAAATTGCGGACAGAATAAACATTCTGTTACGTGAACGTTTTCTCTCTTCTTCCAAAAATTCCTGAAAAGCCTCTAAAACTGGTAGAGATCCTTTTTCACCCGGCTTTGCCAACATTGACGATCCGTGTGGAGCAACAGCTCCTCTGTTGAATCCTTCATCAACAGGTGGTTGATCGTCATAAACATATTTTTCTTCTGTCATAATTAATTCCTTATTAAAGGGCGAAGCAGGCCTCGCCCCTACGTTATATTCCTAAATAAAATTGTTCAGTTCTGCAAAAGATTCCACAACGATTGTTGGTTTAATTCCCAGTCTTTCAATATCAGCTCTAGTAGATGCTCCAGTGAGTATCAATGCTGTTTTCATCCCTGCGTTTATTCCAGCCAAAATATCTGTCTGTAAATTATCTCCAAGAGATAGTGACTCTTCTGCTGAAACTCCCATGCATTCCAGTGCCATCTCAAAAATCAATTTTTCTGGTTTGCCAACGTAAACCGGCTTCTGA
This sequence comes from Kiritimatiellia bacterium, assembly GCA_027858345.1. Classification (GTDB taxonomy): domain Bacteria; phylum Verrucomicrobiota; class Kiritimatiellia; order JAQICX01; family JAQICX01; genus JAQICX01. The sequence goes on along the minus strand of JAQICX010000153.1, from coordinate 34,748 downwards.
CCAGATGCCATTTCTACCGCAGCAACAACTGCTCCTGTTCCTGGAACAATGCCGCCTTCAATATGCAGGCGTGGATCTGGATTTGTTGCAATAAACTTTGCTCCTCGACTGATCAACCAAGTTGCGGTCTTAATTTTTTCATATGTAAAAAAACGATCAAAACTGACAATCACATAGTCCGGATTCTCATCGTTCATTGTTATTCCACCAGCTTCCAATGTCTTAATTAAAGGTTCTTCCCCTATTACATATGCACTGCATCCTGAACCTAAAAATTGTGTAGTTGCTTCAGCAGTGTTCAATACATTCTCTTCAGTGCAGTGTATTCCATACTCTGCCAGATGCTCACAAACCACTGATGAATAGCGATTAGAACGATTTGTTACAAAAATATACTTAATCCCCAAATCAGGAAGGCTATTAACAAAATCAGCAGCTCCTTCTATCTCCTCCGCCCCCCTATAAACAGTACCATCTAAATCTAAAATTATCCCTTTAATATCCATATTATTTCTCTTGCTTAATAATTAATTTGTAATACTAACAAAAACTCACATCATTTGGCAACTCTAATGACTTGAAATTTGAAAGTTCCCTCATTTTTAGGTTGGAGGTTCTTCTTTTTAGTAGCCACCAGTCTTCGCCTTTCAGGCTACGCCACGGCACGGCAGAAAACACGGATTTTTCACAGATAAATATAGTTATGTAATATGTTGGTAATTAAATCCATACACAACTTTTTCTATTTTGCCTTCCATGCTTCGCTCTGTGAGCTATGCAGGACACTGTCATTTTTCATTACGGCATACACTGCCGTGAGCAGTAAAGAGCTTTGCTCTTTGTTATTACCTAGGGTTACGCTTCGCTTACCCTAGGCTTCTCATGACACGTGCCGTTGGCACATCAATAAAACATTAACCTTTGTCCGCAAAAACTCATCCCCGGCTAGCTCGCTAGTCCCGCAAGGCGGGAGGAGGTGGCTCGCGAAGCGAGACGGAGGGGTGTTTATTCATCATTGGATGTTGGATGTTCTCACTTATAATAAATACCTGCGGAGCTATTCCAACCTTAATCTTAACCTTAATCTGCTGGCTCCGCCAGCTTTAGTTGCTGCTATGCGGCCCTAAGTTATTCTATTTCGAGAACAATAATGGTGTCGGAGATATTGCGTTGTGTTGAGCTGATGTCTTGAATGACTTTATAGTCATCACTAGGTATAATCGTTGGATTTAGTTTGGCTATCTGGTTAAATTCAATATATTTATTTCCCTTGTCGTCCGTCTTTAATTCAACATCATATTTAACCTGACCAATACCAAATACTCCTGTCCAGTCAAGCTCGTTTGGTACCATAAGAACTCTTTTGGTGTTATTTGGAAGAAATATCTTTGTCTTAGATGATAAATCAACATTTCCAGAATAGTAAAAAGGCAATTCTCTTGGTTCATTTGATGCACTAAAAGAGGTGAGTCCTGCAGGATTCTTAAAGTATATATAGTTGTCACTGACGACTGCATATTGTTTGATAGATGCTTCGTAGCTTAGGCTTCCTGGATAAGCGGAAAAGTCAGGAGTAAGAGGTGCACTGGCTGTTGCGGACTGACTTAAACCAACAAGAATCTGCAAATAAAACCTTCTGAAATCTTCTGGTCTCATCTCAGCAAACTTTTTCTTTCCACCACCAAATGCTGTGCCATAATATTTTGATGTTGATTTATATATTGCAGTACCATCAGCACCAATATAGAGTTCCAAAAACGACTCTGATCTATCTCTAAACTCATCGGCAACCTTAATTTCAAAAAGTTTGCCATCAAGAGTTAGTCCAACCTGTTTGTCATAAGGAGATGTGCCAAGCTGATCATAAAAAGTGCCAGCATTGAGATATATGGCTTCACCGTCCAGCTGAAGTTTGACAAGAGCTGCTGAAAGCAGACTTGGACTAACATATTTCAACCTTGTTTCCCGTAGATTTTTTTCCTGGACACATGAACCGGCAAGGATGATCTCGGAGTCTATGTTTACGTCATCAAACATGGCTTTCATCAGCATTGCTCTATCAAGAGAATGGCCATATCCATCTTTCATGGTTGTTTTCGGCTCACTCAAACTATTAAGTGGCAAGTCAACAAAACTTGGTCCAGCAATTCTTATTGATTTCAAAATATAATCACGAATGGCAATAATTTTTTCTTTGTCATTCTTTGCACCATCAACCAATTCAGTTGCTTTACTTGTCACGGACTTCGACGATTGTAATTTTTTATCAACAGCCTGTTTAACTAACTCGGCATAATCCTGCCATGTTGCAGTGCTAATAAATACATTAGGTTTAAAACTCCACCAAGGAGGAGTACTTTGCTCTGATACTATTCCTAACTTATCCTTTGCCTCAAAATGATACTGAATCTTATCTGAAATATTTGTTTCACTCATCTTATATTCATCAGTTTGATCAGCTACAACATTAACTGAGCAATCTTTTGGAGCAACAATGGTCAGACTCTTCTCTTTGAACGGATTTGATGATGCAAAAAGTAGGTCTTCGGCAAAAAAGAATTTATCTTTATGGGTTGCAGATATTTCATACTCAACAGTGCTGCCAATCTCAACCCCCGGCAAACTCACAACCAATGTTTTTCCGGCTGGATATCTTGGTGCACCACCTGACCATCCTGCATCCATAACATTCATTTCAACATCTGTAATCTCTTTAACATTGTCACCCAATGTTACTGTTGCACTCTCAACCTTAACATCCTGCCACGCCGGATTGTAACCAATCTTTATCTCTGAAAATTGTTTTTTGCCCCCATATGTTAGAACTTTTAGTTTCATTTTCACATTGGTTTTCCAATTTCTTGAGTCTGTAAGCTCAATATTGCGATGACTGTAAATCACTTCAATATCGGCATCTTTTGAAATTCCCTTTATTGACTTAAACAGAAGCTCTTTTCTCTCTTCATATTCCAGAACTTTAAGATTTTTCTTAAATTCAAGGTATTCGTCTGGACTCATCTCAACCACATTCATTGAGAATAGAAAATCACCAGTTAGTGAATTTTCGGTAGCCTTGACATCGGCGCTATATGTCATAACGTTGGAATTAAGATTTGTGAAATCTGGTATTTCTATTAGGGCTCCAACACACTTATCAAGCTCAATATCAAAAAACTCCTGCACACCACATGCAACCTGAGTCTTCATTGGATATTTTCGTTTTTCCAGATTGGTTCCACCAATAATAAAATTAATCATGCCAACACGTGCACCAATTGATGGTGGTTTGATTATAGATACAGTCTCATTGCCTTTAACATAATTTTCAACAGAATAGCTTAGAGACACACTCAAAGGTATAGATGTATCCTGCATATTACTTGGCTTTATTTCAAACTCCTTAAGTTTGGCTCCTGTAACAGACGAAGAAAGAACTCTTTCAAAATATTTTTTAATTGCTTCAGGTTTCTGCTTTGCAAAATATCCTCGATATGCATTATCATTGATTCCGTCAAATTGAAGTACAGTATCGACTGTCAGCATGCCTTTGTCATCAATAACTCCGTCATTCTTAATGATCATCATATTCTCTGATGCAGGAATGATTGGAGATGTTCGAAGCGGATCTCCTTTAGGAGTCGCAACAAGATAACTGCAATCAGACAAATATGCCGGCAAAAGACGTTTTGTACTCTCATCTGTTGAGTCCATCAGAATGTATCTGCCATCCTTATCCCTTACAGCTGTTACCGCATGATTAAAATATGGTTGAGGCACCTCTTCATCTTTTTTAGGTCCAGCATTTATAATTACAGGAAAGGCTTCTAATCCTGCCAATCTAAGCATTGTTACAAGTAATGTTGCCTTGTCTCTACAAACGCCATATCTATTTTCAAAAGTCATTGATGAGTCGTGTGGTTCATATCCAGGAGCCTCTTTCTCTGGAGTAATGCCCATATAACGAATATCCTGCGAGACAAAGTTGAAAATGTTTGTTATCTTTTCGTAGTCATTTGAACACCCCGAAACCAGCTCTTCAACTTTTGTTTCCATTGCTGGGGTTGTTGCTTCAATATGAGGCAGACACAATTTCCAATACCACGAAGAAATATCATTCCATTCTGCAATTGTGCTAACTAACAAACGTTGAACAACAGTATAAAGTGCCGGCATTGATGGTTCAGGAAAAGCCTTGGAAACATTTGAAACTGACCATTTGTAAACAATCTTTCCATCCTCTTTTGTCTCTGAAAACTTAACAGTTCCATCGATTTCATCTTTTAGCTCAATATTGACAAGCGGTTTATCTGCAGGAGCAACAACTTCATATGTGGTTCTGAGAATTGGCAAATCATATTCAAATACAGAATAGTCGCTAAAAGTATTGGGCACACGAGCTTTTACCGTATCTTTAAAGGATGCATAATGTACAATATCACCAATTTCAAGACCTGGCAGACTTGCCTGTAAAACCTTGCTGTTAGGATTATATATGTTTGAACTCATTTGACCACGATCAACAACCTCACGGCTATTTTCTTTAATATCAATTGAAACAACAGTGCCATCAGGTTTGATTATTTCCAGACACTCAATTTGAACAGTTGCATATGGCAATGTGTAACGAAAAGAGACTTCTCTGTTGCTTCTCTTGCCTCTTTCTGTCAAAACTTTTACATATATTTCATCATATGTCTTGGATGTGCCATCTGCCTTATACACTGTCTTAGTATACTCTTCCAACAAGATCTCATCTGCATTTGGAAACTCAGCAAGGGTTGATTTTGCAGACAACTCCATGACAGATTGCTTATTCAAAAGTTTAGGAACCTCTGAAAAGCCTACAACACTAAACAACAAAATCAACAGCAATATCTTCATAAACTTCATAATAATTCTTTCTCTATTTTTGTTTTACACGTTATACGTATTAAATGCTGCGTTCTACGTAAATCCCGCTTTGTGGAACCACATGCGTCAATTCCCAATTCAACATTTTCCCGAGCTGTACCAACTCATCGCAGAGAAACGAGACTCTTTATCTTAAAATTAACTTTAAATCTTAACTCATAATTCAGCTAACGAAGTTAGCCAACTTATCACTTCCCACATATCACTTAGCACAGTTGGCGAAGCCAACTAAAGAAAATCATCGAACAACAGCCAAACCAATGGTTGCAATAAATGTATTGTCAACTTCTGTATCTAGCAACGTTGTGTCATCATTCTCTATTTTATAATCACGCAAAAATGTTGACCCAACATTTGCATACACGGTAACATGTTTTGTTAAGTCAAACTCAATGCCACCCCCTACCCGATAACCGGAAAAAAAGAAATTGTAGTCTGAGTCATCTTCAAGATCCAAAGGATTGTCAACATCCCACTCACCACCAGCTGGTCCCATACCTGCATATAGCAACAACTTGTCTGTAGCTTGATAAGATATAAATGGACGCGGGAAAACAAGTCCCAAAAACCATTCATCACTTATTCTCCAGTTTAAACCGGCAACAGGAAAAATGGTGTCTTCACCAAACACACGATTGTATGCTAGACCTACAAAAAGATCCAAGTTTGGATTCATCTTGTATTGAAGAATGCCAAACCACGACATCTTGAAGTCATCATCAAAACTAACTGTTTTAAAATCTGAATATATGCCAGCTGCAACATTAACCATCAATGAAAAATCATCATTTATGTTATAAAATGCTATAAATGGAAGTTCAACGGAATATGTGGTCACATCAACACTATCAATTTTACTGAACTTGAAATCATTTACCTCAATTGATGGAGCACAAAGAACCATATAGTCATTGCGAATCAATACAGGAAATGACATCGATGCATTAAACTGCTGAAGTGAAACTTCGGCCGAATCATTCCCAGCACTAGCATCAGGATTTTTAAACTTTGCGGGAGCCTCGGCTGTATAATAAAACTGAGCAAGTGGTTTCTTATATATTGAAACAAGTTGATTCGCTTGACTAAAAGAACCGGCGATTAGAACCAATAGAAAAAATGCAAAAAACTTCCTTAACATCATATAACTAACTTTCTAAGAGATATCAGCAATAAAATGTCTTAATCTTTTCATTGCTATTTTAATTGACTCAAATGCTGTAGCATATGAACAACGCATAAATCCTTCACCACTCGCACCAAAAGCGGTGCCTGGCACACAAGCAACATCATACTCATTAAGAAACTTCATACAAAAGTCTTTTGAACTCATACCAAACTTTGATATATCCGGGAACACATAGAATGCCCCCTCGGGTGTGTGACAAGGAATTCCCATTTCATTTAGCTCAGCAATAATATAGTTTCTTCTTCTATGATACTCATCGCGCATCTTTGCAACGTGAACATCGCCATTTTTCAATGCTTCAATAGCAGCTTTCTGACTTAAAACAGGAGCACACATAATTGTGTATTGATGAATCTTCATCATTGCTTCAATCAAGACATTTGGTGCACAAGCATAACCAATTCGATATCCTGTCATAGCCCATGCTTTTGACATACCATGAATAAAAATTGTTCGTTCCTGCATTCCTGGAAAGTTTGCAACACTGATTCTATCTTCATCATATGTCAGCTCTGAATATATCTCATCTGTAATGACAACCAAATCGTGTTTAACAGCAAATTCTGCAAGCTCCTTTGCCACATCATGTGACAAAGTTGCACCAGTTGGATTTGTCGGAAAATTCAACATCAGAACTTTTGTTTTTTCTGTGATTTTCTTTTCCAAATCAGAAGCACGCAACATAAAATTATTTTTCACATTTGTTTCAACAAGCACTGGAATACCATGAGCCATTGAAATAACCGGTGCATATGAAACATAACATGGTTCATGATACAAAACTTCATCACCAGGATTAAGCAATGCACGCAATGCCAAATCAATTGCTTCACTTGCTCCAACTGTAATCAAAATTTCTTTTGCAGGGTTGTAAGATAATTTAAACTTGTCTTTAATGTAAGTTGAAACCTCTTGTCTTAACTCAAGCATTCCCAAGTTTGCAGTATATGAAGTTGCACCATTGGTAACCGCATAAGCCGTTGCTTCGCGAACATGCCATGGTGCAACAAAATCTGGTTCGCCAATACTAAGACTTATTACATCTTTTCTCTCTGCAACTATTTCAAAAAAATCTCTAATCCCTGAACGTGGGACATCTCTTACTTTATCAGATATATAACTTTCTAAATTTTTCATTTTATTCTCTATCTTTTTAATGAGTTCTTCAACCTTAAATCAAACTCATATAAATCTTAATTCTTAAATCATTCTACGGTGAAACCTTCAATCGTTCATCAAGAGCCTCTTCGGTAGCAAGAATACCTTTATCTTTATATACTTTGAGCATAAAATGAGTCTCTACTGAGATCACTCCATCAAGCATTGATAACTTCTCGCTGACAAACCTCGCTACTCCTTTTAGGTTACTCGCTCGTAAAACTGCAATCAAATCAAAATTTCCAGATACAAGATAGCAATTTTCTACTTCATCAAAATTACTTATGCAACGTGCAATATTATCAAATCCACCATCTTTGACAGGAGTGATTTTCACACCAATAATAGCCTGTACCAAATCTGTGTCTAACTTATCTTCATTTAATATTGCCTGATAACCGAGAATAATACCACTATCCTCATACTCTTTTTTCCTGGCAATAACTTCTGCCTCGCTAATACCCATCATCTTTGCAATATCTTCATTAGTCTCTAATGCATTACTTTTTAAAATTTTCAACAACTCATCCATTTTGCACCTCTTTGCTCTTATCTAAATTACCCAAAAATATTTTTATTCATAAATCTAATATTACATTCTTGATTGAAATGTAAAAAATGAATATAATGTACACTTAAGATTTAACAAGGATACATAAACTTGGCGTTTAAATCAAACATAAAAGTAAGGAAATAGATGAATTTTGACAATGTAAGAATTGTTCTGGTAGGTCCCTTATATGGAGGGAACCTAGGTTCAGTGTGCAGAGCAATGTGTAACATGGGACTTTCAGACCTCGCGGTTGTAACACCCCATAAAAACTTAGATATGAATGATGCCTACAAAATGGCTTGTCATTCACAGCATATTTTAGAAAACATGACCATACATGATGATCTCCTGTCTGCCATAAAAGAGTGCAACATATCCGTTGCAACATCAGCAAGACGTGGACTATACAGAACACATGCTGTAACCCCAAGAGAAATTGTTCCTAAACTAACCATGGCTTCTGACAACAATAAAATTGCAATTGTTTTTGGACGAGAGGACAATGGTTTAACCAATGATGAACTAACCATGTGCACTGATATCTTGAATATACCAACTGCAACGGAAAACACATCGATTAACCTTTCCCAAGCAGTGCTCATTTGCTGCTACGAACTATTTGTTGCAAGTGGTGAATTTGAACCACAAGAAGAAAAATCTGACATAGCAACTATGGAAATGCGCGAATTCATGTTCTCTCTTTGGAGAAAAACGTTGCTGGAGATTGGCTTTATGCATGAAGACAAAGCTGATCACATGATGTATGGGCTTAGAAGAATTCTATCACGCGACTTACTATCCGAAGACGATATCAAAATCTTAATGGGAATTGCAAGGCAAGCCGAATGGGCTGCGGGTGCATATATTGCCGACAAAGTAGATTCAAAATACGAAAAATAACTTATACTATAAAAGGTACTGTCAAAAATTATATTAAGATTACCACTCCAGTGCTGGCAATCTGTCCCGCTGTAGGAACGGAGGTCGAACGCAAAAGGTTAAGTTTGAGATAAAGATTGAAGAGATAGGGAAAAACATTGTCCGCGCCCTAGGGACGCGGCTACAGTGTGAAAGTTGCAGATTGAAGTTGAATCGCAAAATCAGCCCTGTAGCCGAGTCGCCCCGGCTCGGAAGTATTAAAAAATGAAGCCTGTCTTGTAGTGCCGGCTTGTTCACCATAGCTCAAAGAGCGACAACTGGAAGGAACGTAGACGGTAGCGTCGGTCGATTACCGACTGTAGCCGACCTCAGCAGAGGTCGGGGAAGATGTTGAATTGGGGATTGACGCCTGTAGCGTCGGTCGTCGACCGACGAAAAGACTGAAGAAAACTATGTACTGTACACTGTGAACTGTACACTTTATAACAGAAACAGAAAGAATACAAATGAATATTAAAATCAAAAGACTGGTAGAAGAGGCAATTTTGCCATCATTCGCTCACCCTGGAGATGCAGGAATGGATTTATGCTCTGTTGAAGACAAAGTGCTAAAGCCTTCAGAAAGTGCACTTGTTAAAACAGGACTATCAATTGAACTACCAAAAAACACAGAGGCACAAATCAGACCTCGAAGTGGTTTGGCATATAAAAAGGCAGTAACAGTTCTGAACACACCGGGCACAATTGACGAAGGCTATCGCGGCGAAATTGGTATCATTCTGATTAATCACGGCAAAGAAGATTTTGTTGTTCAAAAAGGTATGAGAATTGCTCAAATGGTTATAAAACCAATACTTGAAGTAACTGTTGAAGAAATAACCGAGCTTTCAGGTACCACAAGAGGCGAAGGCGGATTTGGGTCAACAGGAACACACTAATTCATGATGCATTTTAATTAGTACAACGTCTGACCAAGCGTCAAAGCTGAAACAAAATAAAAAAAGTTGAATAAAATTTATGTATAACTTTCCTGAAGAATGGAAAAACATTAATGCAGGTCTATGCCATGATTGGCTTACAGGTATGCGTGGTGGCGAGCGTGTATTAGAACTGCTGTGCAAAGGATTCCCAGATGCCACAATTTCCACTTTAATTGCAAACAGAGAATCTGTCTCTGATATAATCAATCAACATGAGATTGTTACATCAGCAATGCAGAAAATTCCAAATATTTCACAGCATTATAGACGCTTTCTTCCGCTTCTTCCATTTGCCATGAAAACAATACCCAAACCTGATTGTGATCTATTAATCACCATGAACCACTGCGTGGCTAAAGCAATTCCTCTACATAAAGAGACAAAGCATATTTGCTACTGCTTTACTCCAATGAGATACGCATGGACATTCTATGAAGAATACTTCGGAACCAACCCGGTAAAAGCAGCATTCGTTAAACCCTTGCTTGCTGCACTTAGACAATGGGACAAAAAAACTGCTTTAAACGTCACACAATTCGTTGCAATCAGCGAACACATACAAAAACGAATTAAAAAATTCTATGATCTGGATTCTGAAATTGTATATCCACATGTGGCGATTGATCAATGGACACTTTCATCCAAAAAACCGTCACAGGAATTTGACTTAATTGTCTCTGCAATTGTGCCATACAAAAAGATTGATTTAGCTGTTGAGGCATACAACAAATCAGGTTTTCCTCTAAGAGTAATAGGCACAGGAAGCGGTTTAGAAAGACTCAAAGCAATTGCCAAACCCAATGTCACATTTCTGGAACGACAAAGCGATGAGAGCATATTAGAACACTACCAAAACTGCCGAATGCTTATATTCCCTGGAGAAGAAGACTTTGGGATAGTTCCTCTTGAAGCACAAGCATGCGGAAGACCTGTTGTTGCATTTGACAAAGGTGGTGCAACGGAAACAATTGTTAGAGATAAATCTGGCATATTCTTTAAGGAACAAACTGTTGAAAGCCTAAATGAAGCTGTTGAAAAATGTGTGGCAACTGATTGGAATTCTGAAGAAATCAGAGCCAATGCTGAAAAATTTGGACCCGATAATTTCATCACTGGTATGGATAGAGTCATCAAAAAAGTGTTAAGATAAAGATTGAGGTTAAGAGCTGACTTCGTCAGCAGTAGGAGGAAAGCTCACGTTATTCGCTAAAATTAAGATTTAAGAGTTGACTAGCTTTGCTTGCAAAGCACATCCGTCCTATCCGTCTCATCCGTCCCATGGGAAAAATAAGTGTGTTGTTTTGGTAGAAATGGCTTTCCAAAATTTAAAAAAAATACAACCGAAAAATTAAGGTCAAAAAATTACAGAACACTTACTACTTGCCACTGTGTAATGTATACTGTACACTGTGCACAAAAAAAGAAAAAAAATGAGCCCAAGAGATTTCAAACCAAAATTAAGATATACAGATCCTGGAAGGCATCAAATCTATAAAGAACGTCTTAGAGTTGATGACTACGACCCAGATGTCTTTTTCAAACACGAAGACAATATGGACGACGCAATATCAGAGGTATTGAAAAAATATCATTTGACAGATCGTGTTCTTATGGAAGATTTATTAGACAGATGGACCAAAATATTTGTGGGTCCAATAGGCAAACATACCGAACCTATTAAGCTTTTCAAAGGAGTGCTTCATATCGCGGTTGATAACACAGTCTGGTTAAACGAACTTAAAAGATATAACAAAAAGCAGGCTCTTAAAAAAATTCAAGAACAGACAAAAAATGAAATAAAAGATATAATTTTTGAACTAAAAACTTATTAACTATCGTTAACACTTAATAATTAAGAAATTAAGTGAAGGGATAAAAAATGCAAAAAAGACTCATATTAATAGGACTAGCATTAATTGCTATGTCATGCACAAACAATGCAACGAAAACTTCAAAAGACGAATCAAAAGATAAAAAAGTTGAGGAAACAAAAAGCATCTGGACAACATATAGTAAAGCTGCTCTTGATAAGGCAAAAAAAGAAAACAAGTATATTCTTATGGACTTTACAGGTAGTGATTGGTGCGGTTGGTGTATAAAACTTGATAAAGAAGTTTTCAGCAAACCTGAATTTATTACATATGCGACAAATAATCTAGTATGTATTGAAGTTGACTTTCCTAGCAAAAAGAAACTATCTCCAGAGCAAAAGAAAATTAATGACAAACTTGCTCAAGATTATGGTGTGAGAGGTTTCCCAACAATATACATTTTGAAGCCTGATGGAAAAACTGTTGCAGGTAAAACAGGATATCAAGCTGGTGGAAGTGCTGCCTATGTTAAACATCTGCAGGACATAATCAAAAAAGCAAAATGATTGTTTCCGTTAAACAGCAAGCAGAATATACAAACCTCCATGAATCCATCAAAGAGTTGATGGAACCTCTTGGAGGTTTTTCTTCGTTCATAAAGCCAGGGCAAACTGTATTTATAAAACCTAACCTCCTTTCCAATCATCCTCCAGAGGATGCAATCACAACACATCCCGAGATTGCATGCGCAGTCATCCAACTGGTAAGAGATGCAGACGGAATTCCCATCATTGGTGACAGCCCTGCAAGTGCAATGAACCTTGAGTCCGTTGTTGAAAAAACCGGATTCAAAAAGTTATGCGAAGAAGAAGACATTGAGTTTACAAACTTAGAAAAAAGTGGTGCAAGAAAAGTCAATATCGATGGTTATTCATTTTCAATTGCAACACCAATTTTAGATGCAGATGTAATAATCAACCTGCCAAAAGTTAAAACTCATACTTTAACGACCTTAACAGCTGCTACAAAAAACTTATATGGCACAATCCCCGGCTATCAGAAAGCAATTCTGCATAAAAATCACTCAAACGTTGGTGACTTCGGGCGACTCCTGATGGCGATAAACAAAGCTGTACCCGTTACGCTTTCAATTGCAGACGGAATTTTGTGTCTTGAAGGTGATGGCCCAGGGTCGGCAGGTACACCAGTAAAAGCAAACTTCATTGCAGCATCAACATCCACATACGCACTTGATTTCATAATTTCTCAGATCATTGGGGTCAACTACAAAACTGTCCCATATTTGAAAGACTACGCAAAAGAAAACAGAAGTTTTATCAGCCAACTAGAGGTTGCAGGAACCCAAATAGAAAACATCAAAACGCAATTTAAAATTCCAAATACGGCAAAAGCAAAACTTATATTACCGCTCTTAAAACCATTTATTCCAATTATAGGCAAATGGGTATGGATTAGACCGGCTTTCGATAACAAATGTATTTCATGCGGACTATGTGAAAAAGCATGCCCTGAGCATGCTATCACAGTAGAAAAGGGTAAACTCCCAATTCTCAAAGCCAAAGACTGCATAGGTTGCTGCTGCTGTCATGAAGTATGCCCAAAACAGGCAATCACAATGACCCAATCCCCCCTACTAACAGCCTTCAAACGCGGCCCACTATAAAGACAATAATTCCTCCAAAAGTTTAACACAATTCAACCTGATAATAAAAGACTGACTTTTAAAAAAATTTTCCTTGAAAAAATTCCTAAAGGTGATATATTAACATCAACTTAAACGAAAGAGGTGTTATTATGCCACTACCTAGAGTGAAATTGCCTTATAAAAGCATCTATCACACGTTTAACAGATGTGTGATAAATGCTTCTAGAAGCAACTTTTACTCTAGGAAAAGTCATATTATCCTCCCGTTGTTTAATGTTAAAACTCAAAGACAATTCATGTATATCAAAAAACACCAATCTTGGCAAGAATTTTTTATGTTAGGGCTGTCCCATTTGAATTTTTCGGTTAGCGTCTGAAACATGCGTTTCGGCTAATAAAATCAGCTATTGAATTTTCTTTTTTGCCTTTTTGGGTGATAAATTAATGTTTTTTTATAAGGGACTGTAGCAAGTGTCTTACGGTAAAACTACGCTTTGTGCATTTCACCTTGGAAAGCCATTTAGGTTTTTATGAAATAAAAAGCCAAAACTGCGCTTCAAGTTGTGCCGAGATTTTGCTTTAAAAGCAGTAAGATAGTATAGGTATACATCTTATTCTGCTTGCGAAGCAAAAGATTGGTGCAAATTGAAGTGTGTTGTTTGGGCAAAAATGGCTTTCCAAAATTCAAAGAAAAAAAATAATGCAACCGAAAAATCAAGGATTATACAAAGTAATAAAAATAAATCTTGTCAAGATTGTTATTACTGTCTAAAATACTCGAAATATGAATGAACAGGAAAACAATAGTATATCGCGCAGAGCATTTTTAAAGAAAATTGCAGCAACAATTTTGCTTGCTGGTAGCGGACTCTTTTTGTGGAAGAAAAGAGAAAATCATCAAACTGTTTGGCAAATTGATCCGAACAAATGTCAAAACTGCGGAGATTGCGCAGTCAACTGTGTTATGACTCCGTCTGTAACAAAATGCTTCCACCTGTATGCAACATGCGGATACTGTGATTTTTGCAGTGGCTATTATCAAAACAACTACATAGCTCGTAACAATGCTGCTGAGAATCTGCGATGCCCAACCAATGCAATACAAAGACAATTCATTGATGACCCATATTTCGAGTATAAGATTGACCAAAAACTTTGTATTGGCTGCGGGCGATGTTCAGAAGCATGTCAAGCGTTTGGCAATGGTTCATTAATTCTTCAGATAAATCAAGAACTATGTAAGCAATGTAACATATGCAATATTGCAACTAAATGTAAATATGATTCCATAAAAAGAATTGATGCATCATCTCCATATCTTCTTCCGGAGAAATACTTATGATTCCCAGCTCTATCATAAACTTTGCACTGTTTAGGTTTCCTAAACCTGATTTCTCAAATAACTATGAAATTCCTCCAACACCTTTACCATCGCCTGACTTTTTATATTTTCCTGAAATATACAATCCAATAATGCTATGTATTATTCTGGCACTGACAGTATGGATCTTTTACAAACTGAGGAACAGAAAGATTCTGCTGGCACTAATTTTTCTAGTTATACTTATTTTCGGGTTCATTAAAAATGGCTGTCTGTGTCCAATTGGTGCGATTCAAACAGTATCATTGGCTGTTGCTTCAAAAACTTTTCCAATCACCATAAATCAAATATTTCTATTTCTAATTCCAGTCATTGCAGCCATGTTTTTTGGCAGAATATTTTGTGGAGCTGCTTGTCCTATTGGAGGAGTGCAGGATGTTTTAAACTATAAAAACTTTAGGATCCCAAAACCCATACATGAATTTCTAACACTGATTCCATTTTTCTATCTTGGATTTGCAATTCTATATGCTGCACTGGATATTGATTTCATAATATGCGCTCAAGATCCATATGTTGGAATTTTCAGAGGTGCATTTACAAAAGGAACAATTATAGCAACATTTATAATACTGCTAATTGGACTTGTAAATGCAAGACCTTACTGCAAATACCTTTGCCCATACGGGGCAATCTTAAAAGTTTTTTCTGTTTTAAGCCGAAAGCCTGCCGATATTCCTATTGATAAAGATTGTATCAACTGCGACTTCTGCAAAGATGTGTGTCCGACAAATGCAATTATTCCTCCAAGCACAAATGAGAAACGCAATATATCTATGAACAGAATAAAAGTTTGTCTGGCAATATCTCCTGGAATAATAGCCATTGGACTTGCCTTCGGGCTTTATATAGGGAAATTTTTATTGATTAACCATCCTGATGTCATAAAATATAACAGTGCTCAAATTGATGACCCCGAACTTGATACCGTCATAAACAATGCATTACAGACAGGAAATATAGTTCAAACTGCATCATTAATTCTAGGATTATATCTGGCATTGGTTGTTATTATAAAACTGATCTATTTATGTAAGGTCAGAAGAAATACAACTTATGTAATAGATAAAATTAATTGCGTTTGTTGCGCTAGATGCTACAAGCTCTGCCCGAAAAGTCAGAAATAATTGCTTTTATTTCCAGACGCAATCGAGGAGTTCCCCCTGCTCGCCAATTTCAACACCAACATCATCAACTAAGTTTGGACCAACTGAATATAGTTTATAGCTATTGGTAGATGAAATATATTTATAGTACTGCTTTGAGAAAGGATCATACAAATTGTTTTCTTCAGGGATTATAGACTTTACTGACAGCGTAAGAGGATACTGAGCATTAGAGCTATAGAACAGTTCAAGACCAATGGCGATTCTAGCCAGCTGTAATTTTGCATTACATACATACATGTAACGCAAACCAGCCAAAAGGTGTGGTAACACCTTCACACTTGAAGATGTCCAGAATGGTGTATCTTCGTTGATTTGCACTACATCAGCCAATTCAAAAAATTGACCGCCTGCACTTTTTCTAATCTCAATTATATTTTTCAAGAACTGAGTATAGTCTGTTTTTAAAACACAAGCAAATGGATAACGCATCAGAAATGCATATACAGGTGGAATTCCTCTACTTTTAAACTCCTCAGAATTTAAATCATCATAAAGAATTGCCTTAAAAGTTTGTGCTCCAATAATAGATTCACCATCAAGCGCTGAAATATAGGAAGAACTGTTCAAATTATAACTTCTGTTCAACTCAGATGCAAGTTCAATTAACACATCTCTGTTTACATTAGTAACAGGAACTAATTCAAGAATTTGCTCAAGTACATCCACCGTCTGATTTATACCAGCAAAGCGAACTAATACAATTGGAATAGAAGGAACATCAGCAAACATATTCATAATGCGCAGAATTGCGGTAACTTCCATTATAGACTTATCAGGATTACCATCCAATGCACTTAAATATGCATTTAAGCACATAAGCTTTACACATGCCATAAATTCTTTTGAATACTCCCAATTCACCATCTCTTCATAATCAAAAACAGCATCTTTCAACGCACTGCTAGCGTAAAGCGATTGCAATATTGACAAAATTTTCTCATCCGATATAAGATTTCTAAGTTCAACAATTTCTTCTGGCGGTAACTCTGAATAATCGAGCGACAATCTTTTTTGTGCTAAAGTCTTTGCATCCAGATCAAGAACAATCTGCTCTAGTTTGTTTGTGCTGTTTTCTGGAGAAGATGCAACTCTAAAAACATTGGTCAAAATTATTGCAGCATTCTCTTTGTCTGAAATATTATGAGATTGAGAAAGTTCATCAAAGTTCTGTGGCAATCCCATAGAATTAAGATGTTCAAGCGTGGAGTTAAAACTTCTGGAAGTTTTTAAATTACATATTGAAAAGAATATAGTAGTAATTAAAAGGAAGATACCTAATCCGATGAAAAATATTCTTCGTTCACTCGTCACTATTACTCCCAGATGTAGTCTGTACTATCATCAAGAGAAGTACTTTCGACCCCAGAGGGCATATATTTTTTAAAGACTGAGGTCGATGGCATTGCTTGTCTATGATTTTTAGGATTGCTTGCTTTTTTCATTGGAGGAACATATTTATCATTGTTATTAATAATATCTTCTTTCTCAATTTTACCACCTTCTGAAACCTCAACATGTGGCTGTTGTTCAAAAGGGACAAGGCTACCAGGAGATGTACCATGGTGGTTTTCCTTATCCATAGGCATAGTTCGCTTAGCCTGTTTTCCCTTCCTATACTGAAGATACATACCTGTCGCAGCAAAGAATACTGCAAAAAGTGTTGCTACAACCCCCGTGGTTGTCAATAAAGTTCCTAGATCCCTCATAAAATTACTACTCCAATATTATATTATCTATTTCAGGCATCTTAACTTCGTCAATTGCCTGCATCATTATATCTCTAGTGATTTTGTTTCGTCCGGCTGCACACCCCAAAAGCAAAGCCACATCACATATATTGTTTATAACACGGGGCAAACCATTACTTGCCTTATACAAAACTTCAACAGCCGCTTTATCAAACAACCAGATGTCTCCACCTGCAGCTTGAACTCTAAATTGTGTATACTCAATACACTGCTGCAAAGTCAGTGGTGATAATCTCCAAATCAACTGCATTCTCTGAACAAGTGCAGGACGTTTTTTCAGACTCAATAAAAACTCCTCATGCCCCGATAGAATCAATGTGATGGCAACATCCCCAAATGCACCTGATTTTTTCTTTATGCGAAGATTTGTCAACAGATGCAACAACTGAAATGTATCAGGCTCTTTCAAGAGATGAACTTCATCAACAGCAAGAACAATTCTAGATGCAGAAGTTGCCTTATCCGTTGCAAAATCCTGAAGAACATTGAGAACATCTGAATAACTTTCACATTTTCCGGAGAATCCAAGATGACTCAAAATCTGCATTCCAAGCACCATGCCACCAGCTGGTGGTGCATCAACCTGAATATAACGAACTGAATTGTCTGAAGCCAACTTCTGTTGTAACAAATATAACAACATGGATTTGCCAACTCCGTATGATCCAACAATTACACCTCCAGTTTTTCGACCTTGAACCAAATACAACAATTTTGAAAGCCCAGATTTATGCTGACTGGACAAATATGCAAAGTTCAAATCTGCAATATTTTGAAATGGTTCTTCTCTTAAACTCCAATAATCAGCATGCATATCTATTTACCACCTTCCCCGTCATCTTCCAGAACAAAACTAGAATAATCTATTTTTTCAAGATTATCTTGTTTAGCCTGCTCTTCGTCATCTTCAGACAACAATTCAGACTTATCAATAACATCTTTTTCCAAATCATCTAATTTGCTTGAATCTTTAGGCATCTCAAAACGTTCAAAACCTGAATTCTTTAGTTTTTCCATAGTTTCATTATTATCCATTGAATCATCTGCGGCTCGGCGTTTTGCATTATTCCCGATATCAAAACTATCAACAAAATCAATTTCATCAAATTCCTCTCTGTTTCGAGTGTTAACTCGTCTAGCAGTTCTTGGTCTTATGCTATTACCACTTTCAAAGTCAAGACTCTCAAAAGGACTAACTAAATCACTTTCATCAATATTAACACTATTTTTATTTGTAGCAAGAGGAACTCGTGCCTTATCTAAGCCTTTACTAAAATTAGACTCAAAGTCAATAACACCTGGTTTAACATTAGAACCAATGTACTTATCAACGTTTATATAATGCTTCTCAAATTCATCTTTTCTCAAACTAACAGATATTGGCAAATTTTGCTGCATTAAGTGACGCAACCGAATAGCCGGTGTGGACACTGGCTTGGGCATTGTAAAAAGACAAGAAACATTAATTCTTTCAAATGCTCTTATAAACGAGAAAACATGCTCTGCAAGTCTGTTGTAATCATCAATTGCAACCCAAGGAAGAACTGTGTCAATCACAACCCTATCGATAGCTTGTTCTTCAATCAGCATCTGCAATTGCATAAAACCATCTGGAGGCAACATAATATTATCATCACGATCTCTGCCTGGAACAAAACTGCTGTACTCAAGCAAAAACAACTTATTATTATCAACAGCAGCATTTACAGGCATTCCAATTGATTCCCCGAATATAGCCAAATCTTTGCTGTTTGTGGTAGACAAAATGAGGCCTCGCTCATCACTTTTCAACCCCTGATACAGAAAGGATAAGGCAAAAGTTGTCTTACCTGTACCTTTAGCTCCACAAATAAGGGACGGTCTGTTGTCAAAAACCCCTCCATAAAGCAAATCAAAATTTTTAATACCAGTGACTACCTTACTTATCATTATTTTTCTTTGCTATAATTTTATTTACAATATCAGGAACAAAACCCAATTCAAAAGGCTTTGTTAAAAAGTCACGCACACCAATTTGCTGACACCTTACAATTACATCCTCTTCTGGATAACCGGAAATTATTGCAATTCCTGTATCAGGAGCTAATTCTCTAAATTTCTCTATCATCTCAATTCCAGATATGGAGCCTGGAACCATAAGGTCAGACAAAATAACATCAAAAGTCTTGCACTTCAGTATTTCAACTGCCTCATCCCCTGTCTCTACAAAAACCACATCCTCATGCCCCATTTTGCTTAACCTATTCTTTAAGTAAAACTGACATGTACTCTCATCTTCTATCACTAGTATAACTGCCATTATATTTCCCCTGTTTATATATTTGATGTACAAATACAAACCAAATTTTTAGTATGTTAGTATATTTTCCAAACTTTTGCAATTATTTTATTCACATCATGCGTTTTTCTTACATTTACCGTTAAATTTTTATCGTAAAACAGACAAGAAAACATCAGACATTTTAAGAGACGCAGTCACCATATCCGTTCCATTAGTCTCATATCTCTCATTCTTCTCGCTGGCTCCGTCCGCATCTTATCTCTTATCTCATCAATTTATATAGAATAACGAAGACATTTTTTACAATAATGTCAAAATTGGTTGACATTTTTCACTGATTATAATACATTCCAATAAAACATTTTTAAGAATATTTTTTGTATTACAATTTAGTCATACAACATTTAAAACATAAAGAAGGCGAATAATGATTAAGAAAAATCCTAAGATTAAAAATAATATATGTCTGGAAATAGATCCAGATGGTTGTGCAGAACATGTGGAAAACCAAGTTGATTTTATAAAGGAGCAACCAAATTTTGAAAATTGTCCAAAGAAAGTTTTAATACTTGGCGGTTCAGGAGGATACGGACTGGCGTCAAGAATTGTAGCAGCTTTTGCTGGCAATGCAGATACACTTGCTGTATCATTTGAGAGAGAACCAACAGAACGCAGACCAGGCTCGCCAGGCTACTACTCAAACAGAAAGTTTGATGAGCTTGCCGCTGCATCTGGTCTAAAGGCAATCACTATTGAGGGAGATGCTTTCACAGACGAAACAAAAGCTACTGTTGCAAAAACTATGAAAGAAGAGTTTGGCAAAGCAGATATGGTGATTTATAGTCTTGCTGCACCAATGAGAACTGATCCAAAAACAGGGATTATTCATAAATCAACAATCAAGCCAATTGGTCAAAAGTATGAATCTGAAACTGTTATACTCGGCAAAGAAGATGAACTAAAAATGGTTACAATCGATGAGGCAACAGAAGAAGACATTGTCAGCACAATAAAAGTTATGGGTGGTGAAGACTGGAAACTATGGATTGAATATCTACTAAAAGAAGACTTGATTGACGACAATGCAATTACTGTTGCATACTCATATATTGGACCTGTCCAAACACAGGCAATCTACAGAACAGGTGCACTTGGTAAAGCTAAAGAACATTTAGAAGCAACAGCTTTTGAATTGACAGAACTAATGAAACCAATAAACGGAAAATCATATATTTCTGTAAACAAAGCTCTTGTAACAAGAGCAAGTTCAGTTATTCCTGCAATGCCTATATACATATCAGCACTATATGATGTGATGAAAGAAAAAGGCACTCACGAAGATTGCATACAGCAGATGTACAGAATGTTTGCTGAAAAACTTTACAACAAAGACAATGTTGTTCCTGTTGATGATGCAAACAGAATTCATCTGGATGACTGGGAAATGGAACCAGATGTTCAAGCAAAGGTTAAAGAGATTATGGACAGCATGACTCCTGAAAACTATAAAGAAGTTTTAGACCTTGAAGGCTACAAAAGAGACCTATATGAAATCCATGGATTCGCTCCAGAAGATTAATTAAATCCTTTTGGACAATTGGGGGATACTTCAAAGTATCCCATTTTTTTTACCCACTTCGCCCATTTTTTTAAAACAGGGCTTACTGTTTAGAGCATTGAACAAATGAAATGCAGTTTATGAATTGAACATGATGCCCTAAAATAGGGAGCTACCTGCGGTAATCTTAAAGACAACAGCTGTGATATCATCATACTGAGGAGAACCACCAACAAAATCAAAGACTTTCTCACTGATTATGTTTGCAGTATCCATTGCAGTTCGATTATCAAGTGCCGATATGTGAAGGTTCTCAATTAAATTCAGAATGCCCCATTCCTGACCTGTTTCAGTTTGAGCTTCAACAACACCATCTGTATAATTGATAATAATATCCCCCTCATGAAGCTGAATAGTTTCATCTTTGATGATTAAATTAAAAACATCAGCGTCTGCCAGCCCAACACCCATACCTGGAGATTTAAGCTCAACAGGTTCTGCTCCATTCCCTATTGACAACAGAGGATAAACATGACCTGCACGAGCATACACAAGCTCCTTAGTCTTGATATTGAGAATCATATAACTCATTGTGATAAACATCTCCATTGTCAAGTCTCGTGACAATGCAGAGTTTGCTTTCTTCAAAACTTCTGCCGGACTAAGACAGCCAGGAGCAATCAATTGCAAAACAGTTCGACAAATCGACATCATCATGGCACCAGGGACTCCTTTGCCTGAAACATCAGCAACAATAAAGCCTATATGTTCATCATCAACCCTGATGAAATCATAATAATCGCCACCAACTTGACGAGCAGAATGGCTGAAAGCTCCAATCTCAATGCCGTTTAGTGAAGGAATACCTTTAGGAAGTAAAGAAGATTGAATATTATTGGCAAGCGTCAGATCATAATCCATCTTGCGCTTTTCATCCATGTTTATATTCAATCTGGTAAAATGAATTGTAATTGCCGCCTGATCCATAAGAGCCTGCAGCAATACCAAGTCATCTTCATCAAATTCTCTATCATCTACTCTATTAACAATGACTGCAACACCAAGACTTTTGCCACAATAACGAAATGGAACCATAAGAAGAGTCTCGATTTTGAGGTAATCCTGTTCATACTTGGGAACCAAAGCATTCTCACTGGCATTGCCAATAACCATTCCTCGTCCTGTAACATAGGTTGCTCCAATCAATCCCTGACCTGGAGTTACTGGAGTCTTTTTGATTACCTTTTCAACGTATTTTATTTTGCTGAAAGCATTACGGAGACCTTCATCAAAAGAGTCTGTAAGGGGAGGGAAAATACCATTAAGAGAACCAACTCGCAATTCTGTATCACCTTCACTATTATCTTCTGCCATGTATATGGCTCCAGAACGCCCGCGTGAAACCCGAATTGCCTGATTCAAAACCTTATTTAGAATTGAGGCTTCATTTATCTCAGCATCATCGTCAGAGAAAACTTCACTAACCTCATAAACGAAGTTATACATGATCTCTTTTTCCTGATGCAGCGTTGCAATTTTACGCTCTTGTGCCTTAACTTTTCTGGTCAAAACAATAACAAGTCCCAAAAAAGCCAAAAATGATATGATAAAAAAAAGATTTTCTACAATCACTATCTCAAACATAAAATTCCTTTATGATTCAACCTCAGCAGACAGATAATTTATAACATTCTTAAATTTAGACTTATTATTTTCATTTGCTTTAACCAAGTCTCTGTGAGCTTTGAGCATCACCTTTGCTGTCGTTGCCTTATCTTTCTCAATACTTAGTTCTTCTACTGAATCAAAATCATCTTCATTTGCTAACTCTTGTGAAACCTCTTCTACAAGATAACAATCCAGAAGGTTGGTAAGCCCCAACACCTCTAACAACTCCTTAGTTTTTTGTGTTAAATTAATAACCAAGAAACTATGTTCACTCAAATCACGCAATCTCATCGCCACACCAGCCATAACTCCCATAAATGTGCTATCCATTGTACCACACTCATTCATATCAAGAATTATATTACAAATACCACGTGAAATTTGATCAAAACAAAACGTTTTCAGCTCAGGTGCAACAACGTATGTACCTTTGCCTTCAATTTTCAAAAATGCTGTATCACCATCAACTGTTACTAAAACTTTATCACTCATCAAAAAATTTACTCCATACAATTATACTTTTATTAAGAGTCAACCTTAAGCCCTTAATTCCAAAACGGTATACTGGATATCCAATCCAGTGAACAATCTACTATAACAAAAAAATATGTCAATTTATTTATTTGTTTTTTTACCTTTTTTTATAATAAAACCTAAAAAAAATTAAAACACAGACATTTAAGTTCGAAATTCCACAATTTTTTCAATAATTTTCTTTGCTACATCAGCTTTATTTATTCGTGGAAGTTCTGTGACACCTCCCTGAGAGTCAAATATTGTAACAATATTTGTATCCACTCCAAAGCCTGCTCCTGGTTGTGTAACATCGTTTGCAACAATAAAATCAAGGCCCTTGGTTTCAAGCTTATTTATTGCATTCTTAATCAAATCATCTGTTTCTGCCGCAAAACCAACAAACACTCTGTCTTTTTTAAATTCTTTAATCTCCAACAGAATATCTTTTGTTCGTTTTAACTTCAAAACACCATCAAAACTATCTTTTTTCAGCTTACTTGGATTGCATTCTTCTGGTTTCCAGTCCGCAACGGCAGCCGCCATAATAAGACAATCACAATCTTCAATATTATCCCTTACTGCATTATACATATCCTCTGCGGACTCAACATAAACCATTTCAATTCCATCAGGAGTCTTCAAGTTTACAGGTCCGGTAATCAAACACACCTCATGTCCAAATTTATATGCCATTTCTGCAAGAGCATAACCCATTTTGCCACTAGATCGATTTGAGATAAACCGAACGGGATCAACTCTTTCCCGCGTGGGGCCAGCTGTTATCAAAAACTTCATAATTTTCTTATCTTTTCTCGTTAAACTTTTTCGCTGCAGCTACAACACTTAAGTCCCACTCAGGATTATTCCCGTGCGGCTTATTAAGGATTTTAAGGTCATTAAAGTCCTTAAGGTTAGTTCCATTACAGACCCGAATATACAACACTAAAGTCGAAAGCCTCTCTTAAGCATCGCTACAAGTCTAGGTTGTAGGCGTTTTCACTTGCAAGCTGGAAGTTAATCCACAAAAAAAAGGACTCAATGACTCTGGACTTAGGACTTAAACCCACGATACTGATCCAGTCGCTTTGCTATCGTGATAAGTGCCCCGTGTTAAAACTTTCCTTTTCTTTTTCTTAATCATCCCGCCGGGAGGCATTCCGCCCTTAACCTTAATCTTAACCTTAATCTGCTGGCTGAGCCAGCCCTTCCCACTCACCACGCAACTGACTAACTCTCTAACAGTCTAACTGACTACTGTGTCCTACATAGCGAAGCGACGCATGGAACTCTCTAACTAACTGTCTAACCAACTAACTGTCTAACTGCGAACGAAGTGAGCTCTGTGAGCTCTGCTCCTACAAATTCAGCAACTCTTTCACATCCTCAAGAGACAATTTTTCCACCATTTGACCACCAGACTCAATAGTTGCATTAATAAGAGCTTTTTTCTTTTGCTGCAACTTAAGAACCTTCTCTTCAATTGTATCTTTTGTAATCAGCTTAATACTGTAAACCGTCTTTTTCTGACCAATTCGATATGCTCGGTCAGTAGCCTGATCCTCAACAGCGGGATTCCACCATGGATCAAAATGTAGAACCATATCAGCGCCAGTCAAGTTCAAGCCAGTACCGCCTGCCTTCAAGCTGATAAGAAATACTGGTATAGATTTATCTAAATTAAATTGCTTAACCAGAGCAACTCTATGTTTTGTCTGACCATCTAAGTAACAATATTTAATTCCCTGCTTTTCAAGATCGGTCCTAAGAATTTTCAGCATTGATGTAAACTGACTGAAAACAAGAATTCTATGTCCACCCTCGATAGCTTCAGACAATAATTCTTTAAACACCTCCATTTTAGCAGATGGATTTTTAGATTTCAACTCTTTTAATGCATCAATCAGCTCTAAATGACAACAGATCTGTCTTAACCTCAAAAGAATTGTCAGAATTTCCATTTGAGCACTACCAAAACCTTTCTCTTCAATCAGCTTAGACACCTTGTTTCTGGACTCTTCCAAATATGCTTTATAGGCCATATCCTGATCTTTGGTCAAGCGGCAATACTGTGTTTTAAGAATCTTTGGCGGCAAATCTTTTGCAACATCCTTTTTCAATCTTCTTAGCAGGAATGGATGAACTTTTCTGCGCAGCTGAGAGTGGGCTGCAATAATATCCGCCCCTTCCATATCAACAGGGATATCATAATGTGCCTTAAACGACCTATAATCACCAAGATACCCAGGCATAAGAAAATCCATGAGAGACCATAAATCAAGCACACCATTCTCAATTGGAGTCCCCGTCAGAACCAAACGATATGTTGCCATAATTGACTTCACTGTTTTAGCATTCTGTGTTTTATAATTTTTAATATTCTGTGCTTCATCAAGAATCAACATGTCAAACTGCCTAGATGCCATTTTGTCAGCATCAACTCTTAATGTACCATACGATGTTACAACAATATCATAATCGTCAATATCATCCCAGTCGTCATGCCTCTTAGGTCCTTTATAAATAAGCACTTTAAGATAAGGCACAAACTTCTGACACTCATCATACCAGTTTTCCACCAAACTGGTTGGACCAACAATCAATGCAGGCGTATCACTCTCGCGCTTCAATCTCGACATTGCAACCCACGTCAAAGTCTGTAGAGTTTTGCCTAAGCCCATATCATCAGCAAGAATACCGGAAAAGCCACTGCGTTCCATAAAACTAAGCCAGTTCACTCCATCCTTCTGATATGGTCTTAAAACGTCATCAAGATTCCCAGGCAAAGTTTCCTGAACAAGTTCAACAGTTCTATTAATTTGACCAGCACTATCCTGCCATTCAGCAGTCTGGTCAATATCAATCCCATCAAGAGCATTCAGCGAAGCCGCAACAAAGCCACTGTATATGTTTGACATTCTGAAATGGCCAGGCTTATTTGCACCCATTGTTGCACAATCTGCAAACACATTCAGCATTGAAGAGACTGCTTCAGTGTCAACCAACATGACATTATCACCGCTGGATATAAAACTTTCTCCCATGTTTATTGCTCGCTGCACATCCCCCATGGTGATTGACAGACCATTGCAGTCCTCAAAATTAAAACTAATATCAATACTGCCTTCATCTGTATCATCAACAGTCACAATTGGCGTGACATAATTGGCCTCTTCAAGATATTCAGAAATACGCCCCTCAAGCTGAATTTTCCACCCTTGACGCCTCAAAAACGGTATGCTTCCTGATACAAAATTCAAAACTTCTCGTCTGCCTGTTGCATGTCCCGTCGGGCAGACATATGCAACGCACCCCAAGGCCTTCTCCATCAAAGATGACGCAAACTCTTCAGCAGCCCAGTTTCTTCCATAAAACTTATATAAATCTTCCGGGTCAGGATGCGTAAAAGTGTCTTGTGGCAGAAGTGCACAAGCCTTAACCGGATCATATCCCTCATACCGAACTCTCAAAATTGTTTTTACAGATGCCAAACTACCACGAACTTCCAATTCAAATGTTGGCTTATCAGGAACGACATCAAACATATCTAAAGATATATCTGACTGAACAGTCATCAGCTTTTCCAAAACAGGTAGCTCTGTGGAAAAGAAAACCAATGCATTGGCTCGTGGAATAACAATTGGGGCACTATAAATTGAATGATATGGCAAAGGCAGAGGATTTTCCAACCTTATAAACCCTGCCTCATCATCATATATCCAAGCAGAATGGGTAGATATAATATAAAATGGAGTTGCATCAGGAACACCATCAATCGGAGTTTGTAAATCAACTTCCAAATGACCATCTTTCTCATCCATAGCAACATGAAGATGACTTTTAACCTTTTGCTTGCTTATATTTAAATTTTCTAAATATGCATTTTTGATTTTACCCTTACACAACGACAAAAGATTACAGAAGTCAAATCGCTTCATCTCCATCTTATAGCTTAACGGTCCTTCGGCAATATCCTCAAGAACATAAAGCAATGACTCATCTTCTTTAGAAAAACTATAAGGACGATTCTTGGGCACTTTGTCTATGGGAGCTCGCTGTCCACCCTTCTCAATTCTAATATATACAGGAATATTATCATCTGCGATATAACCTTCCCAGTCTTCACCGAGCGATACCACAAGATTAACAGGAATTGCATTTCTGTCATTTGCGGGAACTCTGCGAATATAATCATCTTCATTGAAATTGGCAATCTTCTTTGCAAGCTTCAACTCCTGCTCATACTTTTCTGCACGGCGAGGATCAGTCTGACGTTTAACAATCTCAAGCCCTAAAGCAATAACATGTGTACAAATCAATCCCTGCTCACGATTAGTCCAGCATGGACAAAAACTCTCAATATAGCCGTTATGAATCCTAAAAGATGTTTTTAAAGGACCTGTTTTACGACTTATAACGCCGCGAACAATGGGTTCATCATACTCAGCCGAGACGACCATAGAATTTGCAACAAGCCTTTCAGCTTCAGCAAGAACAGATTCACCTGCATAATCTTCAAGATTCTTTTTTGTTAAGGGAACTCTTTCAATAGCCATACTTTAAATAACTTTCATCACTTAACAATCAGCAGATATGTGGACCCACTAGTTTTAGCATCACCAAGTTCATCCGATAGAAGCTCCCTATTCAGAATATTTGTATTACTCAATCTTTGAATTAAAGCAGATGACAAAAAAGAATCTTTAGGTGCATCATCCTTAATGATATAACCAAAAACAACTCCAAACACAAGAAACAACAAAGAGAAAAAGCCAACGCCAAGAAACACCATAGATTTAGGACAGCTCTTACGAGGATCACCTTGACTAGATTGCCACTTCGTTCTCTCAAACTCAAGCATTTCTCGTTCATAACTCAATTTCTCTCGTTCAAGTATGATTTTTTCCCGTTCAAGCACCATTTCAACCGGAGAAAGTTCATGAGAACCTTCCTTATTCAATTTTTCCACATAATCATCATTATGTTCAACTGGATTATCTTGCTCATTCATAATAAATTTCACCTTATTTTTATGCAAGAATTCTACAAAAAAAGCACCCCACTTGCAAGCCTTAAAAACACAAATAAAAAACCACCTAAATTTTTCGGTTGCGGGTTCTTTTTTCTCTTCGCCATCCTCCTTCGCAGGCTCTGACTACGGCGCAACAGGCGGATTAACTTAGTGCGGCATAGCCGCAACCAAAAGAATTAAACGCAAACGATGAAGAGTCGCAAAGGACGCAAATAAAGAAAAATATTGTTTACCACGAAAGGCACGAAAAACACGAAAAGGGAGCAAGAATAGCTGGATATTCTTGAAGAATGCATTGCCATTCACCTTTGGGCACATTGCTTTTGTTGCCACAAAGCAATATAACCAAAGGCAAATGGAACAACACAAGTTAAATCACTTTGGGTGCAAGGCAACAGTCGTGGCAGATCATTTTTTAGTCTAGACAGAGTCGTAAGTCCTCTTGAAAAATTGTCGTTTAATTCGGCGGTCACCAACCGCCGAACAAAGAATTTTCAGATGCCGTGTCAAATGCCAGCAAGGTAACGCGACGATCCTCGTTGCAAGTGTGAAATAAAGAACGCTGATGACGCTGATTAAGCGGATATCACGCAGATATAAATCATATCAGTGAAAATCAGCCCAATCCGTGTCATCCGTGTTCCCTATTGGTATAAGTTTTCCGTGTCAAATGCCAGCAAGGTAATGCAACGATCTTCGCTGCAAGTGTTCAAAAAGGAATGCAGTGGCCACATTGCGCTACCATATAGAGAATCTTCAACCGAAAAATCAAGGAAATTGTTTGGATGAATTTCATCCATTGACAAAAGAAGAAGTTTGTATTAGTATTCATGTATGTTGTTAATCATTAGATTTTGAAAGAGTGTTAAATGAAAACACGTATATATATTGAAACAAGCGTTATTAGCTATATGACAGCTAAGCCAGCACGTGATATTACCTTGGCATCTCGTCAGGCATTTACACATGAACTATGGAATTGCCTTGATGAATACGAAGTATATATTTCAGAATTGGTTATTCAAGAAGCCTCATCAGGAAATGAAGAGGCTGCAAAATTACGTTTAAATATTATATCACATTTTGATGAGTTAGTGATTGATGATGAAGCTAGAGAACTAGCAGCAACTCTAATAATAGGAAAAACCATACCAGATAGTTTTCCTGAAGATGCTTTGCATATTGCTACTGCTGCAGCAAATGGTATATATGCCATTGTTACATGGAATTTCAAACACATAAACAATCCTTTTACCAAAAACAAGATAAGAAAGATTATTGAAAAAGCTGGATATGTATGTCCGGAAATGTGTTCACCAGAAGAGTTAATGAGAGGGGGAGAAAATGATTGATCCAATTGTGGAAGAAGTTAGAAAACATAGACATAATCATGAAGCTAAATTTAATTATGATCTTAAAGCAATTTGTGATGATTTAGTTAAAAAACAAGAGAACAGCAACCATCGCCTAGTTCGATTGAAGCCAAGGCTGTTAAAATTGGAAGAGGAACAATCACCATATGATTCATAGAAAGCTCGACATTAAATTTTCCTATTCAAAAGACATTCCACAGGCACTTAATCTTGACGAAAAATAGTATTTCCAGCTACCGTGTCAGCTACCCCAAGTAACGCACGCTTCAAGGTTAGGTCATTACGCTTCGCTTCATTACTGTCGAACCACGACCAACGGGAGTGAGGCTGGAGCCTGCGACAGCAATGAAACGTAGTGTAATGGCTTACCTCCAGCTGCACTCCCGCTGGTCGTGTGCAAGTGCAAAAACGCCTACAACGAGGATCGTTGTGCTACCCCAAGTAACGCGACGATCCTCGTTGCAAGTGTGAAATAAAGAACGCTGATGACGCTGATTAAGCGGATATCACGCAGATATAAATCATATCAGTGAAAATCAGTCCAATCCGTGTCATCCGTGTTCCCTATTGGTATAAAAGCTTGCTAGTGTCAAACGCTAACAACTTAGACTCATGACTCACGACTACAACGTAGTATTAATTGCTCGCAACGCGAGCAACCCCGGCCGCTGCTGAGACCGGCTACAGGCGTGAGTATGCAAACCTACCTTAAACTAGCTAAACCAACTGTTCGTCAATACTCCTCCATCTGCGTCCGCCGTCTTGTCGAGCCGTAGTCTAGCAGAGCGAAGGATGAAGCCTAAAAGGCGAAGGCTGGATTGACAAGGAGAGGTCACCTCGGGGCTTGCCCCCGTGGAGCCATGATTGGCAGCAACGCCCGCCCTAAAAAACACACAATGGCTCTCTGCCATTCCTTAATTCCGCTGACGAAGTCAGCACCACACCCTTTACCTTTATCTCAATCTGCTCGCAACGCGAGCAACCCCGGCCGCTGCTGAGACCGGCTACAGGCGTGAATATTGCTGACTCACCTTAAATATGCAAAAGGGGAGGGTTGGCGTCCCCGCCGACCGAACTCAACGCATGCAATCGCAAACTTATAACTTCGCACTCACCACTTCCCACGAATGGCAACTCCATTCCTTAACCTTTACCTTAATCTTAACCTGTTCGCAGCGCGAGCCATTAGGGCTGTAAGCCCGCAATAACACAGCCTAGGGCAACGCCCTAGGAAAACAGAACAAAAAACATTTCCTTAATTCCGCTGACGAAGTCAGCACCTCAACCTTTACCTTAATCTTAATCTGCTCGCAAAGCGAGCGTTTTCCCCGCTTCCAGCGAGAAAACAATCGGGTACATTTTTTCAGTATACCACAGTGATGCAAAATAGAGACCAATTGGTGCGGATTTACCACCTGCAAGCAACACCTTCAATGCCTTTTCTCCAGCAGCAATAACATTTTCATCAATATCTTCAAACATCGTCAGTGCCGTAATTGCCTTTGCAGTATATTCAATATTTCCTGTCGATCCTTTATCGCCCCCCCATGATCCATCAGAATTTTGAGATTCAACTAAATAATTAAATGCTTTTTGCTTTGCTTCCAAACCCAGTTCATGCATTGCCGATGTCAAAACCACCGATGTCCCATATACCTTTGCACTATGATCAACTGCATTTTGATCGCCAAACCAAAGTGGTTTCCACGCCCCGTCAAAACCTTGATCTTTCTCCAAATACTTTACCATACGGAGTATCACTTTTGAAATTTGAGAACACTGCTTACTCTCATTTTCCCAGAGAGACAATGCTTCAACTGCATGGGCAGTGATATCCGGACAACTCTTGTCAAACGGTAACTTCCCCCACCCTTTACAAAAAGTTGGAATTCCACCATCTCGATTCTGAATATTTATGAGCCAATTAATACCAGCCTCAATCTGCTCATTAATTTTGCCGTCCAAAAGAATATGTATAGCAATAAGAACCGCAGATGTATCATCTGCATCAGGAACTGCCCCAGGTGTATTCGTCCACCCCCAGCCTCCTGGTATCGCGCCAGTAAATGGATGCTTGCTTCTAAACTGTGCAGACAACAAAACATTGCTGATACGCCTCTTTTCAACTTCTGATTTCAGAAATTCAGAATTTTTCAAAGCTTTAACACACTTTGAGGTTATCCACACTGCAAGATTTGTATCAATTGCACAACTGCCATCTGCTCGAAAATTCTCTCTAAGAAAACCAAGTGTTTTTTTTGTGATACTAGAATCTTTATATCCAGCATGAATCAGACATGCCGACACAAACCCGGTTAAAGGCGGAGCATCAAGGAATCCACCATGCGATGGTTGTATGCTCCTTAGTTTTGCAAGAACTTTAGACTTAATGCTGTCCCTAAAAGCCGACAACCCAAAAACTCGTTTTCTGCTCTTATGTTGTGCAAGCCCTACAGCAATAAGTGCAGGTATTGCATAACTGACAACCGGCAGCTGAAAAAACTTGTAAAATCCCTGCGGGAAAAGTGCTGCCTCAAATGGAAGTTGCGGAATATCATTCCAGGATGACTCGTCAAGAATTCCTGAAATTGCACACATTGATAGAATCGGCACAGAAAATGTATAATCAGTTTTATACTTCTTAATTATTGCTTTTCTTAAATTAGCACCATTAATATTGCCAATTAAGTTTTCCAACCACAATTTTGCATCACGAAGAGCTTCCGTGTTTGACTGATCCCAAAATTTTTTTCCATGACTAAGACAAGCATAAGCCAGAATCGTGGCTGTAATATTAGAAGGTGACTCTACCGTATCGCCCCAGCCACCGTCTTCATTTGCATTCTCACAAAGCCATCGATTTGCACCAACAACAAGCTCTCTATCCTCATCTGAGTTATTCATCTGCAAAGCAAAGCACGCAACTGCTGTTGACACAGCACTTGAAGATAACTCACCATACCACAATCCATCTGCCGACTGCTCATCAATTATCTTTTTCTCAAGCAAAACTTATTCCTTTCTTGGGCGAGAAGGATCTCGCCCCTACGGGCTCCCGCACCATCGCAATTCCTCAACCTACTGGCAACGCGCCATCCCTCAATCTTTACCTTAATCTTAACCTGCTGACGTAGTCAGCACATATCTCCCATCAGTCTCATATCTCCCATTTTTATCATGCGACGTATGCGGCGACTGAAGTGGCACTTACACCCCAACTATCCGTCCTCAAGAAGGACTCAATGACTCAGGACTCTGGACTCAAACCCACCACGCAGACTTTTCCATCGCCAGCCGCTCTACTATCGTTCTTCGTTGTGCGTAAATCGTTGGTCGCAGCACACCCCAATAAAACTGCACGCCAACCGCTAGTCCGCAAAAACTGCTCCCCGGCTAGCTCGCTAGTCCCGCAAAGCGGGAGGAGCTGGCACGCATAGCGTGACTGAGGGGGATCCCTTAATCTTAACCTGCTGGCAACGCCAGCCCTTCCCACTTCCCACCTATCACTTAGCACTTTTAATGCAATACATCCTTCGGATACACAATGCTGTGGAATCCCGGCCACTTCTTGACCTGTTTAACACTTTGTGCTGGTCTAGTCACAAATTTTCCAACTTTAACCATAATACTGTTTAAAACGTCCTTTTTCAACAACTAATTCCAAATTGTATAAACAACCCTTGATTTTTCAGTTGCAGGTTCTTTTTTCTCTTAGCCATCCTCCTTCGCAGGTTCTGACTACGGCGGACAGGCGAACACGGATTTTTACGGATAAACACATTCATGTAATGTGTTTATGCTTAACCACATATGTAGATTGTTTCATGCTGTAAGTCTGATTAAAATTATTTTATAAAAACATCACCCAGGAGATGATATTTAAGAAAATCTGTCATTCAGTTTAATTGCAATGTCAAATCATAAAAACAAATACAAACATTTTATCTTCAACTGTTTACAGAAATTAAATCCGTGTTTATCAGTGTCAATCCGTGGCTGATTAAAAAAATATAGCCATTTAACCGAAAAACTAAGGTATAAACAACCTCATTTTTTCAGTTGACCTTCCAACTTATTATGACAATGAGGACATTGTCGCTCCCATTCCTGCAAGACAATATTAATCTGCAAGTTTGGAAGTGAACCTCGAGCCTGCGAGAGAGGCTTTAACCACTAAAGATAAACAATAGGGTAAAGCAATGATCCCGCAGAGCGGGAGAATGGCCTACATTCGTCCTCGTTCTCATAAAGTGTCTCAACCGAAAAATTAAGAAAAGTCTAATAAACAAAAATGTTACCCTTTACTTTTCATTACCCAAGTGTTAGTATACCAATAATTAAACAATTGCAAAATATCTAATGGAAAAATAACATGGGTAGAAAAGAAAAACTTTTCATGCATATAATGCTGAAACATGGAGATGATAATGTATCATTCTCTGAATTATGCAGTTTACTTAAAACTATTGGATTTTCTTCTAGAATAAAAGGAGACCACCATATTTTTGGATGGATGGAATTGATGAAATTTTAAACTTACAACCAAAAGGTTTTAAAGCTAAATCTTATCAAATAAAGCAGGTTAGAAAAATATTTTTAAAATATAATATATCTTTGGAGAATCAAATATGAACTCAAAATATGAAATAATAATTTTTTGGAGTGAAGAAGATTTAGCATTTGTAGCTGAAGTACCAGAGTTACCAGGATGTATGGCAGATGGAGCAACTTATGCTGAAGCATTAAACAATGCTGAATGTATTATTGATGAATGGATTGATACTGCAAAAAGCCTAAATCGACTTATCCCTGAACCAAAAGGACGCCTTGCATTTGCCTGAAACAAGCGGTTTAAGCAGTTACCACTACATAGTTGGTTAG
>JAQICX010000140.1 GCA_027858345.1 Kiritimatiellia bacterium | reverse complement strand
TCTTATGTTTTTGGTTGGAGTGATGTTGCTAATGCAACCAGCTACGATGTATCTGTTAAACAAAATGATGAAACTGTTTGGTCAACAAATTCAGTGACTTCAACATTTATAAGTATGTTTGATGAGGAAGGTTTGTTTGAGTCAGGAGAATATACTCTTGAGGTTATTGCAAATCGCTCCACAGGTGGAAACATTACAGGCAAAGAAACTTTTTATACAATACCCACGAAGAATATTATATCATGGAAAATCTTTGAGACATTCACTCTCGAGGTGGATTCTGATACAGGTCTTTTTGAAAAGATATTTAAGATTGAAAAGAAAAATGATTGGCAGAAATTCTATATTTCAAGTTCTCCATATTCTGCTAAAGGCTGGTCAATGAATAATCTTGATTTGTCTGTTTATACTGTTTCAGAGTGGAATTCCCTTGTTTCAATAAATGCATCACCATTGGGTGACAGTCTTTTTATTGATGTACCTCCAAACACTTCAGAGATTGAAATTTTTATGCATGCTTCAGCTGATGGTCTCGTAAGTTTGTCTTATGATATTTACCTCTTAAGGTGGTCACCCGGTGTTACTGTGTTAGGTGGTTCTGGTGCAATAGAAACTTCCACGGATGAATATGCAATGGTGTCTATTGTAGGAGCAGAATCGACGCAGGAAGAATTACGGTATATCGTTGACACAGATGATCTTCCTAATAAAGCAGGATTGTCATTATCAGAAAAAGATACATTGAGATACCCTTTGAATGGTGCATCAAGCAACAGTTTTAATATTACAACGGATACCAATGGAATTCCGAGTGTTGGTGCAATCAAAACAGATGCTTTGACAGGCTCATTCAGTGTATCATTGCCAGACTCCAGTTGTAACAATTGGAATGTTGATCCTGATAGATACTATAGGTTACAACGAATAGTTCCTCCCGCTCCATTGGAAACAGAGGTTATCACTCCGCCTGTTCCGTCTAAATCTATAGCCAATGAAAAAGCATATGTACAGGTTCAGCCTGCTTCAGAACTCAGCATTAATAATTCATCATTGCCTTCCAGACTCAGCCTGCTGCCGCCAGGTGAGACACCTCTTAGTTTTATGCTTCACATTCTTGAGCCATCAATATCAATCGATCGAGGTTCGAGATCAACAATTTGTTCAGCATATTTATATGAGTATCTACATGACAAATATCCATTTGACAGCTCATGTCTTTGGAAGGGATGGTACGAGGGTAGTTGTTCTGATGAAATCACTGTTGATTATGGCAAATTTACTTTAAATCTAAAAAACACAACTGCTGCGGAGATTCAGGACAATATACTTGAAGTTTATACTACACGAAGTGCTCCTGAATTATATACATCTGAATTCAAATATTACTGGGGTACAGATGAGACAAACACAATCTGTCGACTAACATTAGGCGGTGAAGAAATATGGTCAACAAACGTTGTCAGAGCTTCCCTGGAAGACAACACTTATGAGTGTAGCGGAACTGGTGGATTATATGTTGAAAGTGATGAGTGCGATTCATGTGGAACATGCACTGATGGCTCATGCTCCAATTTTGATGACGATTCATTGAGTTCAATTCGTTTCAGAGCAATGCTGGGGTTCGTTGGCGATGAAAAACTTGCTGGTTTGATATACTTTGATGAAAAAGAGATGCCAACAGAGATAACCCCGGCAATATTTAAAATATTTGATAAGCCTTATGTGGATAAAATATATACTGGAGGTTATCTAAGCTTAATCAAGTGCGATATGGAAGGTGGTCGCAACATCACTATCTCATCAATCACCAATGAAGTTGATGGAGTTGATGAAGCAGGTGTAAAACTTGAAATCAGAAACTGGGGTGATACAACAATACAAAGCACATGGGATATTACAAAAACAAGTGATTCTGTACATTTTGTAAATTATAACAAAGGTAGTTATGTTATTGCAAATAACTCATACTTTTACACTAATGGAGTCTGGAGCAAAAAAAACAACCTTAAAAATACAGTTGAAGAGATTATTGAGACAGGCGATTATCAAGCAGGACTTACAACAGAAAACAACACATACGGAAACAATGAAGAGATTATCTACAGCTCAATAACAGACGAGATGTATATAGGTAATACAAATACCATAAGAACAACATACGCTTCTGATTATGGAATTGGTGGACTAAAAAGTGAAACATACAGCACCTATTGGGAAGACAATGAGTACTTCCTTAAAAATGGAAAACTCAAGTTCAGCTCTGTATATAATATTGTTGATAATGACGGAACTCATACTGAAGCGGAACTAGCACAGCTAGCTTTGGGAGATTGGCAGTACAATATATTCGATGATTATGGTAGAAGAACATTGCAGATTCGTCCGCTAAATGGTTCAACATACCCATCATTTGTCAATGATATTCAGGAATATAATTTTGACGATGATGAATCCCAGAGTTTCACAGGCAAAGTAACTGTCAAAAATTATCAGCCAATAACCGGTAGTGATGACAGCAATCACCCTGATGACATAAATCGCCCTCGTAGAATTGACAAATATATTGTAAACAACTCTGTTCCAATTCTCATTTCCAGGACATGGAATGTATATTCAAGAGAGACCAACACATATCCAATTGTTGTCAGCTACACAGAACGTGCATCTTCTGCAGACAGCACTTTTGATGATGGAGACAATCCAACCTCAACATCAAAATCCTATGCAACCGAAACAAATCTTCCATCGCTGCTAAGAGGTCGCCCAATCAGGCAGGAATCCTATGATGGAACTCTTTACAGATGGGAATATGAGCCAGCTGGTGACAACTATAAGATCACTTCAATCAGTGGCACAGTTGAAAATCCAAATGGTATTGAAAATGTCAGCACATATGATGTTGAAATCATCGATGCAACATTTGGTCACACAGAATCAAGCTCAACATATCTATACACCGGAGAAGAAAATGATCCGATAATCTCATCAGCAGAATACACATACGATTCTCTTCGCAGGCAGACAGTTGTTTCCTATTCCGATGGAACGTTCACAAGCAACTACTGGCCATGCTGTCATCTTGGCGAGATAACAGATCGCTCAGGAGTTCACACAAAAAATCTGAACGATCACAACAATCTTGATTATTATGGACAAGCACAGATCTCAGTTGCAGAATTACCAAATACACTTGGGAACTATCCCGTGACAGAAAGCTTTCCAGATGCCTACGGCTTTGAAACAAGCAGTGTCCAGAGAGTTTATAACAACGGTTCAGTTGTTACATCATACGAACCACTGACAACCACAACAGAATATATTGGAAGCATATCAAATGCATCAGCAATAACAATAACTACCGATCAGATTGGCGTTCAGAATCAAGACATCTCTTCAAACATTCAAATGGGCAGTGTGAATTACTCAATCGACGGTGCTGGAGTCACCTCAATGTATATCAGCGTCACAGGTGGTTCATCAACAAACATCACAACTTGGACCGATCAATTTGCCAACACAGTCTGGACAAAAACATGGAACACAACCACCTACAATGAAGATGGATGCAGAATCTCCACCTCATACCGGCAGGCTGAGCCTGACGATATAGTCCAGACTGGTCTGGTAACAAGCATTTCATACTATGATTTTCAAGGACGTGTCGTTGCCACTCATACCCCGGCTCCGCATTCCATTCTGGGAACGCTGAGCTCTAGCTCGGCATATAATTGGTCATCCAACTTCTACGATTCCGCCACTGGTCACCTGATCCGCACCGAGCGTTCAGGCACAACGACAAACGACAAACGAACAACGCTCTACGAATATAACACCCTCGGACAACTAAAATACACCGCTCAGGATGTTAATGACAACAACACCATAGACCTTGAAGGCGAAGATCGTATTAGTGGCTCATCATCATACTACGAAGAGATTAACAACGATTGGTATCGCACATCAGTTTCTTACATTTGGGCACAAACCAACCCCGCAAACTGCACAACCACCTCCGTCTCTCGCACACAAGCTACTGGTCTTGGAAGTTCACCAACTGTAGCCGAGTTCCTTGAGCTCGGATCTGTAGCGTCTGGCGTTGACCGACTGGATTTAGTCCAGACTAGTCTGGCTTCTTCCGAAGATATTCACGGCAATGTCACAACAAACATGACATTCGTTGACCAATCAACAGCCACAAAATGGCAGATTAGCAAATCTCCATTCTCAGCTCAACCATCAATCCAGAAAACCATTGCAGGATACCCAGTGATGACAGTTAATTCACTTGGAGCAACCAACACATTCACCTACGATGGATTCGCCCGCCAGATTTCAGCAACAACCACACGGCAGGCTTCCCCTGATATAGGCGTTATTCCTCTGGGAACGCCGAGCCCCAGCTCGGCATTTGTCACGCAAGTGACAAGCAATTTCTACAACAACGTCGGACAACTTTCCTCAACGGTTAGCGATCAACTAATAACGAACTTTGAATATGATTCAATCGGTCGCACTCACGCCGTCTGTAGCCGAGGTCAGCAGACCTCGGAGAACTCTGCAATAACAAATACCTACAACTCCCTCGGCCAACTAATCCACCAATACGGCTCAACATACCCAGTCGCCTACGAATATGATTCACAAGGACGCAAAACAAAAATGACAACCTTTGCCGACCCAAACGATCCTGCTGAAACCCAATGGCTATATGACGAACCAACCGGATTGCTCACAAACAAACTTTATGACGACGGAACCGGTCCAACATACACATATTATCCAAACGGACAAATGTGTTCAAAGACTACCGCTGAAGGAATGATTATGAGCAATGCTTATAACATTGCCGGACAACTGATTTCAACCACCTACTCAGACGGTACTCCGACAATCACCAGAGAATATAATCGATTAGGTCAATTGGTTACCGTCAACGATGCACAGGGAACTCGTGCCTTCGAATATTGCACAAACACCTTCGCCCTGCTTTCTGAAAGTATTAATGGCACGAATGTGCTTATGTATAGCTACAATAACCGTGGTCAACAAACAGGCTATGCCTTTGGGAACGCTGAGCCCCAGCTCGGCAAAATAATCATCTTTGATGATTATGGAAGACAATCTTCCATCTCAGCAATCTTCGGCTCAGAAACCAACACTTTCCATTTCAATTACCTCTACGGTTCATCAATGGTCTCATCAATCACCAACAACCTTGGCTTTGGTGTCTCCAAATATTATGAAGATAACCGAAATCTGATTGTTGGCATCTCTAATTATTTTGGTGAAGATTGCATCTCATCGTTTATTTATGATAACGATGCGCTGGGACGTCGCACTGAAAGACTGGATTTTGATGAAAATCTCCTTGTCAAAACAAATAGTTTCGCCTACAATGGGTATCAAGAAATTAACGAGGCAGACATGGGAACTAATGAATACATATTCACATATGATGACATCGGGAACAGGACAGAGCATTTGATTAACGATGTTTATGCTCGCTATGAAAATAATAATGATTCTCTAAATCGTTACAGCGATACTTATTCAACCGATCGAGTCTATAATAAAGGATATGATTTTGATGCCGATGGTAACATGACAAATGCTATACAGTATGCAACCCCATGGGATACTTGGCAATACACTTGGAATGCAGAGAATCGAATGACGTCTGCTCGTAACACTCAGTATGGTATTTATGTTACGTATGCCTATGACTATCAAGGACGTATGTTTGAGAAGGTTACCAATGGCAGTACAAATCACTTCATCTGGAACGGCAATCATATCATTGCAGAAATGACAGATTCTACCACTAACAGTTTTGTTTGGAGCAACGGAGAAACGTTGACCGCTAGTTTAGACGGTGAAACTATATTCTATTGCCATGATGCCAATAAGAACGTTACTGACCTCGTTGATGATTCAGGTGACATCGTCGTCCACTATGAATATAGTCCATTTGGGGTTCAAACAACGACAGACGAACAACCACTAGCGGAAACCAATCCTTTTGGTTTCTCTAACGAATACTTTGATGCAACTACTGGCTTTATTGAATACAAGTACCGCATTTACCTTCCTGCACTCGGTAAATTTTTATCGCTTGACCCAATAGAAGAGCAAGGAGGGCTAAACCTTTATGGTATTGGTGGTAATGACTTGATTAATAATTGGGATAATTGGGGAAGGTCTAAGGCTTTTTATCCGTTTAGTGGTAAGATTGCACTGCTTAATAGATTAGCAGCTGAAGAACAACATGTAACAAAGGTATACTATAGTTTTAGAGAAGCTTTTAACGCTAGTAATCAAACGGAAGATTGGGGGGCATTGTTTATTGGAAGTATTAAGGATGTAGAGATGTTTACTGGTAACCGGGGCATTGATGCGAATAGCATTGTTTCAGAATCTGGGAAAGTGTATATTTATGCTCATGGAAGTCTGGACGGAAATGATATTGTTACTGGAGGCGAAAATATTAGACCTGCTGATATTGAATGGGCGGATGCCTCCCATTTTGAACCAAAAACACTTAAGGGAATTTGGGCTTTCTCTTGTTATTTTGGTAATAAAGGTGGTGGAGCACAACAATGGCATAATATTTTGGATGTAATTGTTATAGGTCATGAAGGACTATCAAAGGTGACTATCAGTCCTTATATTAAATTTACAGACAATGTTCGGAAAGTGGATGAAATGCAGAAAATCTATGATGAATTCAAGACTCTAACTACCAAAGTACATTCTGATCAGATATCTTATGATTCTTTTTATAATTTATGGGAAATAATGTTTGACAAATGGAAAGAGAAAGGATGTATTGAAAAAGCGTATTGGCATACCTTCCATCCACTAGGTTATAAATATAATACATATAAATGAGGAAAAAATGAAAAAACTTATAAAAAATAATTCTAAAATTAATTCAAAGTTTATTATAGTTCTAACTAATGTGGCAATTTTGTTTTTATGTTTTCATACACATCTGTTAAATTCTGAAACTTTACCTGATACTAAATTTTTGACGAGCTTAGGTGTGCTGCCAAATATTGTACTTGATGGACAAGGATCAATCAGTTTCTTTGATTATGACTATCAACTTCAGATTGTGAACGAAGGTCTTAAAGGATATAATAAAGTGGTTAAGACAATTGAAAACAAACCTAGCCGTGAAGTCTTGGCTGTAAATCTAAATTGTCTTTCTGCTTTTTATGCATCATATAATAAAATTGGAGCAACTTCTTATTGTAAGAATATAACAAGCATAGTAAATAAGTTACTCAAATCTGATAATTTGGATGATGTTCAAGCCATTGTCACGTCAATATATTATGATCTTGACTTTTCAGCAACGGATAGCAATAAACAAATGGTGGATCAACTTGAAAAGCTTAGAACTACCAGCAAGGATGAATATACAGTTAGATTTGCTACATTATGCTTGAATAAGATGTATAAGTTGTCAGGACTTAAAGTAAATAAATATCCGGTTCCATCTGTAGTTAATAATCAACAATCTCCAGAGAAATGAAACAGGGAACAAACAATTACACATTCACATATGATGATATAGGGAACAGGGCAATGAAAGTTAAAAGTAAAAACTTAAAAGTTAAAGATATAGAGAATTGTTCTCCCTATTTCTCTCTTTTCCCTTCACCCTTTACCCTTCACCGTTTCCTTGAATCCCTTTGGTTTTTCCAACGAATACTTTGATGAAACTACTGGTCAGGTAGAATTTCTGAACCGAAAATACTTCCCTCAATTAGGTAAATTTGCAAGCCGTGACACGATTGGTGTTCAAGGCGGATTAAATGAGTATGCTATCTGTGCAAATGACTTGATTAACAAGTTTGATTTGTGGGGGAAAATAGCAGTTTCAGTTTCTGAAAGCATTGAATATAGAAAAACAAAGTTGCATGGTAATTTCAGCTATTTTTATATAGCAACAATAAAACAAATAGGCAAACTTGATAAAGGGTGCTATTTAAATGTATTACAACTAAAATATGTCAACAATACATGGAGCAT
The DNA here is from genome assembly GCA_027858345.1 of Kiritimatiellia bacterium. GTDB lineage: Bacteria > Verrucomicrobiota > Kiritimatiellia > JAQICX01 > JAQICX01 > JAQICX01. The sequence continues at coordinate 1,459 of JAQICX010000140.1, read as the reverse complement.
AGATGGTGAGAATAAGGACACTTTTCCTTACTACTTTACTCCTTCTCAAGCTGAAAAAAGAACAATTACAATTAATGGAAGTAAAATTTTAGAGTTTGGAGATGTTCCGGGGGGAGCTTTAAATAGTACAATATATTATTACATGCTACCTGTTGAGATTTGTTTAAAATGTTACAAAGATCCTTTTTATAGAATGGAAGCTAAAACAAAAATTCTTGACAAGAAGTTTTGGGGATATAATATGAATACTAGAGAGTTTTACTATGCAGCAGCAGGAAACTTACCTAATGTAGATATTAAAGACTTTGCGGAAGATAAGTTAAAGCAAATTATTTTAAGTAACACTGACAAGAAGGCATATAAATATAGGTGGCCTTACTTATTTAATTTTAAAGTTATAATGGAATAAAGAATGAAAAAGTATAAAAAAATAATTTTAGTGTATTTATGCATATTGTGTCGTTTTCTTTTTTCGGAAGAAATATCTCTTTCTATTATAAGTTGTGAAAAACCAATTAGTATGTGGTCTATTGAAAATTCAAAAACACACGAGACTAAAAAGTATAGAGTTGATTTTTTTGTTAATATTAAAAATAATAGCATCAATACATATAGATTTTATGAACCTTGGAACTCATGGGGATATAATAATCTAAAAATGGTTTTAAGCGATGGCATAAATGAATACCAAATAAGCAAATATGATGGTATATGGTATCGAAATTTCGAGAGTTTTTTTTATATTCAAACTAATCAAAGATATGCTATACCTGTTGCATTGTCTCCTGATATTTGGAATATGACAAAAGTTAAGAATAGAGAAAAAGTACAGTGGATTCGCGTTGTGTATAATCAAATATGTTATAAGCCATTGCATGACTATGATAAAAACATAAAAATATGGAAAGGTATTCAGACGTCTCAATATTATTATGTAACAAATGTTTTGTGTGCAAGCGCATTGTCTAATCTTTGGTATAGTACTATAAATACAAATGAAATCAAGGCTATAGAGAATATGGCTGTTTGGGAGTATCCAATACAAATGAAACATACAACTAATGAATATTTCAATAATGATATTGATATAGAAATTAAATTGAATATTGAGTAACAATTAACAATCAAGGGAAACAGAGAGAACAGAATGGATTCGGTAACAACAAGCACTGCTAATCGTATTTATGTGAAATACTCCTATGATTTTCAAGGACGAGTAATCGCCACCCACACCCCGGCTCCACACACCACCCCTGTAGCCGATGGCCTCGACTTCGGAAATTATTCCTACACATCCAACTTCTACGACTCCGCCACAGGTCGCCTCGCATACACAGACCGCTCCACATCTGTAGCGTCGGGCGTTGAACGACGGACTTACACCTATAATTCCCTAGGGCAAGTAATTGCAACCACTCCTCAAAGTCTATATTCAAACGAGACACAGACTGGTCTGGTT